>JALORY010000128.1 GCA_025458675.1 Gammaproteobacteria bacterium | reverse complement strand
AGCGTGCCAGGGACGGCAGACTGACGGTCTGCCAGAGGGCGCGTATTATACGCAGCCGTTTGCCATGGTCCAGCGGAAGACGATTCATTGCATCCCTACCAAGAAGAACCCCTCGCCGGGCACCCGCCGCCGGTCATCGTCCCGCGCGCCGACCACTCGATTTCGCGGGCCAACATCTCCCCGAACGCGCTCAAGGTCCTCTACCGCCTGAAGGACGCCGGCTACCAGGCCTTCCTGGTCGGCGGGGCGGTGCGTGACCTGCTGCTCGGGCTGCACCCCAAGGACTTCGACGTCGCGACCAACGCGCACCCGGAGGAGGTCCGCAAGATTTTCCGCAACTGCCGGCTGATCGGCCGGCGCTTCCACCTCGCGCACGTGCGCTTCGGCATGGAGATCATCGAGGTCGCCACCTTCCGCGCGGCCCACACCGAGGTGGACGAGGACAACGCCGTCGACGAGGCCGGACACCGCGTGCTCGACGTGCACGGCCGCATCCTGCGCGACAACCTCTACGGCTCGATCGAAGAGGACGTCTGGCGGCGCGATTTCACGGCCAACGCGCTCTACTACAACATCGCCGACTACTCGATCTGGGACTACGTGGGCGGCGTGCCGGACGCCGCGGCGCGGGTACTGCGCCTGATCGGCGATCCCGAGACCCGCTACCGCGAGGACCCGGTGCGCATGCTGCGCGCGGCGCGCTTCGCCGCGAAGCTCGGCTTCTCGCTGCATCCGGACACCGAGGCGCCGGTGCGCCGCCTCGCCTACATGCTCGACAGCGTGCCGCCCGCGCGGCTCTTCGACGAGACGGCGAAGCTGATGCTGGCGGGCAGTGGCCTCGCCTCCTTCGACCTGCTGGTGAAGCTCGAGCTGCTCGATCACCTGATGCCGGACGTCGCGAGGGCGGTCGCCGAGGCGCCGGATTCCCCGGGCGCCCGGCTGCTGCGCCTCGGCTTGGAGAACACCGACGGGCGCGTGCGAGCGGACAAGTCGGTGACGCCCACTTTCCTGTTCGCGGTGCTGTTGTGGCCGGCGATCCTGCGCGCGGCCGGCGCGCCGCTCGGACCGTTGCCGGACGACCCGCAGTTGCTCGGCACCGCCTGCGACGAGGTGCTCGGCCGGCAGCTGCGGCGCATCACGATCCCGAAGCGCTTCGGACTGCCGATGCGTGACCTCATCATGCTGCAGCCGCGTTTCGAGCGCCGCTCCGGCCGGCGCGCGCTGCGCCTGCTCGAGCACCCGAAGTTCCGCGCCGCCTACGACCTGCTGCTGCTGCGCGCGGCCTCGGGCGAGGTGGACCCGGAGATCGCGGCGTGGTGGACGCGCCTGCAGGAGCTGCCCGAGGCCGAGCGTATCGCCGAGGTCGAGGGACGGCCAGCCGAGGCGGGCGACGCCCCTCGCCGGCGCCGCCCGCGTCGTCGCCGCAAGCGTCCCGCGGCTGAATAGCGCTGAGGTGCCGGCCCCGATGCCTGCCTCACGGCTCGTGCCCGCCTACGTGGCGGTCGGCAGCAACCTCGACGACCCGCGTGCGCAGGTCGAGCGGGCGCTTTCTGCGCTGGCGGAACTGCCGCAGACGCGCCTCGTGCTGTGCTCCTCGCTCTATTGGTCGCGGCCGCTCGGGCCGGTGGAGCAGCCCGACTTCGTGAATGCCGTGGCCGGGCTCCTCACCGGTCTCGATCCAGCCGCGCTGCTTGCCGTCCTGAAGGACCTCGAGGTCCGGCTCGGCCGCGCCCAGCCGGTGGTGCGCTGGGGCCCGCGACGCATCGATCTCGACCTGCTGGTGCACGGCACGGCGCGCAGCGATGCCGATGCGCTCAGGCTACCGCACCCCGGCATCGCCGAACGCGCCTTCGTGCTCGTGCCGCTGGCCGAGATCGCGCCCGACCTCGACGTGCCGGGCCGCGGCCGGGTGCGCGACCTGCTCGCGCGAGTGGATGCCGCTTCCCTGGAGCGCATCGCGGCATGAGCCACGCGAAGGATGCCGACGAGATCGTCCGAACTCCGCACCGCTTCGTGGTGGTGGAGGGACCGATCGGCGTCGGCAAGACGAGCCTCGCCCGGCGCCTCGCAAGGAGCTTCGGCAGCGAACTCGTGCTCGAGCAGGGCGAGGACAACCCCTTTCTCGAGCGCTTCTACCGCAACCCGCGCGCGGTGGCCTTCCAGACCCAGCTCCACTTCCTGTTCCAGCGTTCGCGTCAGATGCTGGAGCTGCGCCAGGCCGACCTCTTCGAGCGCGTGCGGGTCTCGGACTACCTGCTCGACAAGGACCGGCTGTTCGCGCGCCTGACGCTCGACGACCAGGAGTACGAGCTCTACGAGCAGGTCTACGCGCGGCTGGCCATCGACGCCCCCGTGCCCGACCTCGTCGTGTACCTTCAGGCGCCGGTGGACGTGCTGCTCGAGCGCATCTCGCGCCGCGGCATCCCCGCCGAGCAGCTGATCGAGCGGCGCTACCTGGAGCGGCTGGTCGAGTCCTACGCGCGCTTCTTCCTCGAGTACGACGCCGCCCCGGTGCTGATGGTCAACGCCACCGAGATCGACCTCGTCGGCAGCGACGCGGACTACCGCAGCCTGCTCGCCGAGGTGATCCGCGTGCGCCGCGGC
>JALORY010000019.1 GCA_025458675.1 Gammaproteobacteria bacterium | reverse complement strand
CTTGGCCCTGACCCCATCCCGCACCGCGTTCGACGGGTGGAGGATCACCGCGTCGCCCGCGCTCAACCCCTCGAGCACCTCCGCTGTGAGCGCGTTGCGGTGGCCGACGCGGACGGGCTGCAGGCGCGCGACGCCGTCGCGCACGACGAACGCGGCCCAGCCGTCGTTGCTGCGGAAGAGCGCGCTCACCGGGGCCTGCAGCACGTCGGCTCCCTCCCAGATCACGAATGCGGCCTCGACGCGGTAGCCGTCGCCGAGGCGCGCCCACTGCTCGGGCGGCGAGGCGATGTCGGCGATCACCCACACGCGCTGCTCCTCGACGCCGAGCGCGGAGACCTTGGTGAACCCCGACGGCTCCACGGTGCGCACGACGCCCTCGAGCAGGCCGTCGCCGCCCCACCGGTCGAGGCGCACGCGGCCGCCCGGCGGGATGCGCACGGCCTCGCTCGAGAGCACGTCGACCTCGACCTCGAGCGCGTGCGGGTCCCCGACCTCGAGCAGGATCTCACCGGCCTGGACCGGCCCCTCGCTGCGCCGCAGGACCTTGAGCACGCGCCCTGCCACCGGCGAGCGGATGGTGACGCGCTCGGCGGGTGCCGCCGCGCCGTCGGCCGCGGAGTAGCCGAGCGCCGTGCGCGCGGCCTCGAGCTCGAAGCGGGCGACCTGGATCCCGAACTCCGCCGAGCGCTGCTCCGCCTCGGTGCGGCGTGCGAGCATCGCGGAGTTCTCCAGCTCCTCCTTCGAGATGCAGCCCGACTCGCACAACCGCTTGCGGCGCTCGTGCTCGCCGCGGGCGCGTCCGGCCTCCGCGGTCGCGGCGGCCGCCTTCTCCTCGGCGGCGTGCAGCGCCGACTCCGCCGAGGCCACGCGCGCCTCGGCCTCGGCGCGGCTGCGCGGGTCGAGCACGGTCGAGCGCAGGGGCTCGAGCTCGGCGACCGGCTGGCCTTCGGTCACGGTGTCCCCGGCGAGGAGGGTGAGGCGTCGCACGTGGCCGGCGACGGGGACGGACAGCTCGAACCGATCCCGCACGCGGGTGCGGCCCTCCTCCTCGACGGTCACCGTCAGCGGCCCGCGAGTGACCTGGCCTAGCTCGACGGGGATCGGGCGCGGCCAGAAACCCCAGGCGAGGGCGGCCAGGAGGGCGAGGACGAGGGCGCCGAGGGCGAGCGGGCGGCGAGTGGGCATGGCGATTATTCCCGCGTCTTGAGCACGGCGACCAGATCGAGGGCGCGCAGCCGGCGCCAGACCATGGCGAAAGATACCGCAGCCGAGCCCACTGCCACCGTCGCGGCGAGGGCGAGGCTCTCCCGCTCCACGATCAGCGGGATCCGGTAGAGGTCCGACTCGAACTGCCCGACCAGGAACGCGCACAGTCCGTGGCCGACCAGGAACCCGAGCGGGATGCCCGCCAGCACGAGCACCGTCAGCTCGCCGAGCAGGATGTAGGCGACCTCGCCTTGGCGGAAGCCGAGCACCCGCAGGCTCGCCAGCTCTCGGCTGCGCTCCGAGAGGGCGATGCGCGCCGTGTTGTAGACGACGCCGAAGACGATGGTGGCCCCGAGCAGCGTGGCGATGCCGCTGAAGTAGAGGACCATCTCCGCCATGCTGTCGAAGAACGCCTGGATCGTGCTCTCGTGCACCATGACGCCGGCCACGCGCGGCATCTCCTTGAGGCGGTCGTAGACGCGCTGACGGTCCCGGCGATCGACCGCGATCAGGGCGGTCGAGACCACGTCGCCTTCCTCGAGCAGGCGATTGAGGGCCGTGCGATCCATCGTGCCCGTCACGCCGAGGTACTGCCGGGTGACGCCGACCACGGGCACGTCCCGCTGCGCCCGCGCGCCCTCGAGGGATTCGACGCGCACGGAGTCGCCGGGGACGACGCCCAGGATGCCCGCGAGGTGGTCGGTGAGCAGTAGGCCGTCGCGTGGCACGACGATCGGCTCCAGCCGATCGTCGAGCACACGCTGCAGCACGCTGTCCGGCTCGACGCCGACGATCGCGGTGCGGAAGCTGCGGTGCCCGTGGCGCAGGCGCACCGCCGCCGTGCGCTGGCCCTCGACGCGCCGGACGCCGGGCAGCGCGCGCAGCTCGTTCACCGCCCGCGAGGCGGCGGGCTCGACGAAGCTGACCGTGAGGTCCTCGCGCTGACTGAGGCCGAACTGCACGTCGACCATGAAGTCGATCGCCCCCCGCTGGAAGTGGCCGACGATCATCACGCCGCAGGCCATCGCGACTCCCGCGGCCGAGAGCAGCGAGCGGACCGGGCGGCGCTCGATGTGGCGGGCGATCATCCGGGTCGGCTGCGACAGCAGGCGCTGCAGGCCGAGCCGCTCGAGCAGCGTCGCCCGGTAGATCATCGGCGACTCCGGGCGCATCGCTTCCGCGGGGGGCAGCCGCGTGGCGCGCCGCACGGCGTGCAGCGTGCCGGTGAGCACCGCGCCGCCCGCGACCGCGAGCGCGATTGCCACCACCTCGGGCCGCAGCACGAAGCGCAGCGACGGGAAGCGGTAGAAGGACGCGTACACGCCGGAGAGCCCCTTGCCGAACCACACCCCGAGGGCGACGCCGCCGGCGACGCCAACCAACGCGACCAGCAGTACGAGCTCGAGGTAGTGCCAGCCGATGGTGGCGTCGCCGTAGCCGAAGGCCTTCAGGATCCCGATCTGGTCGCGCTGCGTCGCGATGAGGCGGCTCACCACGACGTTGAGCAGGAAGGCGGCGACGCCCAGGAAGATGAGCGGGAAGACCGTCGCCGTGGTGCGCAGCTGACGCAGCTCCTCGCTGAGAAAGTGGTGCGAGAGCTGGTCGAAGCGACCCACCGCCCCCGCGCCGCCGTAGGGCTCGAGCAGGGCGTCGAGGCGGCCGATGACGTCCGCCTCGGAGGCCCCGGGAGCGAGCGTGAGCGCCACGTCGTTGAAGGCGCCGTCGAGCCCGTAGGCGCTGGCCAGCGGGGACTCGGCCATCCACAGCACGCCGTAGCGCTGAAAGTCGGGCAGCAGGGCACCGGGCGCGATCTGGTAGACGTACTCGGGGGATAGGGCGACGCCGACGATCACGAGCGACTGGCGGCGGCCGTTGACGATCGCGCTGATTCGGTCCCCGGGCGCGAGCTGGTGTGCCTCGGCGAAGGTCTCGTGCACCACGGCCTCGTTCGCCCGGGCCGTTTCGGGCAGGCGGCCGGCCCGAAGGTGCAGGCGGTTGAGGCGCGCCGGCGCGTGGTCCGGCAGCGACACGATCCGGCCGGTGACCGGCTCGGCGAAGCCCGGGACCTCGAGCCGTGCCGCGGCGACCACGCGCGTCTCGGCCTGGTCGACGCCGGGCAGCGCGGCGATGCGGGCGGCGAGCTCGCGCGGGGCGCGCTTGAGCGGGGCGAAGACGTCGGCGAAGCCGTAGTCGCGGTAGTAGAGCTCGCGCGTGCGGTCGAGCGAGTCCAGGGTGCTGAGCGACATCACCAGCGTGGCCACGCCGCTGACGATGACCGCCGCGATCGCGAGCATCTGGCCGCGCAGGGCCCAGAGCTCGCGCCACAGTTTGTGGTCGAGCGCCCGCATCCCGCTCACCACCGGATCTCGTGCGCCACGACGCGCCGCGCCGGCCGCTCCTCGCGCGCGATTCGGCCGTCGGCGAGGTGGATCACCCGATCCGCCATCGCCGCGATGCCCGCGTTGTGCGTGATGAGGGCCGTCGTCGTGCCGAGCTCGCGGTTGATGCGCTCGATCACCTCGAGCACCACGACGCCGGTGGTCGAGTCGAGCGCGCCGGTGGGCTCGTCGCAGAGCAGCACCGCGGGGTTCTTGGCGATCGCGCGCGCGATCGCCACGCGTTGCTGCTCGCCGCCGGAGAGCTGGGCCGGAAAGTGGTCGAGCCGCGCGCCGAGGCCGACCAGTCCGAGGGCCTCCTCGGGCCGCATGGGGTGCTCCGCGATCTCGGTGACGGCCGCGACGTTCTCGCGGGCCGTCAGGCTCGGGATCAGGTTGTAGAACTGGAAGACGAAGCCGACGTGGCGGCGGCGGAACTCGGTCAGGGCACGCTCCCCCGCCGCCGAGAGGTCGGTACCGTGGTAGCGCACGGTGCCCGCGGTCGCGGTGTCCAGGCCGCCGAGGATGTTGAGCAGCGTGGACTTGCCGCTGCCCGAGGGACCGAGGAAGACGACGAGCTCCCCGGGGTAGAGGTCGAGGTCGACCCCGCGCAGCGCGGGCACCTCGACCTCGCCCATGCGGTAGACCTTGGTGAGGCCGCGGGCGCGGAAAACCGGTTCGCCGACGGGCGGGTCCATGAGCGGAATCTTAGCGGCTTCGGCGCGCGCGAGCCCGGCAGGGCAGCACCCGGCGCAAGGCCCGAGTCACCTTGCGCGAGGCTTAGGCTAACGCCTTGATTCCCTTGCGCGGCCCCCGTGCGCCCTGTACCATCGCGCGCTTCCCGGCTGACCCCCTTTTCGGGCCCAGGGCCCGTGACTCCTTGCCTCACCGCGCCGGGCGGGAGGCTGCTCAATCCGAAAGGAGCAACCATGCGTCACTACGAAATCGTCTTCCTGGTCCATCCGGACCAGAGCGAGCAGGTGCCCGCGATGATCGAGCGCTACCGCGCCAGCATCGAGAGCAAGGGCGGCCAGATCCACCGCCTCGAGGACTGGGGCCGCCGGCAGCTCGCCTATCCGATCAACAAGGTCCACAAGGCGCACTACGTGCTGATGAACATCGAGTGCGACGGCGACACCCTCCACGATCTGGAGGACGCCTTCCGCTACAACGATGCCGTCCTGCGCAATCTCGTCGTCGCCCGCCAGGGTCCGGTCACCGAGGCCTCGCCGCTGGCGAAGGCGCCGGAGGGCCGGGACAGTCCGGCCGGCGAGTCCGACGACGAGGCAGCCTGACCCTGCCGGTTCAGTGCCGAGGGCGTCGACGAGATCGACTACAAGGACCTCAACCTGCTCAAGCAGTACCTGAGCGAGACCGGCAAGATCGTGCCGAGCCGCATCACGGCCACCAAGGCGAAGTACCAGCGCCAGCTCGCCACGGCGATCAAGCGGGCGCGGTACCTCGCGCTGCTGCCGTACAGCGATCGGCACTGAGCGATCCGCGCGGGGCGCCCGGCCCCGGGGCAGACACCGATGAAGGCCCTGGCCACCTTCGTGATGAGGGGCTGGTCGCAGGCGACCGGCGTGGCGGTGTTGTGCGCCGTCCTGTCGGTCCTGCTGCCGCCGCTCAGCATCCTCAGCGGGGCCGTCGTGGCCCTGGTGGCGCTGCGCGACGGCGCCCAGGCCGGGCTCAAGCTGCTGGCCGCGGCAACGGTCGTGACGGCCCTGGCGCTGCAACTCGTCGTCGGCCAGGCCGCGGTCGCGCTGTTGCTGCCGCTGCTGCTGTGGGTGCCGATGCTGGTGCTGGCCCTCGCGCTGCGCTACACGCGCTCGCTCCCGGCCGCCCTGCTGATCGCCGTCGGGTTCGGCACGCTGATCGTGCTGGCGCACGTCGTCGCGCTCGACGACCCGGCAGGCCACTGGACCGAGGTGATCGGCGCCCAGGTCGGCGAGGTCCTCACGGCGCAGGGACTGGACGAGGCGGCCAGCAAGCAGGTCCTGGAGGCCATGGGCCGCTGGATGACGGGGGCGCTGGCTGCCGCCTACTTCCTGCAGATCGCGGCCTCGCTGCTGCTGGCGCGCTGGTGGCAGGCGCTGCTCTACAACCCGGGCGGGTTCGGGGCAGAGTTCCGCGCGCTGCGCCTGCCGCGCTGGCTCGCCCTGCTGGCGCTGCCGCTGTTCGCCGCGCTGTTCATGGCGGGGCTGCCGGACGTGCTGCGCTATCTGGCGCTGCCGGTCGCGGCCGCATTCTTTCTGCAGGGGCTGGCGCTCGCGCACGCCCAGCTGGCGGCCTTCAAGGCGGGCCCCGGCTGGCTGATCGGCATCTACGCGTTGCTGGTGGTGGCGACGCCTTATGCCTTCATCGCGCTGGCGACGGCGGGCTACGCGGACGCCTGGATGGATTTCCGGGCACGCAAGACGGATCGAACGGGCGAGGGTGGTCGCACCTGAGCCCCAGCCAATCATCTAGGGGTGAGCATCGATGGAAGTCATTCTGCTTGAGAAGGTCGACAATCTGGGCGGGCTCGGCGACAAGGTCGTCGTCAAGCCCGGTTACGGGCGCAATTTCCTGATCCCGAGCGGGCGTGCCGTGCCGGCGACCGCCGACAACCTGAAGGCCTTCGAGGCCCGTCGCGCCGAGTTCGAGAAGCAGTCGGCGGAGCGCCTCGCTGCCGCGCAGGCCAGGCACGCGACGATCGACGGCCTTGCCGTCACCATCGCCCACCGTGCGGGCGAGGAGGGCAAGCTCTTCGGCTCCGTCGGCATTGCGGAGATCGTCGAGGCCGCTGCAAAGCAGGGCGTGGCGGTCGAGAAGCAGGAGGTCCGCCTGCCGCAGGGTCCGATCCGCACGACAGGGGAGCACGAGGTGCTCGTCCACCTCCACGCCGAAGTCGACGCGACGATCAAGGTCACCGTCGTCGGCGAGTGACCGTCGGGGCGCCGGGGGCGCGGGGAAGCGCGCCCGCCGGGCTGCCTTGGGGGGAGGCTCGGGTTTGCCTTAAGCTTGAGCCGTCCCCCCGGCTGATCCCCCATGGCTGAACCGGCATTCCCGAGCGAGCTCCCCGCGGCGGCGCCGGCCGACAGGCTGCGCGTTCCGCCGCACTCCATCCAGGCGGAGCAGTCCGTCCTCGGCGGGCTCATGCTCGACAACGGCGCCTGGGATCAGGTCGCCGACCGCGTCGGGTCGGGCGATTTCTACCGCCGCGAGCACCAGCTCATCTACAAGGCGATCGCGGCACTTGCCGACCTCGCCAAGCCCTTCGACGTCGTCACGCTCGCAGAGGAGCTCGATCGCAAAGGCGAGCTCGGCAGCGCCGGCGGGCTCGCCTACGTCGGCGCGCTCGCCAACGACACGCCGAGCGCGGCGAACATCCGCGCCTACGCCGACATCGTGCGCGAGCACTCGGTCATGCGGCAGCTGATCCGCGTCGGCACCGAGATCGCCGACAGCGCCTTCCGCCCCGATGGCCGGCGCGTCGCCGAGCTGCTCGACAGCGCCGAGCAGAAGGTCTTCGAGATCGCGCAGCAGAAGGCCAAGGACAGCACCGGGTTCCGGGCGATCAAGGGGCTGCTCACGCGGGCGGTCGACCGCATCGAGCTGCTGCACGAGCGCAACGACCCGATCACGGGCGTGTCGACCGGGTTCAGCGACCTCGACGACATGACGTCGGGCCTGCAGCCCGCCGACCTCGTCGTGATCGCCGGGCGGCCCTCCATGGGCAAGACCAGCTTCGCGATGAACATCGCGGAGAACGTCGCGATCAAGACGCGCAAGCCGGTCGCGGTGTTCAGCATGGAGATGCCGGGCGAATCGCTGACCATGCGCATGATGTCCTCGCTCGGGCGCATCGATCAGCACCGCGTGCGCACCGGACGGCTCGAGGACGACGAGTGGCCGCGTCTCACTTCGGCGGTCAGCCTGCTCGCCGACGCGCCGATCTTCATCGACGACACCGCGGCGCTGACGCCGACCGAAGTGCGGGCGCGGGCGCGCCGGCTGACTCGCGAGGAGGGCGAGCTCGGGCTGATCGTCATCGACTACCTGCAGCTCATGCAGGCGCCGACCGAGGGCGAGACGCGCGCGACCGAGATCTCGATCATCTCCCGTTCGCTCAAGGCGCTGGCGAAGGAGCTGAACGTGCCGGTCATCGCGCTCTCGCAGCTCAACCGCAACCTCGAGCAGCGGCCGAACAAACGCCCGGTGATGTCGGACCTGCGTGAGTCCGGCAGCATCGAGCAGGACGCGGACCTCGTCGTCTTCATCTACCGCGACGAGGTCTACCACGAGGACAGCCAGGACAAGGGCGTCGCCGAGATCATCATCGGCAAGCAGCGCAACGGCCCCATCGGCACGGTCCGGCTCACCTTCCTCGGCCAGTACACGAAGTTCGAGAACTTCATCGACGACGTGTACGGCGGCGGCTACGGCTGACCGTCGCGACGGCGCGCTCTCACGGTCTCCGCGGCCATGTCGGGACAGATGCCCCAAGTCGTGATCGATCTCGACGCGCTGCGCCACAACCTCGGCGTGGCGCGGGCGCGGGCGCCCGCGAGCCGCCTCATGGCCGTGATCAAGGCGAACGGCTACGGCCACGGCATGCGGCGCGTCGCGCAGGCGCTCGGTGAGGCCGACGCGCTGGCCGTTGCCCGCGTGGGCGAGGGCGCGCAGCTGCGTGACGCGGGAATCGCGGCGCGCATCGTCGTGCTCGAGGGCGGGTTCGACGCGCAGGACGTCGCCGAGGCTGCGGGGCGCGGCCTCGATCTCGTGTTCCATCACGAGGAGCAGATCGCGCTCCTCGCCGCCGCGCGGCCGGCCCGGCCGACGCGCGCGTGGCTCAAGGTGGACACGGGCATGCACCGGCTCGGTTTTCAGGTCGAGGCCGCGCCGGCGGCGCACGCGCGCCTCGTCGCGCTCGCCCGCGGCAACGCGCCGGTCGGGCTGATGACGCACTTCGCGAGCGCGGACGATCCGGGCGACCCCGCGACCCGCGAGCAGCTCGACGCGTTCAGGCCGCTCGCGGCGCGGCTCGGCGTGCCCGTCTCGATCAGCAACTCGGCGGGCCTGCTGGGCTGTCCCGAGGCGCACGGCGACTGGGTGCGGCCGGGACTCATGCTGTACGGCGCGTCGCCCTTCCTCGGGGGACGCGCGGCGGCGCTCGGCCTGCGGCCCGTGATGACGCTGCGCAGCCGGCTCATCGCCGTGAACCACTACCGGCGCGGCGAGCGCGTCGGCTACGGCGGCACCTACACGTGCCCCGAGGACATGCCGGTCGGCGTCGTCGCGGTCGGCTACGGCGACGGCTATCCGCGCCACGCGCCGAGCGGCACGCCGGTCCTGGTCGGCGGCGTGCGCGTGCCGCTGGTCGGCCGCGTCTCGATGGACATGATCAGCGTCGACCTGCGCGGCGCGCCGGGCGCGCGGCTCGGGGACCCGGCGGTACTCTGGGGCGAGGGGCTGCCGGTCGAGGAGGTCGCGGAGTGCGCCGGCACCATCCCGTACCAGCTCACCTGCGCGGTCACGGGCCGGGTGGCGGTGGTCGAGCGCGGGGCCGAGCGGCCGCCGCTGGACGCGGGCCGGTGAGCCGCGGCCCGAAGACCCTCTACGCCTGCACGGCCTGCGGCGGGCAGTCGTCGAAGTGGGTCGGGCAGTGCCCGGACTGCGGGGCGTGGAACACGCTGCAGGAGGCCGCGGCCCCGCCGGCCGCGGCGGGCCGGCGCGGCGGCTACGCGGGCGGTGGCGAGGCAGTGGTGCGCACGCTGGCGACCATCGGCGCGAGCGAGGACGAGCGCCTGTCCACCGGCCTCGACGAGCTCGACCGCGTGCTCGGCGGCGGCCTCGTCGCCGGCTCCGTCGTGCTGATCGGCGGCGACCCCGGCATCGGCAAGTCGACGCTCCTGCTGCAGACCCTCGCGGCCCTCGCGGAGCGCGCGCCCGTCCTCTACGTCTCCGGGGAGGAGTCCGGCGAGCAGATCGGCCTGCGCGCGCGCCGGCTCGGCGTGTCGGGCGAGCGCCTGCGCGTGCTGACCGAGACCGCCGTCGAGCGGATCCTCGCCCTCGCCGCGGCGGAGGCGCCGCGCGTGATGGTCGTCGACTCGATCCAGACCCTGTACACGGAGCTGCTGCAGTCCGCGCCGGGCAGCGTCGCGCAGGTGCGCGAGAGCGCGGCGCAGCTGGTGCGCCACGCGAAGCGCGCCCGTACCGCGGTGTTCCTGGTCGGGCACGTCACCAAGGAAGGCGCGCTCGCCGGCCCCCGCGTGCTCGAGCACATGGTCGACACGGTGCTCTACTTCGAAGGCGAGGTGGGCAGCCAGTTCCGCCTCATCCGCGCCGTGAAGAACCGCTTCGGCGCGGCCAACGAGCTCGGCGTCTTCGCGATGACCGACCGCGGCCTGCGCCCGGTCGGCAACCCGTCCGCGATCTTTCTGTCGCGGCACGACGGCGAGGTGGCGGGGAGCGGCATTCTGGTGACGCGCGAGGGCACGCGTCCGCTGCTGGTCGAGGTGCAGGCGCTGGTCGACCAGAGCGCGCTCGGCAACCCGCGGCGCGTCGCGCTCGGCCTCGAGCAGAACCGCCTGGCGATGCTGCTCGCCGTGCTGCACCGCCACGCCGGCGTCGCGATGGCGGACCAGGACGTCTACGTCAACGTCGTGGGCGGCGTGCGGGTCACCGAGACCGCCGCCGACCTGCCGACGCTGCTCGCGGTGCTGTCGAGCTTCCGCGACCGGCCGCTGCCGCGTGACCTCGTCGCCTTCGGCGAGGTCGGGCTCGCGGGGGAGGTGCGACCGGTACCGAACGGTCCGGAGCGCCTGCGCGAGGCCGCGAAGCACGGCTTCCGGCGTGCCCTGGTGCCGCACGGCAACGTGCCCCGCGGCGGTGTCGAGGGAATGGAGGTCGTCGCAGTGCGGCGTCTCGCCGAGGCCCTCGACGCGCTGGCCTGACCGGCGGGGCTCAGCCCAGGGCCGAGAGCTCGCGCTCGAGCAGCGCCGGGTCGCCGAGGTTGAGCTCGATGAGCCGGCGCAGGTGCGCGAGGCTCTCGAGGTCGATGTGCCGGCAGCGCAGGCCGACCACCTCCGGCTCGATGTGGGCGACCTCGCCGTGCAGCCGGATGCGCGGCCCGTCGGACGCGGCCGCGCCGTCGAGACCGAGCTCGACGATCGCGCCCTCGCCCGGTGCCGGGTGCCAGCCCTCCGGGCGGCGCAGCAGCACACCGTTCAGGGAGAGGTCGACCACGGTGGCGCGGTGCAGCGCGCGCGGGGTCACGACCTGCGCGGGCGCGTCGAAGCTCAGACGATGGAAGCGCCGCCGCTCCTGATTGTCCTTCGCCACCGTCGACTTCCCCGTGCCGCTGCCTGCGCGCTGTATCGGCCGGCGCGGCCGAAGGTGGACCCGCTACTCCGCGGTCGCCTCGCGGCGCCGCATCGCGGGGTAGACCCGTGCCACGCGCACCGCGTTGTCCTGGACCTGCAGGATCTCCACCGGGTAGCCGGCGATCAGCAGGCTGGTGCCGGTCTCGGGGATCGACTCCAGCTGCTCGAGGATCAGTCCGTTCAGCGTCTTCGGTCCGTCCGTGGGCAGCTCCCAGCCGAGCGTGCGCACCAGCTCGCGCACGTTGGCGGTGCCGTCGACCAGGACGCTGCCGTCGGCCTGTGGGTGGACGTCGCGGATGCTGTCCTGGGGGTCGGTGGTGAACTCGCCGACGATCTCCTCCAGCAGGTCCGGGAAGGTGACGATGCCCTGCAGGTCGCCGTACTCGTCGACCACCAGGCCCATCGGCTGGCGGGCGCGCTGCAGGTTGACGAGCAGGGTCGTGAGCGGCGTGCCCTCGGGGATGAAGTGCGGCTCGCGCAACAGGCCGCGCAGCGTCTCCGTCGTGACCTCCGCGTCGTCCATCACCGACTGCAGGAAGTCCCGGACGTGCAGAATGCCGAGGACGTGGTCGATGCTTCCCTCCCACACGGGGATGCGCGTGTAGGTGGTGCGCCGCAGGAACTCGAGCGCGTCCTCCACGGGGTCGCCGAGGTCGATGCCGCTGACCTCGCTGCGCGGAATCATGATGTCCTCGGCAGTCGCCTTCTCCAGGTCGAGGATGCCGACCAGCATCCGCTGGTGGCGCTTGGGAATGCGGCTGCCGGCCTCCAGCACGAGGGTGCGCAGTTCCTCGCGGCTCAGGGCGTCGCTGCCGCGCTGCTCCGGGTCGACGCCGAGCAGCCGCAGCATGCCGTTGGCGACGCCGTTGATGCCCCAGACGACGGGGTAGAACACCCGCTGCACGGCCGAGTACACGTACGCGGCCGGGAAGCCGATCCGCTCGGGGTGCAGCGCGGCGAGCGTCTTCGGGGCCACCTCGCCGAAGATCAGGATGAGGACGGTGATCGCCGTCGCCGCGATCGCCACCGCCCCGCCGCCCACGCCGCCTACCTCGACCGCCACCAGCGCCGCGATCGAGGCCAACAGGCTGTTCACGAAGTTGTTGCCGACCAGGATCAGGCCGATCAGCCGGTCGGGCCGCTCCAGGAGCTTCAGGGCCCGCCGGGCGCCGCCGTGTCCCTGGCTCGCCAGGTGACGCAACCGGTAACGGTTGAGCGTCATCAGCGAGGTCTCGGAACCGGAGAAGAAGGCGGAGAGGGCGAGGAGCAGGACGAGCACGCCGATCAGCGTGCCGAGGGCGGGGGATTCCAAGCGGGCGGATCCTGCGTGACCGGTGGCCCTGCCTTTCTAGGGGGATGGGGGAGGGGTGTCAAGGAAGGCGGCCCGCCGGACAGAGGTCAAAAAAAATCAGGCGTCGCTTTTTTGACATTTGCCCGGCAGAGTGCTTAACTGAACTTGGTTACGTCATTTTCTCATTTCTCTCCCTTGGGTTAGCGCGGAAAGCTTAAGCAATGAACGAGCAGGCGACGCCATCCGTTTCATTGAGTGCGGGCTGCGTGGTCGTGGCCGATCCCGACACCGGCAATCGCGACTACCTCAGAACGGTTCTCGAGTTCATGGACTGCGCCCCGCTCGTCGAACTGCGGCCCGACTCGATCGCCGCTGCGGTCGCCACGAGCCCCGTCCGCTGCACCGCGCTCCTGGTCGGCGAGTCGCTCTCCGACGGCGAGCGGGAGGGGCTGATCCGCTTCGCGGGCAGCCAGAAGCCGCGCATCCCCGTCTTCCTGGTGCACCGCGGCGACGCGCCGGCGATCGGCACCGAGGTGCTCGGGACTCTGGCGCTGCCGACGCGCCACGACGTCCTCGTCGGCTTGCTGCACAAGGCCCAGATCTACACCGAGCAGGGGGGCGGCGAGCCCGGCCGCCGGCCGCTCGAGTTGTTCCGCTCGCTGTCGGGCACGAGTCGGGCGACGCGCCGCATCAACCGGATGATCGAGCAGGTCGCCGACACGGAGGCGACCGTGCTGATCCTCGGGGAGTCGGGCACCGGCAAGGAGGTCGTCGCGCGCAAGCTGCACTACCACTCCAGCCGCCGCGGCAAGCCGTTCGTGCCGGTCAACTGCGGGGCGATCCCGAGCGAGCTGCTGGAGAGCGAGCTCTTCGGGCACGAGAAAGGGTCTTTCACCGGAGCCATCAACTCCCGCCAGGGCCGGTTCGAGCTGGCGGAGGGGGGGACGCTGTTCCTCGACGAGATCGGCGACATGAGCATGCACATGCAGGTCAAGCTGCTGCGCGTGCTGCAGGAGCGGTCCTTCGAGCGCGTCGGCAGCAACAAGACCATCCACTGCAACGTGCGCATCGTCGCCGCCACCCACCGCGACCTCGAGGAGGCGATCCGCGAGAACCGCTTCCGCGAGGACCTCTACTACCGGCTCAACGTGTTTCCGATCGAGATGCCGCCGCTGCGCGAGCGCACCGAGGACGTGCCGGTGCTGGTGAGCGACCTCATCGCCCGCATGGAGCACGAGAAGCGCGGTTCCGTCCGGCTCACGCCGGCCGCGGTGGCCGCTCTGTGCCACTACCAGTGGCCGGGGAACGTGCGCGAGCTCGCCAACCTGATCGAGCGCCTCGCCATCCTGCACCCCTTCGGGGTCGTCGACGTGCCCGACCTGCCCGAGAAGTTTCGGTCCGGGCTGCCCGGTCGGGACCTGCCGCTGGAACCGATGCCCGCCGCGGGGGGGGCGCCGGCGGCCGTGGAGGTCACCGATCCCACGTTCGCGGCGCCGCGTCTGCCGAGCGGCGGCATCGACCTCAAGGACCACCTCGCGCAACTCGAGGTCGGGCTGATCCGTCAGGCGCTCGAGCAGGCGAACGGCGTCGTGGCGCACGCCGCCCAGATCCTGCGGATGCGGCGCACCACGCTGGTCGAGAAGCTGCGCAAGTACGGCCTCGCGCGCGGCCAGGAGCTGTCGGAATTCTGACGCGGGCTGTTCGAGAAAATAATATTAAATATTTGATAAAGATAGAAAAATAACTTCTGGCATGTTTCCCGCTTGCCAGCGGCAGCACCTCCGAGGGCTCGTCCGCATGGCCAGCGTCTGTCCGATCGACCCCGCCACCGAGGCCCGCCGGCTCGCCCGGCGCCTGTCGTCGCTGCTCGACGCCCTGCCGGCGGCCGTGATCGTCGTGGACGGCAAGGATCGGGTGGATCAGTACAACACCGCCGCCGCCGCCTTGTTCCCGAGCCTGTCCTGGGGCCGGCGCTGGCGCGACGTCCTCGCCGAGACCGGCGTGGCGCAGGCGGAGGACGGCGACGGCTGGCGTCTGCCCGACGGGCGCGTCTACTCGGTGTCCCGTCGGGCGCTCCGTCCGGATCCCGGCCAGATCCTCGTGCTCGCCGACGTGACCGGCACGCTCGCGCGCGAGGTGCGTCGCCACGGACTCGCCGGGTGCGACGACGGCTTCGTCGCGGAGGACGTGCGGACCCGGGAGCTGAAGGAGCTGGCGCGACGCGTCGCGGCCAGCGAGGTGACCGTGATGATCAACGGGCCGAGCGGCACCGGCAAAGAGGTGCTGGCGCGCTTCATTCACGCGAGCTCGCCGCGCGCGGGCGGGCCCTTCGTCGCCATCAACTGCGCCGCGATCCCGGAGTCGCTCCTCGAGGCCACGCTGTTCGGTTACGAGAAGGGGGCCTTCACCGGCGCGCTGCGCGGCACGCCCGGCAAGTTCGAGCAGGCGCAGGGGGGCACCCTGCTGCTCGACGAGATCTCGGAGATGAGCCTGCCGCTCCAGGCGAAGCTGCTGCGGGTCCTGCAGGAGCGCGAGCTCGAGCGGGTGGGCAGCCACGAGGTGGTCGAGCTCGACGTCCGCGTGCTGGCGACGAGCAACCGAAACCTGCGCGAGGAGGTGGCGGCCGGCCGCTTCCGCGAGGACCTCTACTACCGGCTCAACGTCTTCCCGCTCGGCCTTCCGCCGCTTCGCGAGCGGCCGCGCGACATCGCTCCGATCGCGCGGTACCTGCTGCGGCGCCGGGTGCCCCTCGGCACCCCGGTGCCCGAGCTCGGCGCCGAGGCGCTCGAGTGCCTGCTCGTCCACGACTGGCCCGGCAACGTCCGCGAGCTCGACAACCTGATCCAGCGGGCGCTGGTGCTCTGGCGCGGCGGCCCGATCGCGCCCGAGGACCTGTGCTTCGAGCCGCCATCCGGGTCGGTCACCGCCCGAGCCGCGGGCAGTCTCTCGGCCGACCTGCGGGCGACGGAGGAACAGCGGATCCTCGAGGTGCTCGGCAGCGCCGGCGGGCGCAAGTCGGCCGCCGAAATCCTGGGCATCAGCCCGCGCACCCTGCGCTACAAGCTCGCCCGGCTGCGCGAGGCCGGCGTCGCCGTGCCGCGCTGACGCCGGGCATGGCGCGGAATCTGCACTGAGTCGCGTAGCGCGATCCGCCGTCGGAGGCACGACACATGAGCAGCGTCGAGATCAGCCAGGTCCTCAGCGAGATGCGGGCGCTCGCCGCGCGCTCCCAGGGCGCCCCGGTGCCGCTGCAGGAAGCCGAGGGCGGCTTCGGCAATCTGCTCAAGCAGTCCATCGATGCCGTGGACGCGCAGCGCCAGGAAGCCAGCCGGCTCGCCGAGAGCTTCGAGGTCGGGGCGACCCGGGACCTCGCCTCCGTGATGATCGCGAGCCAGAAGGCGAACCTCTCGTTCCAGGCCATGGTCACGGTCCGCAACCGCCTGGTCGAGGCCTACAAAGACGTGATGAACATGCCGATCTGACGGCCTTTCGACTTCCCAGCTCCCGGGTGCATCCGAAATGGAAATGACGCAGACGACGAACGGCGCGATCGCGCGCCCCGGCCTGCAGACGGTGGCGCAGCTGCACCAGCACCCCGTGGTGCGCCAACTGCTCGTGATGGCGGGTATCGCCGCCAGCGTGGCCATCGGCGTCGCCGTGGTGCTGTGGACTCAGGCGCCGAGCTACAGCCTGCTGTACGGCAACCTCGGCGAGAAGGGCGGGCAGGAGGTCATGGAGGCGCTGCAGAAGGCCAACCTCGACTACCGGGTCGACCCCGCGACCGGCGGCATCCTGGTGCCGTCCCGCCGGCTCCACGAGGTGCGCATGACGCTCGCGTCGCAGGGACTGCCGCGCAGCGAGGGGCTGGGCTTCGAGCTGCTGCAGAAGGAGACGGCGCTCGGCACCAGCCGCCTGGTCGAGCAGGCGCGCCACCACCGCGCGACCGAGGGCGAGCTCGCCCGCACCATCGCCACCATCAGCGCGGTCGAGAGCGCGCGGGTGCACCTCGCGATTCCGAAGCAGTCGGTGTTCGTGCGCAAGCGCGTCCCGCCGTCGGCCTCGGTGGTCGTCAAGCTGTATCCGGGCCGGTCGCTCGACCGTTCGCAGGTCGACTCGATCGTCCACCTCGTGGCCGCGAGCGTGCCGGAGCTCGAGCCCGACAACGTCATCGTGGTCGACCAGAAGGGCAAGCTGCTGAACGGCGAGCGGGCGGCGAGCGAGCTGCGCCTCACCGCGACGCAGTTCGAGCACGCGCGCCAGGTCGAGGATCACTATCGGGAGCGCATCGAGGTGCTGCTCGCGCCGATCGTCGGCGCCGGCGCGGTGCGCGCGCAGGTGAGCGCGGACATCGACTTCACGGTCACCGAACAGACGCGCGAGCAGTTCGGCCCCGAGCAGGGCGCGCTGCGCAGCGAGCAGGTCAGCGAGGAGACCTCGCGCGCCGCCGCGGTGCAGGGCGTTCCCGGGGCGCTGTCGAACCAGCCGGCGGCGCCCGCGGCGGCTCCCGAGAAGGCGAAGCCCGCCGGCGATCCGGGGGCGGCCACCGCGGCCGCGGAGCCGACCAGCAGCAGCCGCCGCGCGACGCGCAACTTCGAGGTCGACAAGACGATCAGCCACACCCGCAATGCGCCGGCCCAGCTGCGCCGCCTGTCGGTCGCGGTCGTGGTCGACGAGGTGGTCGTCCCGGGCGTCGACGGCGCCGAGCCGACGCGCCGCGAGCGGACGCCCGAGGAGATCGAGCGCATCGCCGCGCTGGTCCGCGAGGCGGTGGGCTTCAACGAGAAGCGCGGCGACACCGTCCGGGTGGTCGGCGCCGCATTCCTGCCGACCGAGGAGATCGCCGCGACGCCGGTGCGCTTCTGGGAAGAGGCGTGGTTCTGGGACCTGCTGCGGCAGGGTGGCGGATTGGTCCTCGTCGCGCTGCTCGTGTTCGGCGTCATCGCGCCGACGCTGAAGCGGATGGTCGCGGCCGCGGCCGTGGCGGGCGGGCCCCGAGGCGCCGGTCCGGCGCACGGCGGCGGCCAGCTCGCCCTCGCGACGGGTGGCGCGGCGTCGCTCGAGGCCCCGCAGGAGGCCGCGCGGCTGCCGGGGCCGGCGCGCTACGAGCAGGTGGTCGACGCGGCGCGCGGCATGGTGCGCGACGATCCGCGGCGCGTGGCGCAACTGGTGAAGAACTGGGTGGGCGAAAATGGCTAGCGCGAGCGCCGTCGTCGACCCCTCCGGCGGACGCAAGCTGTCCGGCCTGGAGCGGGCCTCGGTCCTGATGCTTGCCCTCGGCGAGGGCTACGCGGCGGAGGTCCTCAAGCACATGGGGCCGAAGGAGGTCCAGGAGATCGGAGCCGCGATGGCGGGTCTCAGCAACATCACCAGCCAGATGATGGAAACGGTGATGAGCGACTTCGTCGAGACCATCGGCAGCCAGACCTCCGTCGGCCTCGGCGCCGACCAGTACATCCGCAACATGCTCACGCAGGCGCTCGGACCCGAGAAGGCGGCGGGCGTGGTCGACCGGATCCTGCTCGGCCGCAACAGCAAGGGCCTGGACCAGCTCAAGTGGATGGACGCGCGCGCCGTCGCCGAAATGATCCGCCTCGAGCACCCGCAGATCATCGCGATCGTCATGTCCTTCCTGGAGCCCGACCAGGCCGCCGAGGTGCTGAGCGAATTTCCCGAGCAGCTGCGCTCCGACGTCGTCATGCGCATCGCGACGCTGGACGGCGTCCAGCCGGCGGCGCTCGAGGAGCTGGACGCCATCCTGGACCGGCAGTTCGCGGTCGGCGTGCCCGTGAAGTCGTCGCCGGTGGGCGGCATCCGCAAGGCGGCGGACATCCTCAACTGCGTCGAGGGGCCGATCGAGAGCAAGATCATGGAGGAGATCCTCGCGAGCGATCAGGACCTCGGGCAGAAGCTGCAGGACAACATGTTCGTGTTCGACAACCTGAACGACGTCGACGACCGCGGTATCCAGACGCTGCTGCGCGAGATCGCGTCGGACCAGCTGCTGCTCGCGCTGCGCGGCGCCGACGACCGCCTCAAGGAGAAGGTCTTCAAGAACATGTCCAAGCGCGCGGCCGAGATGCTGCGCGAGGACCTCGCCGCGGCGGCGCCGGCGCGCATCACCGACGTCGAGGCCGCGCAGAAGGAGATCCTCGCGGTCGCGCGGCGCCTCTCGGAGGCGGGCGAGATCGCGCTCGGAGGGAGTGGTGGAGCGGCCTACGTCTAAGGTCATCCGCGACGGCGCCGTCGGGGCGGTGCAGTGGGCGCCACCCCGCATCGAGGCGGAAGCCGGGTGCGTGGTCAGCGCGGACGGCGTCGACGACGTGCGCGTGACCGACGTCGCCCCGGGCGACTTCGCGCGCTCGCAGGTCTCCGCCCTGCCCACCGCCGCAGAGCTCGAGCGGCTGCACAAGCGCGCGTGGGACGAAGGCTACGGGCGCGGCCGGGACGAGGGCTTCCGGTTCGGCCGCCAGGAGGCGCTCGAGACGGCGCGCGCCGACATCGCCGAGCGGCTGGCGCTGCTCGACGATCTGGTCGCGTCGCTCGACCAGCCGTTCCGCCGTCTCGACGACCAGGTGGAGCGCGAGGTGGTGACGCTGGTGGTGGCCATCGTCCGCCAGCTGGTGCGTCGCGAGATCCGCACCGACCCCGGCCAGATCGTCGGCGTCGTGCGCGAAGCGCTTGCGATCCTGCCGGTCGCGTCCCGCAACATCCGCGTGCTGCTCAACCCGGACGACGCCACGCTCGTGCGCGACGTGTACGCGACCAGCGAAGGCGAGCTCAACTGGAAGATCGTCGAGGACCCCGTGGTGGCACGCGGCGGGTGCCGCATCCTCACGGAGACCTCGCAGGTGGACGCCACGCTGGAGTCCCGGCTCGGCGCGCTCATCGCCCCGCTGCTCGCCGCCGGTCGCAGCGTCGACGGCGGCGACGGGGCGGAGCCGTGAGCCGCGCGCCCGCGACCGACCGCGGCGCCCTGTGGTGCGAGCGCATCGCCCGCCACCGCGAGCGGCTCGGCAACACGCGCGGGCTGGTGGTGGAGGGGCGGCTGACGCGCATGGTGGGACTCACGCTCGAAGCCATCGGCTGCCGCGCAGCGATCGGCGGGCAGTGCGACGTGATCAACAGCCGCGGCGAGCGCTTCGACGCCGAGGTGGTCGGTTTCGCCGGCGAGAGTCTCTACCTGATGCCGACGGGCGAGATTCGAGGCCTCGAGCAGGACGCCCGCGTCGCGCCCACCGGCAGGGTCGGCGAGGCGGTGGTCGGGGACGCGCTGCTCGGACGCGTGATCGACGGCGCCGGCCGCCCGCTCGACGGCAAGGGGCCGATCGACAGCGACGAACGGCGGCCGCTCATCGGCGCCGGCATCAACCCGCTCGCGCGCATGCCCATCCGCGAGCCGCTCGACGTCGGGATCCGCGCGATCAACGCCCTGCTGTCGGTCGGGCGGGGCCAGCGGCTCGGTCTCTTCGCCGGCTCGGGTGTGGGCAAGAGCGTCCTGCTCGGCATGATGACGCGCTACACCAACGCCGACGTCGTGGTGGTCGGGCTCATCGGCGAGCGCGGTCGGGAGGTCAAGGAGTTCGTCGACAACATCCTCGGCGACGAGGGGCTCGCGCGCGCCGTCGTGGTCGCGGTCCCTGCCGATCAGGCGCCGCTGCGCCGGATGCACGGCGCGATGCTCGCGACCGCGATCGCCGAGCACTTCCGCGACCAGGGCCGGCACGTCCTGCTCCTCATGGACTCGCTGACCCGCTTCGCGCAGGCGCAGCGGGAGATCGGGCTCGCGATCAACGAGCCGCCGGCGACCAAGGGTTACCCGCCGTCGGTGTTCGCCAAGCTGCCGCAGCTCGTCGAGCGTGCCGGCAACGGCGAGCGGGGCGGCGGCTCGATCACGGCCTTCTACACCGTGCTGACCGAGGGCGACGACCACAACGATCCCATCGCCGACGCGGCGCGCGCGATCCTCGACGGGCACATCGTGCTGTCGCGGCGCCTGTCCGACGCGGGGCACTACCCCGCGATCGACATCGAGGCCTCGATCAGCCGCGCGATGAGCGACGTCACCGACACGGAGCAGCAGCGCGCGGCGCGCGACTTCAAGCGCACCTACAGCACCTACCAGCAGAACCGCGATCTGATCAGCGTGGGCGCCTACCAGCGTGGCAGCGACGAGCAGATCGACGTCGCGATCGGCGCCATGCCGCGCCTGCTCGACTTCCTGCGCCAGGACATGCGCGAGCAGGTCACGATCGAGGAGAGCCTCGAGGCGCTGTACGCCCTGTTCCCGCAGAGCACCGTCGCGGCGCTGCGCGCCCGCGGGGCGTCGTGACCCGGGCTGAGGAGCCGCTGCCGTGACGGACTCCGAGCGCCTCAAGCCTCTGCAGCACGTCGCCGCGGTGCGGGAACGGGATGCGGCGCGCTCCTTCGGCGAGTCGGCGCGTCGGTTGCAGGAGGAAGAGGACCGGCTCGAGGAGCTGAAGCGCTACCACGCCGAGTACATGGAGCGGTTCCGCGCGCTCCAGCAGCAGGGCATGACGGTCGCGCAGCTGCTCGAGTACCAGGCCTTCCTGGCCAAGCTGCAGGCGGCGGTCGGTCATCAGGAAGGGGTGGTCCGGTTGCGGCAGACCGAGGCGGCGCGCCAGCGGGCCGACTGGTCCGACCGGCGCACGCGCACCAAGGCGCTGGACCGGGCGGTCGAGAACCTCGCGGACGCCGAGCTGAAGGCCGGGGAGCGGAACGACCAGAAGTCGCTGGACGATCGGAACCAGCGGCGCCGCTGAGGCGCCTCAGGCGGGCTGCGCTTCCTTGTCGCGCTCGATCAGCGCGTACGCCGAGTGGTTGTGGATGGACTCGAAGTTCTCGGATTCCACCACGTACGCGGCGATGCGCTCGTCCTCGTTGAGCCGGCGCGCGACGTCGCGGACCATGTCTTCGACGAACTTCGGGTTGTCGTAGGCGCGCTCCGTCACGTACTTCTCGTCCGGTCGCTTGAGCAGTCCGAACAGCTCGCAGGACGCCTCCTTCTCCACGAGCTCGATCAGTTCCTCGATCCAGACGAAGTCGCGCGTGCGCACGCTGACGGTGACATGCGACCGCTGGTTGTGCGCACCGCGGTCCGAGATCTCCTTCGAACACGGGCAGAGGCTGGTGACCGGCACCACCACCTTGATGAACATCGCCGGCCGGCCGTTCTTGATCTCGCCGATGAGGGTCACGTGGTAATCCATCAGGCTGCTCACGCCCGAGATCGGCGCCTTCTTGTTGACGAAGAAGGGGAAGCTCATCTCGATGTGGCCCGCCTCGGACTCCAGGCGCTGCGCCATCTCGACCAGCATCGCCTTGAAGGAGTCGACGCTGATCTCCCGCTCGTGGCGGTTCAGGATCTCCACGAAGCGCGACATGTGCGTGCCCTTGAAGTTGTGGGGCAGGAACACGTACATGTTGAACGAGGCGATGGTGTGCTGCTCGCCCTCGCTCCGGTCCTTCACCCGCACGGGGTGGCGGATGTCCTTGATGCCGACGCGGTTGATTGCGATGCGCCGGGTGTCCGCACTGCTCTGGACGTCGGCGATGGGCTCTACGGCGGCGCTCTTGGTCACTGCCTTCATGATGCGATCCTGTCACGGCCCCGCTGGGCCAAAGCGCGCCGCCGGTGCCGGTCCGGAGCTCAGCGCGGGCCGCCATTATGCCGACCCGCTCCGGGCCCCGCCAACCGGGGACCGGCGGGGGATTTGCGGCTCAGCGGTCGCGACGGACGACGTATTGGGCGAGCTGGCGCAGCGGCTCGGCCGTCTCGCCCAGACCCGCGATGGCCGCGAGCGCCTCGTCGATCAGCGCAGCGCACTTCTCGCGCGCGCCGGCGAGACCGAGCAGCGCGGGGTAGGTGGACTTGCGTTGCGCGACGTCCTTGCCGCGGGTCTTGCCGATGACCGCGGTGTCGCCCGTGACGTCGAGCACGTCGTCGCGGATCTGGAACGCAAGGCCGACGCACTTGGCGTAGCGGTCCAGGCTGCGCACCGCGTCCGCAGGCGCGGCGGCGGACGCGAGGGTGCCGAGACGCACACTCGCGCGGATCAGCGCGCCGGTCTTGTGGATGTGCAGGCGCTCGAGCTCGGCGAGACTGATGTCGCGGCCCGCGGCGTCGAGGTCGAGCGACTGGCCGCCCACCATCCCGCGCGCGCCGCTCGCGTGCGCGAGCGTCCGGACCATTTCGAGCCGCGTCGGGGCAGGGGCGTCGATCGCAGGGTCCTCGCAGAGCACCTGGAACGCCAGCGTCTGCAGGGCGTCGCCGGCGAGGATGGCGGTCGCCTCGTCGAAGGCCCTGTGGCAGGTCGGGCGGCCGCGGCGCAGGTCGTCGTCGTCCATGGCCGGCAGGTCGTCGTGCACCAGCGAGTAGGCGTGGACGAGCTCGACCGCGCACGCGGGGCCGTCGAGCGCTTGCGGTGCGGCGCCGACGGCGCGCCCGGCGGCGTAGACCAGTACCGGGCGCACGCGCTTGCCGCCGCCCAGCGCCGCGTAGCGCATGGCCTCGTGGAGGCGCGAGGCCGGGCCGGCAGCCGGCAGCCAGTGCGCCAGGGCCGCCTCGACGCGCGCCGCGCACTCCGTCAGGTAGGCCTGCAGCGTGGCGTCATTCGGCACTGTCGAGGGGTTCCCGCCTGGCGTCGGCGTCCTTGCCCGCGAGGATCTCGACGCGCTGCTCCGCCTGGGCCAGCGCGCGCTGGCAGATGCCGGCCAGGGCAACGCCGCGCTCGAAGGACGCGAGCGAGGCCTCCAGCGTCTGGTCGCCGCGCTCGAGCTGCTCGACGAGGGCTTCGAGCTCGGCGAGGGCCTGCTCGAAAGTGGGTTCCGGCGGTGTGGCTCTGGGCACGGTCGGGGGGGATGCAGTGTCGGCCGGGAAGCGTCGGGCGCGCCCAACGGTAGCGCAGCGTCCGGCCGGGAGGCAACGCCGCAGCCGCGCGCAGCCTCCGTGTAAACTGGCACGCCAGCCTCCCGATCACCAGGACCGACCCGCCATGTCGCACCTTCTGCGCCGCTTCGCCTGCACGCTCGCCGGGCTCGCCACGCTCGCGTCGGCCGCGTCCGCGGCGACCTACGACTCGTCGGACCCCTACTCCCGCCAGCGGGCGCCGAACGAGCGGGGAACTTTCGAGTACGACGACAGCGGCGACAAGCAATGGAGCGAGGACAAGGTCAAGGTGCCGCCGCCGCCGGCCGAGGACGCGGGACTCGCGGAGGTCAGGCTCGACCACCTGCCCAAGGGCTTCCGTGCCTACCTCGACCCGGCGGCAGTGGAGCTCAACCCGGTGGACCGGGTGCTGCGCTACTGGCTGGTCGTCCGCTCCGGTTCCGCGAGCACCGCGACCTACGAGGGCGTCAACTGCTCGTCGCGGGAGTACAAGGTCTACGCCTTTGGCGATCCCCGGTCGCCGGAAGGCTTCCGCCCGGCGCGCACCCCGCAGTGGCAGCCGGTCGGGTTCGTGCGCCGCAGCGACTACCATTGGGAGTTGTTCGACACGGTGCTTTGCTCCGGCACCACGCCGCGCGACGCGAGCGGCATCGCGTCGGCGGTCGGCGGCTACTATCAGCGGGCACGCCCCCTGTCCGAGTACTCCGAGAACCTGCGCCCCCTGATCCCATGAGCGCGCAGTACGACGCCTCCGCCATCGAGGTCCTGAGCGGCCTCGAGCCGGTGCGCAAGCGCCCCGGCATGTACACCGACACGACGCGTCCGAACCACCTCGCGCAGGAGGTGATCGACAACAGCGTCGACGAGGCGATCGCGGGCCACGCCAAGTCCGTCGAGGTCGTTCTGCACAAGGACGGGTCGCTCTCCGTGCGCGACGACGGCCGGGGCATGCCGGTCGACGTGCACCCGGAGGAGGGCGTGCCGGGCGTGGAGGTGATCCTCACCAAGCTGCACGCGGGGGGCAAGTTCTCCGACCGCAGCTACCGCTTCTCGGGGGGGCTGCACGGCGTCGGCGTCTCGGTGGTGAACGCGCTCTCGAAGCACCTCGAGGTGTGGGTGCGGCGCGGCGGGCGCGAGTACAACATGGCGTACGCGGGCGGGGAGAAGGTCTCCGCGCTGGAGGAGGTCGGCACGGTCGGGCGCGGCGTCACGGGCACGACGGTGCGCTTCTGGCCGGACCCGAAGTACTTCGACAGTCCCAAGTTCTCGGTGCGGCTGCTGCTGCACGTGCTGCGCGCGAAGGCCGTGCTCTGTCCCGGCCTGCGCGTGCAGTTCCTCGACGAGGCGACGGACGAGCGCCACGAGTGGTGCTACGAGGACGGCCTGAGGGATTACCTGCTCGACGCGCTGCGTGGCACGCCGACCGTGCCCGAAGAGCCGTTCATCGGCCACATGGCGGGCAACGCCGAGGCGGCGGACTGGGCGGTGCTATGGCTGCCCGAAGGCGGCGAGCCCGTCGCCGAGAGCTACGTCAACCTGATCCCGACGTCGCAGGGCGGCACGCACGTGAACGGGCTGCGGGCCGGACTCACCGACGCGGTGCGCGAGTTCTGCGAGTTCCGCGATCTGCTGCCGCGCGGCGTCAAGCTGACGCCCGACGACGTCTGGGCGAACTGCAGCTACGTGCTGTCCGTGAAGCTGCTCGACCCGCAGTTCTCCGGCCAGACCAAGGAGCGCCTGTCCTCGCGCGAATGCGCGGCCTTCGTGTCGGGCGTCGTCAAGGACGCCTTCAGCCTGTGGCTCAACCAGCACGTCGAGCACGGCGAGCGCATCGCCCAGCTCGCGATCGGGGCGGCGCAGAGCCGGCTGCGGGCCGGCCGGAAGGTCGTGCGCAAGAAGGTGACGCAGGGTCCGGCGCTGCCCGGCAAGCTCGCGGACTGCATCTCGACGGACGTCGGCCGCACCGAGCTGTTCCTCGTGGAGGGGGACTCCGCCGGCGGCTCGGCGAAGCAGGCGCGCGACAAGGAGTTCCAGGCGGTGATGCCGCTGCGCGGCAAGATCCTCAACACCTGGGAGGTGGACCCGGCCGAGGTCCTGGGCTCGCAGGAGGTCCACGACATCGCGGTCGCGGTCGGCGTCGAGCCGGGCAGCGACGACCTGTCCCAGCTGCGCTTCGGCAAGGTCTGCATCCTCGCCGACGCGGATTCCGACGGGGCGCACATCGCGACCCTGCTCTGCGCGCTCTTCCTGCGCCACTTTCCCAGCCTGGTGGCGCACGGGCACGTGCACGTGGCGATGCCGCCGCTCTTCCGGGTCGACGTCGGCAAGCAGGTGTTCTACGCGCTCGACGAGGGCGAGAAGCAGGGCGTCCTCGACCGCATCGCGGCCGAGAAGATCAAGGGCAAGGTGACGATCCAGCGCTTCAAGGGCCTGGGCGAGATGAACCCGCAGCAGCTGCGCGAGACGACGATGCACCCGGACACGCGCCGCCTGGTGCAGCTCACCGTCGAGCAGGCCGACGACACGCACGCGCTCATGGACATGCTGCTCGCCAAGAAGCGGGCAAGCGACCGGCGCGCCTGGCTGCAGGAGAAAGGGGACCTCGCGGAGGTCTGATCGGGCGCGGCGCGCACGTCCCTGTGCGCTGCTCGCGGCTGTGCGGCCCCGCCCCGTCGTGGGCGGGGCGTCGTGACTACTTCTTCGGCGCGATCATGTCCTCGGCGGACTTCTTCGGCGCCGCCGGCTTCGCCGCGGGCTTGGCCTCCTGCTTCGCAGGCGCGGGGCGGCTCTGGCCGTCCGCGACCTTGACCTGCGCCGACTTGCGCAGGTTGTTGACGTAGGCCGCGACCGAATCGCGCTGCAGCTCCGCCTGGAGCGCCGGCTTGGCCTGCTCGAGGCTGGGCGGCTGGGCGTCGCGCACGTCCTCGATCTCGAGCAGCATCCAGCCCGCCTGCGTCTGCAGCGGCGCCTTGGAGTGGCCGCCCTTGTCGAGCTTCGCGATCGCGTCGCCGATGGGCTTGATCACCTGGTCGGCGGAGATCCAGCCGAGGTCGCCGCCCTCGGCGGCGTTGGAGGCGGCGGACTTCGTCTTCGCGACCTCGGCGAACTTCTTGCCGGTGCCGATCTCCTGCAGCGCGGCCTGCGCGTCCGCCTCGGTCTTGGACACGATGTTGCGCACCTTGTACTCGCGCAGCGGGCCCTTGCCGTACTTGGCGTCGTAGGCCTTCTTCACGTCCTCTTCCTTGATCGGGTGCGAGCGCAGGTGGTTCAGGATCGCGGCCTGCGCGAGCACCTTGCGGCGCGCGACGTCGACCGCGGCGGCGATGTTCGGGTTCTTGTCGAGCTTGCTCTTCGTCGCGTCCTGGCTCATGAGGACCGTGTTGACGAGCTCGTTCATGATCAACGCCTGCAGCTGCGGGTCCTTGAGGGCTTGCGGCGGGGTCTGCGGGCGCTCGGACGCGAACACCAGAAAGTGCGCCTCGTTGAGCGGGGTCCCGTTCACGTCGACGAGCGTGCGGGGGCCCTGGGCGGCCTGGGCCTGCGCCTGGGCGGGCGCCGGCGCCGGCTTTGCGGGCTGCGCCGGCTGCGCGACGGCGACCGCGGCGAGAAACGGGCTGGCGATGATCAGGGCATGTCTCATTCGGGGTTCCTCGGATTCAGCGGGGAAAGACTTTCTTGAAGGGTTGGACGGTGACCTGCTCGTAGACGCTCGCGGCGACGTAGGGGTCGGCCTCGGCCCAGGCGGTCGCGTCGGCGAGGCTCGGGAACTCGGCGACGATGAGGCTGCCGGTGAATCCCGCGGGGCCCGGATTGGCGGCGTCGATCGCCGGGAACGGGCCGGCGAGCACCAGGCGACCTTCTTCCTGCAGCTGCTCGAGCCGCGTCAGGTGCGCGGGGCGGGCGGCCTGGCGCGCTGCCAGACTGTCCGGGCGGTCCGTCCCGATGATGGCGTAGAGCATCATGGTTCCTCCTTGGCCGGCTCGTCGGGCGGCATGTGCTTGGCGAGGTAGGGTGCCTGCGCGAAAACGAACAGCAGGGTCAGCCCCATCATGCCGAACAGCTTGAACTTGACCCAGACGTCTTCCGAGTAGGAGAAGGCAACGTACAGGTTCAGCGCGCCGAGCGCGACGAAGAAGGCGACCCAGGCCCAGTTGAGACGGCGCCAGGCCTCGGGCGGCATCGTCACGGCGCTGCCCATCATGCGCTCGAGGAGGCTCTTCTCGCCGACGAAGGCCGTCGCGAGGAAGGCGACCGCGAACAGCCAGTTCACGATGGTGGGCTTCCACTTGATGAAGACCGGGTCGTGCAGGATCAGCGTGAGCCCGCCGAAGACGACCAGCAGCCCGAGCGTGATCCACTGCATCCGGTCGACCTTGCCGTGCCGGTACCACTGCCAGCCGACCTGCAGCAGCGACGCGCCGATCGCGACCGCGGTGGCGACGTAGATGTCCCACGCCTGGTAGGCGGCGAAGAACAGCACGATCGGGAAGAAGTCGACGAGGAACTTCATGCGCGGCTCGGCCCGGGGGATCGACGGGCTAGGGTCCCGGGGACGGGACGGGGCCGGCATAGTAACGCGGCCACGCCAATCCCCCAAACGCGAGCCGCGGCGGTCCGGTGCCGGCCGGCCGGACGTCTGCGGGGGGTTCGGGTACACTGCCTGCATGCCGCTGGCGTACGACCTGCACACGCACTCGACCGCCTCCGACGGGACGCTCGCGCCCGCCGCGCTGGTCGCGCGCGCCGCGGCGGCGGGGGTCCGGACGCTCGCGCTCACCGACCACGACTCCACCGGCGGGTGTGCCGAGGCGGCGGCAGAAGCGGTCCGTCAGGGCGTCGGCTTCCTGCCCGGGGTCGAGGTCTCGGTCACCTGGAACGGGATGACGATCCACGTCGTGGGCCTGGGGGTGGACCCCGGGAACCGCACCCTCCAGGCCGGCCTCGCCGGCCTGCGTGCCTTCAGGGACTGGCGCGCGCAGGAGATCGGCTGCCGGCTGGCCAAGGACGGGTTCCCCGGGACCTACGAACGGGCCCGCGACCTGTCCAACGGTCTGCTCATCAGCCGCACCCACTTCGCCCGTGCGCTGGTGGAGCAAGGGCACGCCGGCTCGGTACGCGACGTGTTCAAGCGCTTTCTGGTGCGCGGCCGGCCAGGCCACGTGCCGGGCCAGTGGGCCGCGCTCGGCGACGCCGTGGCGTGGATCACGGGGGCGGGCGGCATTGCGGTCATCGCCCACCCGGCGCGTTACCCGCTGAACCGCACGCAGCTCCACCGGCTGGCGCGCGAGTTCAAGGCGGCGGGCGGCACGGCGATCGAGGTGGTCTCGGGCAGCCACTCGCCGGACGACAACCGCACCATGGCGGCGCACGCGCAGGCGCTCGCGCTGCTCGCCTCCGCCGGGTCCGACTACCACGGTCCCGAGCAGCCCTACCTCGAGCTCGGCCGGCTGCCGGCGCTGCCGGCCGGCTGCGAGCCGATCTGGCAGGACGGCTCGCTCGCCGCCTGACCCCCGATGGCCCAGTACTTCGTGATCCACCCGGAGACGCCGCAGCCCCGGCTGATCCGTCAGGCCGCCGAGATCATCCGGGCCGGCGGGGTGGTGGTGTACCCGACCGACGCCACCTACGCGCTCGGCTGCCTCATCGGCGACAAGGACGCGCTCGACCGGATCCGGCGGATCCGCGGGCTCGACGAATCTCACCAGCTCACCCTGGTGTGCCGCGACCTCTCCGAGATCGCGAGCTACGCCAAGGTGGGCAACGCGCACTACCGCCTGCTCAAGGCGCTGACGCCCGGCCCGTACACCTTCATCCTGCCCGCCACCAAGCAGGTGCCGCGGCGGGTGCAGCACCCCAAGCGCAAGACCATCGGCATCCGCGTGCCCGACAACGCGATCCTGCAGGCGCTGCTCGTCGAGCTCGCCGAGCCGCTGATGAGCACCACGCTGCAGCTGCCCGGGGAAGAGCACCCGATGAACGACCCCTACGACATGCGCCAGCTCCTCGAAAGGCAGGTCGACCTCATCATCGACGGCGCCTTCGGCGACCTGGAGCCGACCACGGTGGTGGACCTCGGCGACGAGGTGCCTCAGGTCGTACGCGTCGGCAAGGGCGACGTCGCCCGGCTCGGCGCCTGATTCCGGCCGGTATAATCGCGCGCCCATGGAAGACCTCACTCTGCTGCAGCGCCTCGCGGTGCTGATCCTCCCGGTGGTGCTCGCGATCACCGTGCACGAGGCCGCGCACGGCTACGTCGCGGACCGGCTCGGCGACCGCACCGCGCGGCTGCTGGGGCGGGTGACGCTGAACCCGCTGCGGCACATCGACCCGCTCGGCACCGTGCTGATCCCGCTCGGCATGTACGCGCTCACGGGTTTCCTGTTCGGCTGGGCCAAGCCCGTGCCGGTGAATCCGCGCAATCTCGCGAACCCGCGCCGCGGCATGGCCGTGGTGGCGGTCGCGGGGCCGCTGTCCAACCTGGCGATGGCGCTGCTGTGGTCGCTCGCGCTGGTCGCGGGCAAGGCGCTGCTACCGATCAGCAGCTGGGTCGGGCTGCCGCTCCTGCTGATGGGCGCCGCCGGCGTCCTGATCAACGTCATCCTGCTGGTGCTCAACATGATCCCGCTGCCGCCGCTCGACGGCGGTCGCGTGCTGGTCGGCGTCCTGCCGCGCGGGCTCGCGCGCGTGGTCGCGCAGGTGGAGCCCTACGGCCTGTTCATCCTGGTCGCGCTGCTGGTCAGTGGCCTGCTCGGCCGCTTCGTGACGCCCTTCGTCGTGGGCGCCATCGACCTGCTGCCAGGCTCGAGCGTCGTGCTCAGCCTGTTCTTCAACTAATTCGAGGAATCCTGCCTTGACTCCCGTCCCCGCCCAGCACGCGCGCGTGCTCTCCGGCATGCGGCCCACCGGCCGCCTCCACCTCGGCCACTACCACGGGGTGCTCAGGAACTGGGTGGAGCTGCAGCACGAGTACCAGTGCTTCTTCTTCGTCGCCGACTGGCACGCGCTCACCACG
>JALORY010000072.1 GCA_025458675.1 Gammaproteobacteria bacterium | reverse complement strand
CTTCCTGAAGGTCCACTTCGGAAACCACGTCGAACGAGGGCATTTGACATCCTGCGGGATCGGCCACGCTGGCGGGCAAGGCTATCACAGCCCGCGCGGTGCCCCCGGCGTCGTGCCGTTTGAGCCGCGCGCCCGGACCGGCCTAGCATGGGCTCCCCTGGCCGGACTGGCGACTCGTGCCCCACGCCCCGCTCCTCGAAGCACGTCACGTTGCGCGCGCCTACCGCGAGGGTGCGCGCTCCCGCGCAGTGCTGCGCGACGTCGACCTCGTGCTCGAGGCCGGCGAGCGGGTGGCCCTGCTCGGCCGCTCCGGCTGCGGCAAGTCGACGCTGCTCAACCTGCTCGGCGCCATCGACGCGCCCGACGCGGGTACCGTGGCGATCGACGGCGTCGACCTCGGCGCGCTCGACGAGCGGTCGCGCACGCTGTTCCGCCGCCGCCACGTCGGCTTCGTCTACCAGTCCTTCAACCTGATCCCGACGCTCACGGCCGTCGAGAACGTCGCCCTGCCGCTCGAGCTCAACGGCAGCGCGACGGCCGCGGCGCGGCGCGGGGCTGCCGCGCTGCTCGACGCCATCGGCCTCGGGCTGCGGGCCGACGCCTTCCCCGACGAGCTCTCGGGCGGCGAGCAGCAGCGGGTCACGGTCGCCCGCGCGCTGGTGCACCGGCCGCGCCTGCTGCTCGCCGACGAGCCGACCGGCAACCTCGACGTCGAGACGGGAGCGCGCGTGCTCGCGCTGCTCCGCGAGCTGTCGGCGGGCGCGGGCCACGCCCAGCTCATCGTCACCCACAGCCTGGCGGTGGCGCGCACCGCGGACCGCATCCTCACGCTGGAGGACGGCGTGGTCCGCGCGGCCGGCGACGGGCTCGCCTGGTGAGCCGGCTGCTCGCCACCGTCGGTCTGCGCTTCCTGCGCCGGCACCCCTGGCAGACCTGGCTCACCGTGCTCGGCGTGGCGCTGGGCGTCGGGGTAGTGGTCGCGGTCGACCTCGCCAACGAGAGCGCGCGGCGGGCCTTCGCCCTGTCGATGGAGGGGCTCGTCGGCCGCGCCACGCACCAGGTCGTCGGCCCGCCGGACGGTTTCGACGATGCGGTGTACCGCACGCTGCGCGTCCGGCACGGCGTGCGCCCCAGCGCCCCGGTGCTCGAGGGCCACGTCCGCGTCGCGGGCGACACCTACCACCTGGTCGGGGTGGACCCGTTCGCCGAGCGGCCGTTCCGCGACGCCACCGGGGACCGGCCACGGGGCGACCTCGTGCGGCTGCTCACCGAGCCCGGCGCCGTGCTGCTCGGCGCGCCGAGCGCGCGCCGGCTCGGCGTGGGGCCGGGCGACACGCTCGCGGTCGACGGCCCGGGCGGCCGGCAGTCGCTGCCGGTCGTCGGCCTGCTCGAGGGGCCGCGCAGCGCGGCCTACGAGGGGCTGCTCGTCGCCGACCTCGCGACCGCCCAGGAATTGCTGCAGCGCGTCGGCCGGCTGGACCGCATCGACCTCGTCGCCGACCCGGCCGCGGCCGAGCGGCTCGCGCCCCTGCTGCCGCCGGGCCTGCGCATCGAGCCCGCCGCACAGCGTCAGTCGGCGCTCCTGCAGATGACCGCGGCCTTCCAGCTGAACCTGCAGGCGATGGGGTTGCTCGCGCTCGTGGTCGGGGCCCTGCTCGTCTACAACACCATGACCTTCTCGGTGCTGCGCCGCCGGACCGTGCTCGGCACGCTGCGCCTGCTGGGCGCGACGCGCGCGCAGGTGGTCGGGCGCGTGCTCGCGGAGAGCCTGCTGCTCGGCCTCGCCGGCGGGCTGCTCGGCCTGGTGCTCGGCGTCGCCGTCGGCAGCGGCCTCGTGCGGCTCGTCACCCGCACGATCAACGACCTGTACTTCACGCTCGCGGTGACGGCCTTCGACGTCTCGCCCGCGCTGCTCGCGAAGGGCCTGCTGCTGGGCCTCGCGAGTGCGGCGCTGGCGGCGGCGGTGCCGGCGTGGGAGGCCGGCCGCACCGACCCCGCCGCAGCCCGCCGCCGGTCGCGTCTCGAGCGTCGCGCGCACGGCCGCGCGCCCTGGCTGGCCGCCGCCGGCCTCGCGCTCGGCGCCGCCGGCATCGTGCTGGCGCTCTATCCGAGCCGCGCCTTGGGGCTCGCCTTCGCCGCCTTGTTCCTCGTCATCCTCGGCTACAGCCTGCTCGTGCCCGGCCTGCTCGTGGTGCTCGCGCGGCTGCTCCTCCCGCCGGCGAACGCGCTGTTCGGCACGGCCGGGCGGCTCGCGCTGCGCGCGGTGGACGCGGGCCTGAGCCGCACCGGCGTCGCCGTCGCGGCGCTCTGCGTCGCCGTCGCGGCGACGGTCGGCGTCGGGATCATGGTCGAGAGCTTTCGCGACACCGTCGCGCGCTGGCTCGGCCAGACGCTGCGCGCCGACCTCTACGTCTCGGCGCCCGGCACTGCCTCGAACCGGACCGACGGCGTGCTGCCGGCGGACGTGCCGGAACGGCTGCGCGCGCTGCCCGGCGTCGCGGGGCTCAGCAAGGGCCGGACGGTGCAGGCCGACGGCACCGCCGGACCGGTGCTCCTGCTCGCGCTCGAGCTCGGGCCGCTGAGCCACCGCGGCTTCGACTTCAAGGGCCCCGTGCTGCCGGACCTGTGGGAGGGCTTCGCGGCGGGCGCGGTCGTCCTCGCCTCGGAGCCCTACGCCTGGCGCCACCGGGTCGGGGTCGGCGACGTCGTGACGCTGCACGCGGCGGACGGGCCGCGCGGCTTCCGGATCGGCGGCGTGTTCCGCGACTACGGCACCGACCGCGGCATGCTGGTGATGGACCGCGCCGCCTACGCGCGGGCCTGGCGCGACGACGCCGTGTCGACGGTGGGCGTGTTCCTCGCCGACCCGGCCGGCCTCGACGCCGCGCTGGCGGCCGTGCGCGGGCGTCTGGCGGACGGGGGACAGGCCGTCCTGGTGCGGGCGAACCGCGCCATCCGCGAGCAGTCGCTGGCGATCTTCGACCGCACGTTTGCGATCACCGGGGTGCTGCGCCTGCTCGCCGTCGGCGTGGCCTTCATCGGCGTGCTCTCGGCGCTCATGGCGCTGCAGCTCGAGCGCGCCCGCGACCACGCGGTGCTGCGCGCCCTCGGCCTGACCCCCGGGCAGCTCGGGCGCCTCGGCCTGATCGAGACGGGCGTCATGGGGCTGCTCGCGGGCCTGCTCGCCCTGCCGCTCGGCTGGGCGCTGGCCGAGCTGCTCATCCACGTCGTCAACCGCCGCTCCTTCGGCTGGAGCATGGACAGCCTGCTGCCGCCCGGCGTCCTCGCGCAGGCCGTCGCCCTCGCGGTGGTCGCCGCGCTCCTCGCCGGCCTCTACCCGGCGCTGCGCATGGCGCGGGCGCGTCCCGCCGCCGCGCTGCGGGACGAATAGCCCCGGGTTGCATTTTCATCTTCGGCCCGTATCATCCGGCGCTCCGCCGTCGACGGCGGAACCGGTAGAGGTGGTCCCGGGCGGGACTGCCTCTTTGTTTTTTGGCCTCCGGAAACCCGCAGGACTGGTCATGACCGGATTCCTGATGAGCACCTACAAGCGGCTGCCCGTGACCTTCGAGCGCGGCGAGGGCGCGTGGCTGTGGGACACCTCCGGCCGGCGCCATCTCGACGCGCTGTCGGGCATCGCGGTGGCCGGGCTCGGGCACGCGCACCCCGCGGTGCAGGCGGCGCTGTGCGCGCAGGCGGGCCGGCTCGTCCACACCTCCAACGTCTACGGGATCGCGCTGCAGGAACAGCTCGGCGAGCGGCTCTGCCGGCTCGCCGACATGGAGCGCGCGTTCTTCTGCAACTCCGGCGCCGAGGCCAACGAGGCGGCGATCAAGCTCGCGCGCCTGCACGGCCACGCCCGCGGCATCGCGATGCCGAAGGTCGCCGTGATGGAGGGCAGCTTCCACGGCCGGACGCTGGCGACGCTGACGGCCACCGGCAACCGCAAGATCCAGGCGGGCTTCGAGCCGCTGGTCGAGGGTTTCGTGCGCGTCCCCTACGGCGACGCGTCGGCGCTCGAGGCGATCGCCGCCGGCGAGCCGGACCTCGTCGCCGTGCTGGTCGAGCCGATCCAGGGCGAGGGCGGCATCAACGTGCCGCCGCCGGGCTACCTCGCGGCCCTGCGCGCCCTCTGCGACCGGCAGGGCTGGCTGCTCATGCTCGACGAGATCCAGACCGGCATGGGCCGGACCGGCCGGCTCTTCGCCTGCCAGCACGAGGAGGTCCTGCCGGACGTCATGACCCTCGCCAAGGGGCTCGGCAACGGCGTGCCGATCGGCGCCTGCCTCGCGCGCGGCGTGGCGGCCGAGCTGTTCGGGCCGGGCAGCCACGGCTCGACCTTCGGCGGCAACCCGCTCGCGTGCAGCGCCGCGCTCGCCGTGCTCGACGTGCTGGCGACCGAGGACCTGCCGGCCCGCGCCGCTACCCTCGGGGACGACCTCGTCACCCTGTTCCGCCACCGGTTGCAGGACGTCGCCGGCGTGGTCGCGGTGCGCGGCCGCGGCCTCATGATCGGCATCGAGCTCGACCGCCCCTGCGCCGACCTGGTCGGCCAGGCCCTCGCCGAGGGGCTGCTGATCAACGTCACCGCCGACAAGGTGGTGCGCCTGCTGCCGCCGCTCGTCTTCACCGACGAGCAGGCGCAGCTGCTGGTCGACACCCTGACGCCGCTCATCCGCCACTTCCTGCACCAGAGCTGACACCGCCCGCCGCGCGAGGACCGCCATGCCGACGCCCGCTCCCCGCCACTTCCTGAGCCTGCTCGACCTGTCGGGCGACGAGCTGCGCTCTCTGCTCGCGCGCGCCGTCGAGCTCAAGGCGATGCTGCGCCGAAGCGAGCCGCACGCGCCGCTCGCGGGCAAGACGCTCGGCATGATCTTCGAGAAGTCGTCGACGCGCACCCGCGTCTCCTTCGAGGTCGGCATGGTGCAGCTCGGCGGCCACGCGCTGTTCCTGTCGCCGCGCGACACCCAGCTCGGCCGCGGCGAGCCGATCGAGGACAGCGCGCGGGTGCTGTCGCGCATGGTCGACGGCGTCATGATCCGCACCTTCGAGCACGCCAAGATCGAGGTCTTCGCCCGCCACTCGCGCGTGCCGGTGATCAACGCCCTCACCGACCAGGAGCACCCCCTGCAGCTGCTCGCCGACATGCAGACCTGGCTCGAGCACCGCGGCGACATGCGCGGCCGCACGGTGGCGTGGATCGGCGACGGCAACAACATGTGCCACTCGTACATCCACGCCGCGCAGCGGCTCGACTTCCACCTGCGCATCGCGTCCCCGGAGGGCTACGAGCCCGACGCCGGCATCCTCGCGGCCGCGGGCGACGCCTGCACCCTGCTCCGCGACCCGATGGCCGCCGCCACCGACGCGGATCTCGTCGTCACGGACGTCTGGGCGAGCATGGGCCAGGAAGAGGAGCAGGCGCGCCGCGTGGCGGCGTTCGCCGGCTACCAGGTGAACGACGCCCTGATGGCCCGGGCCCGGCCCGACGCCCTCTTCATGCACTGCCTGCCGGCGCACCGTGGCGAGGAGGTCTCCGCCAGCGTGATCGACCGGCCGGACAGCGTGGTGTGGGAGGAGGCCGAGAACCGCCTGCACTCGCAGAAGGCCCTGCTCGAGCTGCTCATGGCCGGCCGCGGCTGAGACCGGCCGCGGCGGACTGCCCGCTGCCCGGCAATTCGGGGTTGCGGCCGACGCGCCGCAGTCCGGACAATGGCCGGGTCGCGGCCGACCCGCTGCGCGACCAAGCCCTGGGGCCGGCGTCCCGACAGCCGCGCCCCGCACCCGGAGATCACCGTGCGCAAGCTGCTACCCCTCGCCCTGCTCGCCGCCGCCGGCCTCGTCCAGGCGGAGACCCGCTACGTGACCGACCAGCTCGAGGCCACGCTGCGGGCGGGCGAGAGCGTGACCCACCGGATCCTGAAGATGGTGCCGAGCGGCACGCCGATGGACGTGATGAGCTCGAACCCCGGCACCGGCTATTCCCGCGTGCGGACACCGGACGGCAAGGAGGGTTTCATCCTGACGCGCCACCTGCTGACCGAGCCCGTGGCGCGGGAACGGCTGGCGGCCCTGGAGGTCAAGCTGCACGAGCTGCAGCAGGCGCCCGAGCAGCTCACCGCGAAGCTCGCCGCGCTGCAGGACGAGTACCAGAAACTCGACAAGGCGCACGCGAAGCTCGAGAACACCAAACGCGACATCGAGGCCGAGCTGATCGCGCTCAAGCGCGCCGCCGCCGACCCGCTCGCCATCGCCGAGGAGCGCAACGCCCTGCGCAAGCAGGTCGCGGACCTCGCGCGCCAGGTGGAGGAGCTCAAGGCGCGCCACCTCGAGGCGGTCAACGACCAGACGCAGCGCTGGTTCCTGATCGGCGGCGGCGTCGCGTTCGGCGGCTTGGTGCTGGGGCTGATCCTGCCCCACCTGCGCCTGCGGCGTCAGCGCTCCTCCTGGAGCACGCTCTAGCCGTTCGGGGGCGGCCGCCGAATTCCCGCGCGCGGCGGAGGCTAGCCCTCGACCTGCGACACGTCCCGCACCGCCCCGCGCGCCGCGCTCGTCGTCATCGCCGCGTAGGCCCGCAGCGCGGGGGACACCGGCCGCGCGCGGCCGACGGGCTTCCACGCGTCGTCCCCCCGCGCCTCCATCGCCGCGAGGCGCCGGTCGAGCTCCGCGTCCGGCACGGCGAGGTGGATCCGCCGGTTCGGGATGTCGATCTCGATCCGGTCGCCATCGTGCACCAGGCCGATGAGCCCGCCCTCCGCCGCTTCCGGGGAGACGTGACCGATCGACAGGCCGGAGGTGCCGCCGGAGAAGCGGCCGTCGGTGACGAGCGCGCAGGCCTTGCCGAGCCCTTTCGACTTCAGATAGCTCGTCGGGTACAGCATCTCCTGCATCCCGGGACCGCCGCGCGGCCCCTCGTAGCGGATCACGACCACGTCACCCGGCTGGATGCGGTCGGCCAGGATCGCCTCGACCGCGGCCTCCTGGCTCTCGAGCACGCGGGCGGGACCCGCGAAGGCGAGCAGGCCCGCGTCCACTCCCGCCGTCTTCACGATGCAGCCGTGCTCGGCGAGGTTGCCGTACAGCACGGCGAGGCCACCGTCCCTGCTGTAGGCGTGCGCGAGGTCGCGGATGCAGCCACCCGCGCGGTCGAGGTCGAGCTGCGGCCAGCGCGCCGACTGGCTGAACGCGACCTGCGTCGGCACGCCGCCCGGCGCCGCGGCGAAGCGCTCCGCTGCCGCCGCCGGCGCGGAGGCACGCACGAGGTCCCAGCGGTCGAGCGCCTCGCCCAGCGACGCGGAGTGGACCGTCGGCACGTCGCGGTGGACGAGCCCCGCGCGGTCGAGCTCGCCGAGGATGCCGATCACGCCGCCGGCGCGGTGCACGTCTTCCATGTGGTACTGCTGCGTCGCCGGCGCGACCTTGCAGAGGTTCGGCACCTTGCGGCTCAGGCGATCGATGTCCTGCATGGTGAAGTCGACCCCGGCCTCGTGGGCCGCGGCGAGCAGGTGCAGCACGGTGTTGGTCGAGCCGCCCATCGCGATGTCGAGGCTCATCGCGTTCTCGAAGGCGGCGAAGCTCGCGATCGAGCGCGGCAGCACGGAGGCGTCGTCCTGCTCGTACCAGCGCCGCGCCAGCGCGACCACGAGGCGGCCGGCCTCGAGGAACAGGTCCCTACGGTAGGCGTGCGTCGCGAGCAGCGAGCCGTTGCCCGGCAGCGAGAGGCCCAGCGCCTCCGTGAGGCAGTTCATCGAGTTCGCGGTGAACATGCCGGAGCACGACCCGCAGGTCGGACAGGCCGAACGCTCGTAGGCCGCCACGTCCTCGTCGCTCTCGTTCGGGTTCGCGGCCACCACCATCGCGTCCACGAGGTCGAGGTGCAGCTCCTTGCCGCGCAGCACCACCTTGCCCGCCTCCATCGGCCCGCCGGACACGAACACGGCGGGGATGTCGAGGCGCAGCGCCGCCATCAGCATGCCCGGGGTGATCTTGTCGCAGTTGGAGATGCACACCATCGCGTCGGCGCAATGCGCGTTCACCATGTACTCGACCGAGTCGGCGATCAGGTCGCGCGAGGGCAGCGAATAGAGCATGCCGCCGTGGCCCATCGCGATGCCGTCGTCGACCGCGATGGTGTTGAACTCCTT
>JALORY010000071.1 GCA_025458675.1 Gammaproteobacteria bacterium | reverse complement strand
TACGGTAGTATGGCGACGCGGCGCGCCCGAGCTTCAGCTCCGCCCTCAGGTTTTCGCCGCCCGCACCGAAACGCTTCCGACCCTTCCATCCCCGATTCCCGACACGGACCCGCCCATGATCAAGACGCCGATCGCCGCCGCCCTCTCGCTCGCCCTGCTCGCCGCCGCCTGCTCGGACCGGCCGCGAGGGACGGCCGACGAGAACGTGATCCGCGCGGACACCTACCTTTCCGAGGGCAAGCCCCGCGAGGCTCTCATCGCGCTAAAGAACGCCCTGACGATCGACCCCCGGCACGCCCACGCGCGCCAGCGCATGGCGGCGCTGATGCTCGCGGTCGGCGACGGTGCCGCCGCCGAGGTCGAGACGCGCAAGGCGCTCGATCTCGGTTACGACCCGGTCGAAGGACAGCTGCTGCTCGCCCGGGCCTACCTGCGGCAGGGCAAGTACGCGGGCGCGCTCGAGTCCCTCGCCGCCCTGGACGGCAAGAAGCTGACGCCGGCGCAGGCCAGCGCGCGGCTCGCGATTGGCGCGCGCGCGGCGCTCGGCGAGCGCGATCTCGACGGCGCTGCGGCGAGGGCCGAGCAGGCGCTCAGCCTGCTGCCCGGGTCCGCCGAGGCCCTCGACGCGAAGGTCCGCATCCTCGACGCGCGGGGCGACCGTGCCGGCGCCCGGCAGCTCGCGCAGACCGCGGCGCAGGCCAACCCGGCCCATGGCCCGCTCTGGCAGCAGCTGGGTGATCTGGCTCGGGCCGACGGCGACGCGGCGGCTGCGGTCGACGCGTACACGCGCGCGATCTCGAGCCAGCTCGACAACCGCGACGCACTGACGGGCCGGGCGATCGCCTTCGTCGCCCTCGGCGAGTACGGCAAGGCGCGGGCCGATGTCGACACCATGCGTGCGGGCAACGCCAAGGACTCGCTCGCCGCCTTTCTCGACGGCTTCGTCCTGCTGAAGGAGGGCAGGACCAAGGAGGCGAAGGACGCGCTCGAGTTGTCGGTCGGCGGCTCACCCGACGCCGTGGACGCGGTGTACCTGCTGGGCGTCGCGCAGCTGCAGCTGAACGAGCTCGAGCAGGCGCAGACGCGGTTCGAGCACGCGGTGGCGCTCGCCCCGGACCACCTGCAGGCCCTGCTGCTGCTCGGCGCCACGCGCATGGAGCGGGGCGACTACGACGGCGCCATGGCAAGCGCGCGCGCGGTGCTCGCCCGGGATCCTGCCAACACGCTGGCGCTCGAGCTCGCGTCCAAGGCGGCGCTGCGCAAGGGCGCGGGGCAGACGGCGCGGGGCTACGTCGAGCAGCTGCTCGCGGCCGACCCGAAGGCGTCGCGCCACCACCTCGCGATGGGGCTCAGCCTGCTGGCGGAGGGCAAAACCCCGGCGGGCATCGCGGCCATCGAACAGGCTCGCCGGCTCGAGCCGACCCGCGTGGACAACGACGTCGCCCTCATCCAGGGCCTCATCGCCGAAAAGCAGTACGACCGCGCGCTCCGGATCGCGACCGAGCTCGAGGCCAAGCTCCCCGGCAAGCCGCTGCCCTTCGTCCTGCAGGGGGCCGCGCTCGGCGCGGCGAAGCGCTGGGACGAGTCGCGTGCCGCCTTCCAGAAGGCGTGGGAGCTGACGCCGGGCGACCCCGGCGTGGCGCGCGCCCTGGCGGCGATCGCCGCCAGCGAAGGCAAGACGGACGACGCAATCGCCTACCTGAGCAAGGCCGCCCTGGATCCGGCCGCGCCCGCCGAGTTGGTGCTCGAGCTCGCCCAGCTCAAGCTGGCGAAGGGCGATGCCCAGGGCTTCGAGGCCGACGCGCGGCGCGCCCTGGCCGCCGCGCCGGGCAACGTCGAGGCGCGGGTCCTGCTGATGCGGCTGCTGCTCAACATGGGCCGCGCGGCGGAGGCCGCACGCCTGGCAACCGAGGCGTCGAGCGCCGCCCGCAGCAACGAGGCTTTCCTCGAAACCGCCGGCACCGCGCTGTTGTCCTACGGCCGACCCGCCGACGCGCTGGGCTTTTTCGAGACGCTCGCGCGGCGCCGGCCGGGCAAGGCGCAGCCGCTGTTCCTCGAGGGGCTGACGCGGGCCGGGCTGGGGCAGCTCGACCAGGCGCGGGACGCGCTGAACGCGGCACTGCGGCTCGAGCCACAGAGCACCCAGGTCCTGGTCGCCCTCGCGGACGTCGAGATCCGCGCCGGCAGGCTCGACGCGGCGGGGCAGGCCGTCGCCCGCGCCGAGAAGGCCGGCGTCCCGGCCGCGACGACCGACGCGCTCAAGGTCCGGCTCGCCGTGGCGCGCAAGGACGCGAACGGCGCACTGGCGGCCTCGCAGCGGCTGCTGGCCGCGCAGCCGACGACCCAGAACCTGCTGTCGCTGATGGGGCTCTACGTCTGGGCCGACCGACGTGCCGACGCCGAGAAGGTGGCGGCCGACTGGCTCGTGCGCAACCCGGGCGACGCGGCGGTCGCCGTCGCGCTCGCCGAGGCGCAGTCGAAGGCGGGGCGCCGGGAAGCGACGATCGCGACCTACCGCCAGTTCCTGGAGCGGCGCCCCGACGACGCGATCGTCCTCAACAACCTCGCGTCCGCGGTCCTCGAGACCGACCCGGCGGAGGCCCTGCGGCTCGCCGAGCGCGCCTACGGGCTCGCGCCCAACGCGCCGGCGATCGCGGACACCTATGCGTGGACGCTGCACCGGACCGGGTCGGGCGCCAAGGCGCGGGACATCCTGAGCCGCCTGTGGGCCGCGGGCTCGGCCCAGCCGACGATCGGCTACCACTACGCAGCGGTCCTCGCGCAGGCGGGCGACGTCGCGGGAGCGAAGATCGTCCTCGAGGGTCTGCCCCCCAAGGGGTTCCCCGAGGCAGCCGACGCCGCGCGGCTGCTGGGCGAGCTGCGCGAGCGGGAGGCCGGTGCGGCGGCGGAGCCGAAGCGGTGAGGATCGCGGCTGCCGCGGGCGCCGCTACCGGGCGTTCGCGGCGCAGCCGCGTCCGTGCACCTCGCTCCGCTTTCTGCGATCATCCCGCGCGCTTTGCCGCGACCCAGAACAACACAACAACAACCAACAGAGAACGCCATCGCGCCCGGAGCACGCACGGGGCCGCAGCCGCGGCCCCTTTGGACCGAGGGACCTGACCGCGCGATGTTCGATGATTTCTACGAGGTGGTGCTCGCCGACAACTCCGCTTGTCGCGCGATCCACTACAGGATTCGCTTCCACGTCTACTGCGTGGAACGCGGCTACGAGGACCCGGCAGCCTTTCCCTCCGGGCAGGAGCGCGATGCCTGGGACGACGACGCCGTCCACTTCGTCGTCCGCGAGCGGCAGTCCGGCCGCTGCGTCGCGGCAATGCGGCTGGTGCTGCCCCGCGCGGTCGACTTCCCGGTCGAGCGGCTCGGCTGTCTCTGGCCCACCGAGGCCAACCGGCTGCGGCGCCGCAAGTGCGGCGAGATCTCCCGCATCTGTGTCATCCGATCCCCGGCCTCGTGGATGTACCACAACCCGCTCGCGCCGGGGCTGGGACACGTCCCCAAGGGCCGCGAGTTCGAGGTCCTGCTCGGAATGCTGCGGGCGATCTGGGCCCACGGCCTCGGCCGTGGCATCGAGCACTGCTACCTGATCGTCACCGAGCCCTTCGCGCGCCTGCTGCGCCGCTTCGGCGTGGCGCTGCGTCCGGTGGGCGACCCGTTCGCCCACCGCGGCACGCGGACTCCCTACGTCGTCGACCTGCGGGAGAGCGGGCGCCTGATGTGCCGACGCTCCCCCGCGGTGCACGCGCTGTTCGCGCGCGAGACGCTTGCCTGGCGACGCGGCTCGGCGATCGATCCCGACGCTATCGACCCGGACTCCCTGCTGATCGGTAGCGATGGCCCCGGCGGCCCGCTGAGTCGTCAGGGCGCTCGGGCCACGTACGAGACCGTCAGCCAGACGGTCCGCTCGGGCGAGGGGAAGTAGGCGTCGCGCCGCGCGAAGTCCGCGTCGAGGCCGACCGCGCCGACCTCGCTGTAGCGCCGGTCGAACAGGTTGCTCACGCGCAGCACCGCCCGCCAGCCCGACCGGACGAGGCTCCCCGAGAGGTTCGCGATGCCGTAGTAAGGCAGATCCGGAAAGGCGTTCTCGAAGTCGCCGCCGAGGGCACGGCGGCCCACGAAGACGCCTTCGATCTGCAGCGCGGCGTCCTGCCGTGGCGCCCAGCCGGCCCAGACGCGGCCGCTCTGCTCGGCGACGAGCGGGATGCGGTTGCCCGCGAACGGCCCGGCGGTCACCTCGTTGCCCGTGTAGGCGTAGTCGGCCCCGAGCGTGACGCCCCGCGCCGGCGCCCACTCGCCGACCAGGATCAGCCCGCGCCGCCGCGTCGCGTCGAGATTGACGTTGGCGTAGCCCGAGGAGTCGAAGCTGATCTCGTCCTCGAGGTCGAGCTGATAGAGCACGGCCTCGAGCCGGCGCTGCGGGGCGAGGTAGCGCGCGCCGCCCTCCCATGAGGTGCCGCGCTGCGTGCGCAGGCCGACGGGGGTGCCGAACACCACGTTCGTGTACTCGTCGACCTTGGCAAAGCGGAAGTTCTGGTCGGCGCGCAGGAAGAGCCGCAGATCGGCGCTCGCCTGCCAGGAGAGGCCCGCGGTGCCGACGGTCAGCGCGTCGTCGAGGTCTGCGCTCCCGGCGCCGTCGGACAACGCGTTGCGCACGCCGGCGCGGCGGGCGCCCAGGGTCGCGGCGACGTCGTCGCCAACCGGCACGGTCGCCTGGCCGTAGACGCCCCAGACCGTCTGGTCCACGCCCTGCGGGCCGAAGGCGGTGCGCAGCGCGTAGTCGGTCTGCTCCCAGTCCACCCCGAGCGTGACCTCGGTCTCCCGCCCGGCGAGGGGCACCCGGCCCTGCAGTCGGGGCGCCACGGTCCAGACGGTCCGGTCCTGGGTCGAACGCGTGCCGGGCGCGCCCTGGAAGCGGAAGCTCTGGACGAAGTCGCGGGCGTTGCGGCGCCACGCGGCGTCGGCCTCGAGCCGCCAGAGGGCGCCGAGAGGCTGGCGCAGACCGGCGCGGACCACGCCGGTGTCGGTGTCGCTGTAGTCGTCGCGGTAGATCGGGGCCGACTGGCGACGGTTGGCGGCGACCTCGTCCGCGAACAGGGAGCCCGGGGTCTGCTGGCGCTCCCGCAGAGCCTGCGCCTCCAGGTAAGCCGTACCGTCGCCGGCCGGGGCGTCGGCGCGCAGCCGCACGCCGTCGCGCCGCGTGGCGTTGTGGTCGCGATAGCCGTCGCTGCCGGCGAACCGGGCGAATCCGCCGAGGGCGGCGCCCCCGTCGAGCAGGGTGCCGAGGCGGCCGTGCGCGGCCCAGCCGCCCCAGCTGCCGAGCGCGGCTGACCCGACCGCTTCGGTGCCGGTGGGCACGCGCGGCACCAGGTTCACGAGGCCGCCCACCGCCTGATTGCCGTAGAGCACGCCCGCGCTGCCCTGCACGACCTCGACGCGCTCGACGTCGAACAGCCCGACCGCGTTGAGGTCCGGGTCCGAGAGGTCGCTCGCGTTGTTGAGGGGCCGGCCGTCGACGAGGAGCAGCGTGTTCGCCCCGGCCGCTGCGCCGAAGCCGCGCAGGTCCAGCACCGCGCTGGAGCCGTCGCCGAAGAGATCACGGGCCTGGATGCCGGCGCGCGAGCGCATGAGGTCGGAAAGCGCGGGGGCGGCCGCGGCCTCGATCTCGTCGCGCGAGACCACGGCGATCGGCATCGGGACCGCGGCGAGCGGCCCCTCGGTACGGGCGGCCGTGACGACGACCGGCGACAGCGTGTCGGCGGCGCCGGCGGCGGACGCGAGGGCGAGCACGAACGGCAGCCGGCGGGGCGGCCTGGGCATGGCTCCTCCTGCGGCGCACACCCGCGCCGGGATGGGGTGGAGCCGAGGCCGGTCTCCGGGCTTGCAGGCCGGCGGGGTCGCCGCCGGGGCCGGCGCCTTCCCGTGCGTGTCGCACAGTGGCGTGAGCCGGCCCGCGGGCCTGATCACCGTTGCGGGGGCAGCGCCGGCTTTGCACCGGCTTCCCGTTTCACCGGCTCGCGCCGGCACCTCGGTTCGGGGCGGCGACCTTATCGGCCCGCCGCCGGGGCGTCAATCGCCCGTCAGCCGAGCATCTCCTGGGTGACGAACAGGTAGGCGAGCACGCCCACCATGGTGACCACGGCCACCATCTGCAGAAAGATGCAGAAGCCGGGCAGATCGTTGCAGAACTTGCTCAGACCACAGAGCTTGCAGTTTCGCACGTCGAGTTCCTTGCAGCGGCCGCGAGGGCACTGGCTAAAAATTTTGCGAAGACTGCCACGGGGCCGTCACACGAGGCACTGCGAATTGTCATGGTAATCCTGCGCCCGCGCCACGTTTGGCCGGTCCCTCGCCGCGGCTTACACTGCGCCCCGGACCGTTGCCGGGAGGGGTGCCATGGAGATCACCGGGCCGTTGACCATCGGACTCGTGGACAAGCTCGACGGCATCGGCCGCGAGCTGCACGTCGGCTTCACGGAGGCCTTTCGCCGCCTGCCGCTGCGCGAGCAGGGGGAACAGTTCGACGCCTACGTCGCTGCGCTGGGCGAGGCGGTCTGGGCCCGCGGCGAGGACGACCCCGACCGAGCCGGGATGCTGCTGGTCCACCAGATCGCGGAGCAGCTGCTGCCGCACGTCGTCGCCGGCGAGCTCGCGCTCGGCGACACGATCGTGGTGGAGCTCGGCGGCGGACTGCCGCTCGGCGGCTCGCTGACCGACCTGCTGTGACGGTTCCCTACGTCCTGGAGGGCACGGCCGACAACTTCGGCGCCCTGGTGCTCGACAACTCGCGCCGCGGGCTCGTGGTCGTCGACTTCTGGGCGCCCTGGGTCGGGCCGTCGCTGCGCCAGCAGGCAATGCTGACGGACCTCGCACGTGCGCTGGCCGGGCGCTTCCTGCTGGTCACGGTCAACACGGACGAGCAGAAGCAGGTCGCGGCCGACTACGCGGTGCGCAGCCTGCCGTCCTGCAAGCTCTTTCGCCACGGCCGGGTGATCGAGGAGCTGCACGGCGTCCAGCCCGAGGCCGACTACCGGCGCCTCGTCGAGAGGCACCTCGGGGGCGGGGATTCCACGAAGCGCGCGGCGCTCGCGGCCTGGCAGGGCGGCGAGCCGGACCGCGCCCTGCAGCTGCTCGCCGAGGCCGGCCTGGCCGACCCCGCGGACACGGGGGTGCCGGAGCTGATGGTCAAGCTGCTGCTGCAGGCGGGACGGTACGGCGACGCGCTCGACGTGCTCGAATCGCTGCCGCCGGAGCTGCGCCCGGTCGCGTCGCTGCGGCGGCTGCGCGCCCACGCGCGCTTCGTCGCCGCCGCTGCCGCCGCCCCGCCGCCGGAGGCCATGGTGGCGCAGCTCGCGGCCGACCCGGCCGACAGCGCCACACGGTTCCGGCTCGCGGCCGTGCACCTGGTCGCCGACGACTACGAGGCCGCCGTCGCCCAGCTGCTCGACCTCGCCCGCCTCGACCCGGCGTGGGAGGGCGGCCTCGCGCGCGAGGGCCTCCTCGCGCTGTTCGAGACCCTCGGCGACGAGGCCGGGCTGGTGCGGCGCGCACGGCAGGCCCTCGCGTCCCTGGACGCCTGAGTCGTGGCACGGGGATCGGGCACCGTGAACGACCCCTCTTCCGCGCTCGCCGCGCCGCGTATCGGCTTCGTCAGCCTCGGCTGCCCGAAGAACCTCGTCGACTCCGAGCGGATCCTGTCCCGGCTGCGCGCAGAGGGCTACCGCATCTCGCCGAGCTACGACGACGCCGACCTCGTGGTCGTCAACACCTGCGGCTTCATCGACAGCGCGGTGGAGGAGTCGCTCGACGCCATCGGCGAGGCCCTGGCCGAGAACGGCCGCGTGATCGTGACGGGCTGCCTCGGGGCGCGCGAGGCCGACATCCGCGCGGCGCACCCGGACGTGCTCGCCGTCACCGGCCCGCACGCCTACGAGGCGGTGATGGACGCGGTGCACGTGCACCTGGCGCGGCCCGGGCTGCCGTTCGAGTCGCTCGTGCCGCCGCAGGGCGTGAAGCTCACGCCGCGGCACTATGCGTACCTCAAGATCTCCGAGGGCTGCAACCACCGCTGCAGCTTCTGCATCATCCCGCACCTGCGCGGCGATCTCGTGAGCCGCCCCGCGGGCGAGGTGCTGCGCGAGGCGGAGGCCTTGGTGGCCGCCGGCGTGCGCGAGCTGCTGGTCGTGTCGCA
>JALORY010000127.1 GCA_025458675.1 Gammaproteobacteria bacterium | reverse complement strand
CCGCCTCCCCGCGAGCGTCCAGTACACGCTGGCCTTCCTCCTGATCGCCCTCGCCTTCACCGCCACGTTCTGGCTGGTGGTGCTCAACCTGGGCCGGCTGGTCGAGCTCGCCCCCGCCTACCAGGCGACGCTGCTCGCCGTGATCCAGGACGTGGCGGCGCGGGTGGGCATCGAGTCCCAGCCGACCTGGGCGACGCTGCGCCAGGACTACCTCTCTCACGTCAGCCCCCAGCGGCTGCTCACGGCCGCGGCGGCGACGGTCAGCTCGGTGGCGTCCGGGCTCGTGGTCGGCGTCCTCTACGTCGCCTTCCTGCTGCTCGAGCTGCGCGCCGTGCCCAAGAAGCTCGCCAACCTCTCCGACGACCCGGCGGCGGTCGCGCAGGTCGAGAAGGTGCTCACCCGCGTCAACGACCGCATCGGGACGTACCTGGCGCTCAAGACGATGGTGTGCCTGCTCACGGGGTTCGTGAGCTGGGTGGTGATGGCCGGGCTCGGCCTCGAGCTGGCCGCGTTCTGGGCCGTCCTGATCGCGCTCGTGAACTACGTCCCGTACATCGGCTCGTTCCTGGGCGTCGTCGTGCCGGCGAGCTTCGGTCTCCTCCAGTTCGGCCTCGGCTCCGAGCTGCTGCTGCTCCTCGTCCTCCTCGCGGCCGCGCAGCTCCTCATCGGCAACGTGCTCGACCCGTACCTCATGGCCAACTCGCTCAACCTCAGCGCGTTCGCCATCCTGGCGAGCCTCGCCACCTGGAGCGCGCTGTGGGGGATCTCGGGGGCCTTCCTCGCGGTGCCCCTCACCGCCTGCATCGCGATGGTGCTGGCGGAGTTTCGGGGCACGCGGCCGATCGCCGTGCTGCTCTCGAAGACCGGCCGCGTCGACGAGGAGTAGAGCCGCTCGCCTCGCTCAGGGCGTCGGGGGCGCCACCCAACGCGCGTCCGGGTCGTAGGCCGCCATCGCGCTCGCGACGGCCGCCGTGTCGGGGCCGAGGTCGCTCTGGTGGACGACGCCGTCGTGGTTGATCGCGAAGGTCATGACGCCCGTCTCGCCGTAGCGGGCCGGCCAGGCGACGGCCGCGAAGCCGTTGACGAGGCGTCCCCCGCTCAGGTAGCTGCGCGCGCCCCCGTCCGCGGCGGCGCCCTGGGCCTCGAGGATCCGGAAGCGGTAGCCGTGATAGCCGTCCTCGAGGCCCTCGGTCTCGAACAGTGGCCCCGCCGGGCTCTCGGGCTCGTCGTCCGCGGTGGGCCAGTACAGGCCGTCGCGCTGTCCGGGACGGCTCGCGAAGCGGCGCGCGTACTCGAGGACCCCGTCCGCGTTGCGGTCCTCCGAGGCGTACTCGCGCTGCGCGTCGAGGAAGCCGCGCAGGGCCGCGATCGCCATGAGCTCGTTGCGCCCGATCCGGCGGAGGCGGATCTCCTCGACGCCCCTCGCCGCGTCGAAGACCCAGCCTTCGCCGCGGCGCACGATCGGGATGGGGAGCGTCCAGCCGTCGCTCAGGACGAGCCGGGCGCCCCCTGCGTCGCGCTCGACGCGGTGGCCCTTGGTCCACGCGGCCAGGAAGCCCTCGAGGTCCTCCGAGGAGACCGGGTCGAGGGGCATCAGCTGCCGGTAGCTCGGGCCGAGCACGGTGGAGAGGCCCGTCTCGTCCACGGGGGAGAGCTTGCCCACCAGGGCGGCCACCGCGGCCTCCGGCGTGGGGAAGACCTGCTGCGCCCCCGCGGGCGCCGCGGCGGCCAGGGCGGCGGCGATGAGCAGGGCCAGGGACACCCGTCGGTTGGCGGCTCCCACGCTACTGCCCCTTTCCCGCCGCCGCGCGCTGGCGCATCGCGGCCAGGCTCTCCGTGCCGCGCTCGATCTGGCGACGCGTCTGCGCCGCGTGGCCCGCGCCGCGCAGCGCGTGGTCGCGGTTGACGACGGCCGCGCCCGCCGCGCGGCTCGGCAGCTGCGAGCGGTCGACCGCGGCGGCGCGGCTCTGGACCTGCGCGCGGGCCGCGGCGGCGTCGCGCGGGACGGCTCCGGCCACGGGGACGGCGGGCCGCGCGGGCAATCGGCCCCGGTCGACGTCGCGCAGCGCGCCGGGGTCCAGGTTCTGCGCGCCCACGCGCGATTCGAGCGTCGCACGCGCGCGGTCGCGCTGCACCTGCCGGGGGTCCGCCGCGAGCGGGCGGGCCCCGCCCGGCTCGAAACGGTTGCGCGTGGCCATGTTCCGGTACGGGACGCCGCGGCGGTTCCGTGGGTCGTGCTGCCAGCCGACCTGCCGGCTACGCGAGTCGATCCGCCGGTGGACGTGGATGCTGTTCCAGTGGTTCACGTTGATGTGGACGCTGCGCCGGTGCCAGTTGACGCCGCCCCACATGGAGTGGGTGACGCGCACGGGCGGTCCCCACCAGAACCCGACGCGGACGGACGCGCCCCAGTGCCAGCCCCAGCCCCAGCGCACCGAGGGCGGGAAGAAGAACGGCGGGAACGCCGGACGCCACCACGGGCCGAAGACCCAGGCCGGATGGACGACCGGGACGAACACGACCTGCGGCCGGGCGGGGACGATCGTGACGATCTGGGCCGGCGGGGGAGGCACGTTTACCACGACCGTGGTTGCCGCCGGCGGCGGCGCCCCCGCCGGCGCCGGCTCGGCGTCGGGGTCTTCGGCCTCGGTGCCGATCACGTGGTGCTCGTTCGTGGAGAGGTTGCCGGCCGCCTGCGCCTTCCCGCGCAGGCGCTGCACCGTGTCCATCACCTCCTCGGGCTGGCCGAGGAACGCG
>JALORY010000018.1 GCA_025458675.1 Gammaproteobacteria bacterium | reverse complement strand
CTGCTCGGGCCAGCCGTCCATGCGGTCGAGCTCGGCGAGCAGCTCGTCGGCGTAGGCGGTGATGCGCACGAACCACTGCGGGATCTCGCGCCGCTCGACCGGCGCTCCGGAGCGCCAGCCGCGGCCGTCGATCACCTGCTCGTTGGCGAGCACGGTCTGGTCGACCGGGTCCCAGTTGACGACCGAGCTCCGGCGGTACACGAGCCCCTTGCGGTAGAGCTCGGTGAACAGCCACTGCTCCCACTTGTAGTACTCGGGGCGGCAGGTGGCGATCTCGCGGCTCCAGTCGTAGCCGAACCCCAGGCGCTTCAGCTGGGCCTTCATGTACTCGACGTTGGCGTAGGTCCAGGCAGCCGGCGCGGTGCGGTTCTTCATCGCCGCGTTCTCGGCCGGCAGGCCGAACGCGTCCCAGCCCATCGGCTGGAGAACGTTCCTGCCGCGCATGCGCTGGTAGCGGGCGATCACGTCGCCGATGGTGTAGTTGCGCACGTGCCCCATGTGCAGCCTGCCGCTGGGGTAGGGAAACATCGACAGGCAGTAGAACTTCTCCTTCGCCGGGTCCTCGGTGACCCGGAAGGTCTGGTGCTCTTCCCAGTAGCGCTGCGCGTCGGCCTCGATGCCGGCGGGGTCGTAGTTCGGGTCCATCGGGGAGGGGCCGCCTGCGGAAAAACGGGGCAAGGATACCGCAGCCGCGCCGGTCCCGGCGCCCATGGACGCTGCGGCGGTCGTCCGGGCCCTCGACGCCACGGCCCGCCGGAGTGGCTAGACTTCCCTCACCGCCGCCTGCCCGCCAGGCGCACGTCGAGGAGACTGCCGTGACCGAGCCCGAGCACCGCGACCCCATCGACCGGCTGGTCGGCGCCTACGAGATCATGCTGGAGCGCGTCGGCGAGGCCATGGACGTGGCCGGCCAGAAGACCGTGCCGGCGTTGCGGCACGCCCTCGAGCGCGCCCGCGAGACCGCCGTGGAGCTCGGCGAGCTGACCCGGGAGGAGGCCGAGCGGGTCGCCGGCTACCTGGAGCGCGACGTGCGCGACGCGGCCCACTACCTCGCGGACACCGGCGAGGAGCTGCGGACCTGGCTGCGCTTCGACCTCCGGCTGCTCGAGGAGCGTCTGTTCGACCTGTTCGCACAGGTGGCCGACCACACCGGCCTGCAGTTGCGGCAGTGGGCCGAGGCGGCGCGCGAGGCGACCCTCTACCACGCGGGCGAGGTCACGGGGCAAGGGTCGCTGGCCTGCCTGGAATGCGGCCACGAGCTGCACTTCTCCCGACCGGGCGAGATCCCGGCCTGCCCGCAGTGCCGTGGCACGCGGTTCCGCCGGCCGGTGGCCGAGGTCGACGATCTCGAGGAAGGCGTCGACGACGGCAGCGTCGACGGCGGCTGAGGTCAGCCGGCCAGGGCGGCCAGCACCTCTTCCGGCTCGATCTCGTCGAGCCGTTCGAGCAGCGAACGGACCCGCCCGCCGAGCTCCGCGACGCGGCACTCCCGCACGGTCTGCTTCGCGGCCAGCAGGAAGCCCGGCTGCATGCTGAACTCGCGCAGCCCCATGCCGAGCAGCAGGGGGATGTGGCGCGGGTCGCCCGCCATCTCGCCGCACATGGCCACGGGCACGCCCACCCGCTCCGCCGCGGCGATCGTGCGGTGGATCAGACGCAGCACGGCGGGATGCAGCGGGTCGTAGAGGTAGTTGACCGCGTCGTCGATGCGGTCGATCGCGAGCGTGTACTGGATGAGGTCGTTGGTGCCGATCGACAGGAAGTCGAGGTGCCGCGCGAAGGTCTCGGCCGCGAGTGCCGCCGCGGGCACCTCGATCATGCCGCCGACCGGCATCGACTCGTCGAAGGGGACGTTGCGGCTGCGCAGCTCGCGCATGCAGTCCTCGATCAGCGCGCGCGACTTCAGCGCCTCCCAGACGTTGGTCAGCATCGGGAGCATGAGCCGCACCGGGCCGTAGGCCGAGGCGCGCAGGATCGCCCGAAGCTGGGGGCGGAAGAGCTCCGGCTCCTTCAGGCACAGGCGGATCGCTCGCAGGCCCATCGCCGGGTTGCACGCGGCGGGCGTGCCGGTCGAGCAGCCGTCCACCGTCTTGTCGGCGCCGAGGTCCAGCGTGCGGATGGTGATCGGGATGCCGTCGAGGGCCTGCACGACGTTGCGGTAGGCGACGAACTGCTCCTCCTCGCCCGGCGGCTCCGACCGGTTCATGTACAGGAACTCGGTCCGGTAGAGCCCGACGCCGACCGCGCCGTTGTCGCGCGCGAGGGCGAGGTCCTCCGGCAGCTCGATGTTCGCCATGAGCCAGCAGTGCTGGCCGTCGGCGCTGATCGCCGGCGCGTGGCGCAGGCGCAGGAGCGCCGCGGCGTGGCTGCGCTCGGCCTCGAGCCGCGCGCGGAAGTGCTCGAGCAGCGGCGCGTCGCAGCCGGCGAGCACCACGCCCGCGGTGCTGTCCAGCACCACCGTCTCGCCGTGCCGCAGGTAGCTGGTGGCGCGGCGGACGCCGACCACCGCCGGGATGCCGAGGCTGCGCGCGAGGATCGCCGTGTGCGAGGTGGGGCCGCCGAACTCCGTGACGAAGCCGGCGACGCCGCGCTCGCGCATCAGCAGCGTGTCCGCCGGCGTCAGATCGCTCGCGAGGACGACGCGCCCCTGCAGGTCGGCGGGCGCCTCCTGCTCCTGCTGCAGCAGAATCTGCTGCACCCGGTTGACGACGTGGTCCAGGTCGTCCTTGCGCGTGCGCAGGTACTCGTCCTCCATGGCGTCGAAGACCCGCACCAGCGCGTCGCGGCGCGACTGGAGGGCCCACTCGGCGGCGCAGCGCTCCGCCCGCACGAGGTCCTCCGCCGCGGCGAACAGCATGCGGTCGTCGAGCATCAGCAGGTGCGCGTCGATGAACTCGGCGATCTCGGCGGGCGTATTCGGCGGGATGCGGCGTCGCGCCTCGAGCAGCTGCGCGCCGGCCTCCGTGACCGCCGTGCGCAGGCGGTCGATCTCGCGCCCGACGTCGCCGGCGGCGACGACCCGCTGGACGACCTGCACGGGACCGCGCTGCAGCAGCGCGACGGAGCCGATGGCGACGGTGCGGTTGGTGGGGATCCCGATGCCGGTCAGGGCGAGCGTCATTCGCTCTCCCCGAAACGGTTGCCCACCAGGGCCTCGAGCGCGTCGGCCGCCGCAGTCTCGTCCTCGCCCTCGGTGGAGAGCAGAAGCGTCGTGCCCCGGGCCGCGGCCAGCATCATCACGCCCATGATGCTCTTGCCGTTCACCCGCTGGGTGCCGCGCTCGAGGTGGATCTCGGCGCCGAATCGGCTTGCCGTGTTGACGAACTTCGCCGCCGCGCGGGCGTGCAGACCGAGCTTGTTCACGATGTTGAGCTCACGCTTGATCATGGCGGGTTCGTTTCCGGGGCGCCGTCGACAGGGCCGTTGCAGATGAGGATACCGCGGTTGCCGCCGCTCACGGCCTTGTCGGCGAGGGCACCGAGGGTCTCCTCGGGGTAGTTCATCACGCGCACCAGCATCGGAAGGTTGACGCCGGCCACCACGACCACGCGACCGTCCCGGGCCAGCGAGGCGGCGATGTTGCTCGGCGTCGAGCCGTACATGTCGGTGAGCACCAGCACTCCGTCGCCGTCGTCGAGCAGCGCCACCTGCCGGGCGGCGACCGCCCGCATCTCGTCGGCGTCCGCCGCGAGGGCGACCGCGAGGCTGCCGGCCCGCACGGGGCAGCGGCCGAGCATGTTGCACGCGGTCTCGAGCAGTATCGAGCCGACGCCATCGTGGGTCACCAGCAGCAGCCCGACGCTCATGGCAGCTCGCGGTGGATGAGCAGGACGCGCGGCTCGCGGGCGCGGAAGTGGGCCGCGAGGCGCTCGACCAGGTAGACGGAGCGGTGCTGGCCGCCGGTACAGCCGACCGCGACGGTCAGGTAGCTTCGACCCTCGTCGCGGAAGCAGGGGATCCAGCGCTCGAGGAATCGCGTGATGTCCTCCAGGAGATCGGGGACGCGCGGATCCCGCTCGAGGAACCCGGCGACCTCCGCGTCCCGACCGGTCAGCGGCCGCAGGTGAGGCTGCCAGTGCGGGTTCGGAAGGCAGCGCGCGTCGAACACGAGGTCGGCGTCCCGCGGCGCGCCGCGCTTGAAGCCGAACGACTCGAACAGGATCGACATCTCGCCGCGGGGCCGCTCCGCCACCCGGCGCCGCATCAGGTCGCGCAGGTCGTGAAGGTTGGTGCGCGTGGTGTCGATGCGCAGGTCGGCGCTGCTGAGGAACGGCTCGAGCATCTCGCGCTCGCGCCGTATGGCCTGCCCGAGCCCCGTCTCCGCGTTGGTCAGCGGGTGACGCCGGCGCGTCTCGCTGAAGCGTTGCACCAGCACGTCGTCGTCGGCCTCGAGGAAGACGACCTCGGCGGCGATGCCGGCCTCGCGCAGCCGCCGCACCACCGGCGGCACGCCCCGCAGGTCCTCCGCCGGGTTGCGGGCGTCGATGCCGACCGCCGTCTCCTGGAAGCGGGGGGCGTGTTCCCCTATCAGGGCGTCGGCGAGGCTCTCGAGCAGGAAGCTCGGCAGGTTGTCGATGCAGTAGAAACCGAGGTCCTCGAGCGTGTTGAGGGCCACGCTCTTGCCGGAGCCGGACAGGCCGGTGACGACGACGAACTTCATCTCAGTCGGCGTCGCCGAGGTCCCGGAACACCGCCTGCCGCTGACTCTCGATGAAGGCGTGGCTGGCGTCGTAGCCTTTGAGCTTGAGCATGTGGTTGCGCACGGCGGTCTCGACGAGGATCGCCATGTTGCGCCCGGGGGCCACGGGGATGGTGACCTCAGGGATGTCGAGCCCGAGCACGCTGCGCGTCGCGTGGCAGCCGGACAGCCGGTCCACGGCCGCGAGCTCTTCATCGGTCATCCGCGCGAGTCGCACGATGAGGCGCAGGTACTTGTTGCGCTTGATCGCCGAGTCGCCGTACATCGCGCGGATGTTCACGATGCCGAGGCCGCGCACTTCGAGGAAGTCCTGCAGCACTGGCGGGCAGCTGCCGCTGATGATGTCGGGCGCGATGCGCGAGAACTCCGCCGCGTCGTCCGCGATCAGCCGGTTGCCGCGCGAGATGAGCTCGAGGGCGAGCTCGCTCTTGCCGACGGCGGCGTCGCCCGTGATCAGCACCCCCATGCCGAGCACCTCGAGGAACACGCCGTGGAGCGTGACGCGCTCGGCCAGGGCGATCGACGAGTAGTACTGCAGGTGCTCGATCAGCTCGCTGATGGGCAGCGGGGTGCGCAGCAGCGGCGTCGAGGTCGCCTCGGCCTGCGCCATCAGGAGCGCGTCAGGCGGTACGCCGTCGGCGAGCACGACCGTCGCGGGGCTGGCGTCGTAGAGCTGGCGCACCGCGTCGCGCCGCGCATCCTGGCTCAGGCCGACGAGGTAGTCGGACTCCGCCCGGCCGATGACCTGGACGCGGGCGGGGTGGATGAAATTGAGCGGCCCGGCGAGCGTGCGGCTGTCGGTGACGTCGCCGAGCCGGCGGTCGGCCCCGGCCTCGCCGGCGACCCACTCGAGCGCCAGGCGCTCGCGCAGGGCGTCGTAGAGGTCGCGGGTGGTGACCGACTCTTCCATCGTGGGGCGGTGGGCGGCTCGCTCAGCGGTGGTCCTTGAGCTTTTCCTTGTGCTTCTTCACCTGGCGGTCGAGCTTGTCGACCAGCGAGTCGATCGCCGCGTACATGTCCTCGTGCACCGAGTCGGCGAACACGTCCGCTCCGCTCATGTGCATGGTCGCCTCGGCCTTCTGCTGGAGCTTCTCGACACTGAGCACCACGTGCACGTTCGTGACGGAGTCGAAGTGGCGCTCGAGACGCTCGATCTTGCTCTGGACGTACTGGCGCAGGGCGTCCGTGATCTCGACGTGGTGGCCGGTCAGGTTTATTTGCATGGTGTGCTCCCTGGGATGGGCGCCTAGACGAGGCGCTTGCGTTCGTTGGAGGGGGGGATCGCCATCGCCTCCCGGTACTTTGCGATCGTGCGGCGGGCGACCTCGATACCCTGGTCCTGCAGGATCTCGGCGATCTTGCTGTCGCTGAGCGGCTTGTCGGGGCGCTCCGCCGCGACGAGCTTCTTGATCAGCGCCCGGATGGCGGTCGCGGACGCCTCGCCGCCTGCCGCCGTGCTCACGTGACTGGAGAAGAAGTACTTGAACTCGAGCGTCCCGCGCGGCGTGTACATGTACTTCTGCGTGGTGACGCGCGAGATGGTCGACTCGTGCATGCCGAGCGCGTCGGCGATGTCGCGCAGCACCAGCGGGCGCATCGCCTCGTCGCCGTGCTCGAGGAAGCCGCGCTGGAACTCCACGATCTTGGTGGCGACCCGCAGCAGGGTCTCGTTTCGGCTCTTCAGGCTCTTGATGAACCAACGCGCTTCCTGCAGGTGGTTCTTGAGAAACTGGTTGTCGAGGCTGTTGTCCGCGCGCCGGATCAGCGAGGCGTAGTCGGCGTTGACGCGCAGCCGCGGCGTCGCCTCCGGGTTGAGCTCGACCCGCCAGGCGCCACCGCGCTTGAACACGAACACGTCGGGCTCGACGTACTGCGGCTCCGGCGCGGCGACGAGGGCGCCCGGCCGCGGGCTGAGCGAGCGGATGAGGTGGATGATGCCGGACAGCTCGCCCTCGTCGAGCTTCATCCGGCGGCGGATCTGCGCCTGGTCCTGGCTCGCGAGCAGGTCGAAGTGCTCCTGCACCAGTTCCAGCGCCCGCGCGCGGTGCGGCGTCCCGGCCGGCAGCTGGCGCAGCTGGATGAGCAGGCACTCGCGCGGGTCGCGCGCCCCGACGCCCGGCGGGTCGAAGTTCTGGATGCGGTGCAGGACCGCCTCCACCTCTTCGACACCGATGTCCGGGTCCTCGAAGGCCGCCCGGATTTCCTCGACGGATTGCGTGAGGTAGCCGTCCTCGTTGATGGCGTCGACGATCGCGGAGGCGATCGCGCGGTCGGTCTCGTTGAACGGCGTCAGGTTGAGCTGCCACTCGAGGTGGTCGCAGAGCGTCTGCCCCGCGGCCCGCTGGGAGTAGATGTCCGCCCCCTCGTCGTCGCCGGCACCGCCCGAGCCGGCGGGAAGCACGGGCTCGTAGATGTCTTCCCAGGCGCTGTCGACGGGCAGGTCCTGCGGCAGATCCGTCGGGGTCGCCGCGACCTCGGGCTCGGTCTCGCCGCCGTACTCCCGCTCGTCCGAGCTGTAGTCGTCCTCGTGGGCCGGCGCCGCCTCGGTGGGCTCCGCCGCGGTCTCCGCCTTGCCGCGCACCTGCTCGCGGAAGTCCCCCTCCTCGGCCGTCTCGAGCAGCGGGTTGGATTCCAGCGCCTCCTGGATCTCCTGCTTGAGGTCGAGCGTCGAGAGCTGCAGCAGGCGGATGGCCTGCTGCAGTTGGGGCGTCATCGTCAGGTGCTGGGTGAGACGAAGCTGTATCGAGGGCTTCATCTGCCGTCGCGCGATTCCCTGGTATGCATTTTGTATGAACCTGCTCCTACGGGCATTCTAGCCAAAAGCCCGGACCGTGGTTGGGGCAGGTCCCCCGAGGCCGGAGTCAGAGCCGGAAACTCTCCCCGAGGTACACGGTCCGGACCAGCGGGTTCTCCAGGAGGTGGTCCGGCGGCCCCTCGGCCAGCACCTTGCCCTGGTTGATGATGTAGGCGCGGTCGCAGATCTTCAGCGTTTCGCGCACGTTGTGGTCGGTGATCAGGATGCCGATGCCGCTGTCGGCCAGCTGCTCCACGATCGCCTGGATGTCGACGACGGAGATCGGGTCGACGCCCGCGAAGGGCTCGTCGAGCAGGATGAACCGCGGCTCGATGGCCAGCGCCCGGGCGATCTCCAGCCGCCGGCGCTCGCCGCCCGACAGGCTGACCGCCAGCTGGTCCCTCAGGTGGGAGATCGAGAACTCGTGCAGCAGGGCGTCGCAGCGCGCGCGCTGGTCGGCCGAGCTGAGGTCCCTGCGCGTCTGCAGGACGGCCAGCACGTTCTCGGCGACCGTGAGCCGGCGGAAGACCGAGGGCTCCTGGGCGAGGTAGCCGAGGCCCCGGCGCGCCCGCACGTGCATCGGCTCGACCGTCACGTCGCTGCCGTCGATCGTCACGCGCCCACCGTCCGCCGGGACCAGGCCTGCGATCATGTAGAAGCAGGTGGTCTTGCCGGCGCCGTTTGGGCCAAGCAGGCCCACGATCTCGCCCGCGTCGAGTCCGACCGAGACGCCGTCCACCACCGCGCGGCCGCGGTAGCGCTTCACGAGACCCGTGCCGTCGAGGCGCGCCATCAGCGGGCCTGCGGCGGCTGCACTCTGACGGTCGGTTTCGGTGCGGGGCTGGCGGGCGGCTTCGCGGCGGGGGTCGCGGGTGCCGACTTGGCCGCCGGCTTGGCGGCGGGGGTGGCCGGCGCCGACCGGCCGGCCGGGGCGGGCGCGGATGCCGCGCCTTTCTGCGCCGACTTGGGGTCCACCGTGATTCGCACCCGTTCCGTGCCCTTCGCGGCGGCGCCCCCCTTCACGACCGACTTCACCCGGTCGTAGACGATGCGGTCGCTCCGGAAGGTGTCGCGTCCCTGGATCAGCTCGGCGTGGCCCGTGAGCACCACCTCCTCGCTGTTCACCTGGTAGTCCATGTGATCGGCACGCGCCCGGACCAGCTCGGTCTGGCCGTCCGGCAGCTGCTGGAAACGCGCCGGCTTTCCCTCCGCCTCGATCCGCTGCGCCTTGCCGCTCGGGTGGTGCACGGTGAGCTTCTCGGACTCGAGCCGCATGCTGCCCTGCGTCGCGACGACGCTGCCCGTATAGACGCTGACGCCTCGACCCTCGTCGATGTCGGCGGCGTCGGCCTCCAGGTCCATGGGCTGGTCCTTGTCCGCGGCCAGGCCCGCGGCCCGTCCCGCGGCCAGCAGCAGGGCGAGCCCGGCGAGGCTCGTGAGGCGCCTAGCGGCGCGGCGCGATGTCATAGTGGCCCCTTGCCTTCGACAGCAGCTTGATTCGGCCTTCCTTACCCAGCCAGGCCTGGGCGCCCACGGCGTCGACCCGGCTGCCCTCGCTGACAATGGTGACCGGCTCCGCGGTCTCGGCATAGTCCTGCTTGGTCAGCACCGTCATGTTCGCGGTGTCCATCTGCACCGCCCGGATGCCCGGCGCCGCGGCGCGGGTCACCCGCACCTTGCCCTCGAGTAGCACCCGGTCGCCTTCGGGCGAGACCCGGCCGCGCTCGGCGCGCACGACCCAGGGCGGCTCGTTCTCCTTGTACACCGTGAGGGTGGGGGTCTCGAGCTCCGTGCTCTGGTCGTCCACGAAGCGGACCGCGTACGGGGCCTCGAGGGCGCGCGCCAGCCGGCCCTGCGCGTCCATCTCGACCGTCCGCAGCCGGCGACCGTACTGCTCCGGAACGTGCCCCGGCGGCCCCGGCCTGGCGGCGGGCTCCTCGTCCACGGGGCCGCGCAGCCACCAGGCGGCTGCGGCGAGCACCGCGAAGAGGCCGATCAGCCAGGGGTGGCCGAGGCGCGGCAGGGTCAGCGTCACGCGAGGTAACGCGCCAGCGCCGGACCGAGCGTTCCCTGCGCCTCCATGAGCAGCTCGCAGACGTCGCGGGCCGCACCGCGGCCGCCTCGCGACGGCGTCTGCCAGTGCGCGTGCTGCTTCACGGCCGGGTGCGCGTCCTGCACCGCGATCGCGAGTCCGACGCGGCTCATCACCGGCAGGTCGACGACGTCGTCGCCGACGAAGGCGACCTCGTCGTCGGTGAGTCCGAGTTCGGCCTTCATCTGTTCGTAGGCGGAGCGCTTGTCACGCTGGCCCTGGTGGACGTGCCGCACCCCCAGGCTCTCCATGCGCAACCTGACCACCTGCGAGGTGCGTCCCGTGATGATGCCGACGACGACCCCCGATTCCTGCAGCATGGCCATGCCGTGGCCGTCGCGGGAGTGGAAGGCCTTGTACTCCTGGCCGTCGTCGCCGAGGTAGAGGCTGCCGTCGGTGAGCACGCCGTCGACGTCGAAGATCACGAGGCGCACGCGCGCCGCCTTCTGCATGATGTCCCGCATCGCCAGTCCCTCAGACGACCCGCGCCCGGAGCAGGTCGTGCATGTTGAGCGCCCCGACCAGCCGGCCCTCGGGCTCGGTGACCAGCAGCGCGTTGATCTTGCGGCTCTCCATCAGCGCCAGGGCCTCGGCCGCGAGCAGGTCGGGCCGCACCGTCACGGGGTTGCGGCTCATCACCGTGTCCACTGCCACGGTGCGAACGTCCACGTCCCGGTCCAGGGCGCGGCGCAGGTCGCCATCGGTGAACACGCCGACCACCCGGTCCTGCGCCACGACCGCGGTCATGCCGAGCCCCTTGCGCGACATCTCGAGAAGGGCGTCGCGCAGCAGGACGCCGGAGGCGACCTGCGGGATCTGGTCCTCGCGGTGCATCACGTCGGCGACGTGCAGCAGCAGGCGTCGCCCGAGGCTGCCGCCCGGGTGCGATCGGGCGAAGTCCTGGGCGGTGAACCCGCGCGCCTCGAGCAGCGCGACGGCCAGCGCGTCGCCCATGACGAGGGTCGCGGTCGTGCTGGACGTCGGCGCGAGGCCGAGCGGGCACGCCTCGCGGGGCACGCTCACGTCCAGGTGGACGTCCGCGGCCTGCGCCAGCGTGGAGCGGGGGTTGCCGGTCATGCAGATCAGCGGCACGCCCAGCCGCTTGATGAGCGGCACGATGCTGACCAGCTCGTCGGTCTCGCCCGAGTTGGACAGGGCGAGCACGACGTCCTGGCCCGTGATCATCCCGAGGTCGCCATGGCTCGCCTCGCCCGGGTGGACGAAGAAGGCGGGGCTGCCGGTGCTGGCGAGGGTGGCGGCGATCTTCCCGCCGACGTGACCGGACTTGCCCATTCCGGTGACCACGATCCGGCCCTGGCAGGCGAGGAGGTGCCGGCAGGCCGCCACGAAGGCATCGTCGATGCGGTCGCGCAGGCCGAGCACGGCGGCGGACTCGTCGTCGATCACGGCGAGCCCGAGCTGCCGCAGCTTGTCTGCCTCGTCGGGGGCGATGGGGCTGGTCATCGGCTGGGCTGGGCCCTGGCGGCGCACCGGGGACGCGATTGTTTCAAAGCGCGGCCGGGCTGCGCAAACCCCGCCTGGCTTGACCGACCCCGGGGGGGAGGTCACCATTTCCAACCTTTTTTCCTGTCGGCCAGGCCCGATGGCGCCCAAACGCCCCCCGAAACGCCCCGCGGCCCGCGCTGCCGCGCCGGCAGCGGCGCCCGCGCCCGCGCGCCCCACGGCGCGGCCGGCGCCGCCGGACGTGCTCGTCCGCGTCCGGGGCCTGTCGTTCCACCGCGGTCGCCGCGCGATCTTCGACCGCATCGACCTCGACATCCCGCGGGGGATGGTGACGGCGATCATGGGGCCGTCGGGCACGGGCAAGACGACGCTGCTCAAGCTCATCGGCGGGCAGCTGCGGCCGAGCGCGGGCACCGTCGCGGTCGATGGCAAGGACATCCACGCGCTGCGCACCGGCGAGCTCTACGCGCTGCGCAAGCGCATGGGCATGCTGTTCCAGACCGGGGCCCTGCTGACCGATCTCGACGTGTTCGAGAACGTCGCCTACCCGCTGCGCGAGCACACCAAGCTCTCGGAATCGATGATCCGCAAGCTGGTGCTGCTCAAGCTCGAGGCGGTCGGGCTGCGCGGCGCGCGCGACCTGATGCCGAGCGAGCTGTCGGGCGGCATGGCCCGGCGCGTCGCGCTGGCCCGGGCGATCGCCCTCGACCCCATGATGATCATGTACGACGAGCCGTTCACCGGGCAGGACCCGATCTCGATGGGCGTCCTGGTGCAGCTCATCCGCCGGCTCAACGACGCGGCGCACCTGACCAGCGTCGTGGTCTCCCACGACGTGGCCGAGACGGCCGCCATCGCCGACTACGTCTACGTCATCGCCGATGGCCGCGTGATCGACCGCGGCCCGCCGGCCAAGGTGCAGGCGTCGGGGTCGGCCTGGACGCGGCAGTTCATGCAGGGGCTGCCGGACGGGCCCGTGCCCTTCCACTACCCCGCGCCGTCGCTCGCGACCGACCTGCTCCCGGCGTGGGGGGCTGCGGCGGCGTGAACGCGGTTCTCGACTGGCTGGCGGCGCTGGGTCGCGCGGGACTGGGTGCGCTGGAGCGGCTCGGCCGGGGCCACCTGCTCCTGCTCGGCATTCTCGCCGGGCTGGGGCCCCTCGCGCGTCGGCCGGGGCTGCTGCTCCAGCAGATGAACTCGGTCGGCGTCCGGTCCGTGCTGATCATCGCCGTCTCCGGCATCTTCGTCGGCATGGTGCTGGGATTGCAGGGGCACTACATCCTCTCGCGCTTCGGCGCCGAGGCGACGCTCGGCGTCATGGTCGCCGCCTCGCTGGTCCGCGAGCTCGGGCCGGTCGTCACGGCGCTGCTGTTCGCCGGCCGCGCCGGCTCCGCCCTGACTGCCGAGATCGGTCTGATGAAGGCGACGGAGCAGCTGTCCGGTCTCGAAATGATGGCGGTCAACCCGGTTTACCGGGTGCTGACGCCGCGGTTCCTCGCGGGGTTCCTGTCGATGCCCCTGCTCGCCGCGATGTTCAGCGCGCTCGGGGTCTGGGGCGGGTGGTTCGTGGGCGTCGGCCTGCTCGGGGTGGACGACGGCACGTACTGGTCCCAGATGCAGGCCAAGATCGACCTGCACGAGGACATCCAGAACGGGGTCGTGAAGAGCCTGGTATTCGGTTTCGTGTGCTCCTGGATCGCGATCTTCCAGGGCTACGACTGTGTCCCGACCTCCGAGGGGGTCAGCCGCGCCACGACCAAGACCGTGGTCCATTCGGCCCTGGCGGTCCTGGGGCTCGACTTCGTACTCACCGCACTGATGTTCGGAAAATGAAGAAACTGAACGCGCACGGCATCGAGATTCTCGTGGGGGCGTTCGTCGCCGCGGGCTTCGTGGCAATGTTCTTCCTGGCGATGAAGGTCAGCAACCTGGGCGCAGTCACCGTGGGCGACGGCTACCAGGTGACCGCGCGCTTCCGCAACGTCGGCGGCCTGAAGGTCCGCGCACCGGTCAGCATGGGCGGGGTGCCGCTGGGCAAGGTGGTCGGCATCCACTTCGACGACAAGACCTTCGACGCCGTGGTGACGATGGAGATCGACCGCAAGCACGCGCAGATCCCCGACGACACCTACGCGAAGATCTACACCGCCGGCCTGCTCGGCGAGCAGTACGTCGGGCTGGAGCCCGGCGGCAGCGACAAGAACCTGAAACAGGGCAGCGAGATCCGCATGACGCAGTCGGCGCTCGTGCTGGAGGAGGTGATCGGGCAGTTCATCTTCAGCAAGGCGCAGGAGGGAAGCAAACCATGAGACTCTGGCGTTGTCTCGCCGCGGCTTGGCTCGCGGTGTGCCTTTCGCTGCCTGCGCTCGCCGCGGGCGCCGCCGATGCCCAGGCGCTCGTCCGCACGACGGCCGACAAGGTCCTGGCCGAGGTGAAGGCCAACAAGCGGGAACTGGACCGCAGCCCGGCGCGGATCTACGAGCTGGTCCAGGCCCACGTCGTGCCGCACTTCGACTTCACGCGCATGGCCCAGTCCGCGCTCGGCAGGCACTGGCGGTCCGCCACGGACGAGCAGCGGGCGGCGCTGACGCGCGAGTTCCAGGAGCTGCTGGTGCGCACCTATGCGGTCGCCCTGCTCAACTACTCGGGTCAGCAGATCGAGTACCTGCCGCTGCGCGCCGGCGGCGCCGAGGACGACGTGCTCGTGCAGACGCGGGTCACCGAGCCCGGGGCACCGCCGGTGCCGATCGACTACCGCCTGAGCCAGGCCGCCGGTCGCTGGAAGGTCTACGACGTGGTGATCGACAACGTGAGCCTGGTCTCGAACTACCGGTCGAGCTTTGCCGAGCAGGTGCAGCGTGGGGGGGTGGACGGCCTGATCCAGCAGCTCGCCGACCGCAACCGGCAGCTGCGCGGATGAACGTCGCCCGCATCGAGCCGGCGGGCGACCGGCGCTTCCGCGTGAGCGGCGTGCTGGACTACGGCACGGTGGCCACCCTCGAGGCCCGCGGCCACGCGCTGTTCGCGGCCGTGCCCGACGCCTTGGTCGACCTGTCCGGCGTCGAGCGGGCGAACAGCGCCGGCCTCGCCCTGCTGCTCGAGTGGGTCGACCGGGCGCGGGCGGAGCGTCGGCGGCTGCGCTACGAGGCCGTGCCGGCGTCGCTGGTCGACATCGCGCGGATGAGCAACGCGGTCGATCTGCTGCCGCTCGTGCCGACGGGCGGCGGCACCACCTGAAGTCGGCCGGCGCCGCACGGCGCCGGCGCAGGAGCTTTCGATGGACAAACTGATCATCACCGGCGGCACGACCCTGAGCGGCGACGTGCGCATCTCGGGCGCGAAGAACGCTGCGCTGCCCATCCTCGCCGCGACGCTGCTGGCCACCGAGCCGGTGTTCATCGGCAACGTCCCGCACCTGCAGGACGTGACCACGACGATGGAGCTGCTCGGCCGCATGGGGGCGCGCCTCGTCGTCGACGAGCGCCTGTCGGTCGAGGTCGACCCGACGCGGATCAGCGACTGCGTCGCGCCCTACGAGCTGGTGAAGACCATGCGTGCGTCGATCCTGGTGCTGGGGCCACTGCTGGCGCGCTTCGGCAAGGCGGACGTGTCGCTGCCCGGCGGCTGCGCCATCGGGTCGCGCCCCGTGAACCTGCACATCGACGGCCTGCGCAGGATGGGGGCCGAGATCCGCGTCGAGAACGGCTACATCCGCGCCCGCGCGAAGCGCCTCAGGGGCGCGCGCCTCGTCATGGACCTCGTGACCGTCACCGGCACCGAGAACCTGATGATGGCGGCGACGCTGGCCGACGGCGTCACCGTGATCGAGAACGCCGCCCGCGAGCCGGAGGTGATCGACCTCGCCAACTGCCTCAACGCGATGGGCGCCAGGGTGCGGGGCGCGGGCACCGACACGATCACCGTGGACGGTGTAGACCAGCTGCACGGCGCGGTCTATCAGGTGCTGCCGGACCGCATCGAGACGGGCACCTACCTGGTCGCCGCGGCGATCACCGGCGGCGCCGTTCGCGTGAAGGACACCGACCCCCGCCTGCTCGACGCGGTGCTCGACAAGCTCCGCGAGGCCGGCGGCGACATCGAGGCCGGGGACGACTGGATCACGTTGGACATGCACGGCCGGCGCCCGCGGTCGGTCGACGTGCACACCGCTCCCTACCCTGCGTTCCCGACCGACATGCAGGCGCAGTTCACGGCGCTCAACTCGGTGGCGCAGGGGGTGGGCACGATCACCGAGAACGTGTTCGAGAACCGCTTCATGCACGTCCTCGAGATGCAGCGCATGGGGGCGAACATCCGCCTCGAGGGCAACGTCGCCATCTGCAGCGGCGTGGAGCGTCTCACCGGCGCGCCGGTGATGGCTACCGATCTGCGCGCGTCGGCGAGCCTCGTGATCGCGGGCCTCGTCGCGGACGGCGAGACGCTGGTCGACCGTATCTACCACATCGACCGGGGCTACCAGAACATCGAGGAGAAGCTCTCGGGGCTCGGCGCGCAGATCCGCCGCGTCCCCGCCTGAGTGCCGCCGATGCAGTTCGACGCGCCCATCACCATCGCGCTCTCCAAGGGGCGCATCTACAAGCAGGCCCTGCCGCTGCTGGCTGCGGCCGGCATCGTGCCGCGCGAGGATCCGGAGACCAGCCGCAAGCTGATCCTCGACACCACGCAGCCCACCGTGCGGCTCGTCGTCATCCGCGCGAGCGACGTGCCCACCTACGTGCAGTGGGGGGCGGCCGACGTCGGCGTCGCCGGCAAGGACGTGCTGATGGAGCACGGCGGCGAGGGGCTCTACGAGCCGCTGGACCTCGAGATCGGCCGCTGCCGCATGATGGTCGCGGGTCCCCGCGACGCGGCGGTGGGCGAGCGCCGCCCCCGCGTGGCGACCAAGTACGTCGCCTCGACGCGCCGGCACTTCGCGGCCCAGGGCCGCCAGGTCGACATCATCAAGCTCTACGGGTCGATGGAGCTGGCGCCGCTGGTCGGCCTCGCCGACCTCATCGTCGACCTGGTGGAGAGCGGCAACACGCTCAAGGCGAACGGTCTGGTGACGCTCGAGCACATCGCGGACGTGAGCTCGCGGCTGGTCGTCAACAAGGCCTCCTGGAAGATGAAGCACGGCACGGTGACGGCGCTGATCGAGACCCTGCGCCAGGCCGTCGCCGCGGCACGACAAGGCACGGAGTGACACATGGCGGACATTGCCCGGCTCGACACGCGTGACGCCGACTTCTGGCCCCGGCTCGACGCGCTGCTCGCGTGGGAGTCGGTGTCGGACGCCGGCGTCAACGACACGGTCAATCGCGTCCTCGCCGACGTCCGCACGCGGGGCGACGCGGCGCTCGTCGAGTACACCGCGCGCTTCGACGGCTGGATGCCGGCACACGCCGCGGCGCTGGAGATCCCGCTCGCGCGCCTCGCGCAGGCCTGGGGCGCGATCCCGGAGGTGCAGCGCGAGGCCCTTGCGCACGCGGCTGCGCGGATCCGGGCCTACGCCGAGCGGCAGAAGGTGGAGGGGTGGACCTACACCGAAGCGGACGGCACGGTGCTCGGGCAGCAGGTGACGCCGCTCGATCGGGTGGGCCTCTACGTGCCCGGTGGCAAGGCGGCGTACCCGTCCTCGGTGCTGATGAACGCGCTTCCCGCCAAGGTCGCTGGCGTGGCCGAGCTCGTCATGGTCGTGCCGACGCCGCGCGGCGAGGTCAACGAGCTGGTGCTCGCCGCCGCGCACGTCTGCGAAGTGGACCGCGTGTTCGCGGTCGGCGGGGCCCAGGCCGTCGCGGCGCTCGCCTACGGCACGGCGTCGGTGCCGGCGGTCGACAAGATCGTGGGACCGGGCAACATCTACGTCGCCACCGCCAAGCGGGCGGTGTTCGGCCAGGTCGGCATCGACATGGTGGCCGGGCCGTCCGAGATCCTCGTCGTCTGCGATGGCGGCACCGACCCCGACTGGGTGGCGATGGACCTCTTCTCGCAGGCGGAGCACGACGAGGACGCCCAGTCGATCCTCGTGTGCCCGGACGCCGCGTTCCTCGACCGCGTCGCGGCAAGCATCGATCACCTGCTGCCCGGCATGGAGCGTCGCGAGATCATCGCCGCCGCGCTGCGGGCGCGCGGCGCGCTGATCGGCTGTCGCGACCTCGACGAGGCCGTGGCGGTCGCCAACCACATCGCGCCGGAGCACCTCGAGCTGTCGGTCGCCGACCCGCAGGCCTGCGCCGAGAAGATCCGTCACGCCGGCGCGATCTTCATGGGGCGTCACACCTCGGAGCCGCTCGGCGACTACTGCGCCGGGCCCAACCACGTGCTGCCGACGTCCCGCACCGCACGCTTCTCGTCGCCGCTCGGCGTCTACGACTTCCAGAAGCGTTCGAGCCTCATCCTGGCGTCGCCCGCGGGGGCGGACGCGCTCGGCCGGACCGCGTCGGTGCTCGCGCGCGGCGAGGGCCTCACCGCGCACGCCCGATCCGCCGAGTACCGTCTGAGGCCGGAGGGCCGCTGAGCTCCGGACGAGCTGCCGCGCGACATGACTGACGAAGCCGCTGACCACGTCGCCCGGTGGGTGCGCCCCGAGATCCGGGCGCTCTCCGCCTACCACGTTCCCGACGCGTCCGGGCTGATCAAGCTCGACGCGATGGAGAACCCGTATGGCTGGCCGGCGGAGCTCCGGGAGGAGTGGGCGGCGCTCGCGCGCGCCACGGCGGTCAACCGCTACCCGGACCCGCGGGCTCAGCCGCTCAAGGACGCGCTGCGGGCGGCGATGAACATCCCTGCCGCGGCGGGGATCCTGCTCGGCAACGGCTCGGACGAGATCATCCAGACCATCGCCCTCGCGCTGGCCGGGCCCGACCGGACCGTGCTGACGGTCGAGCCCGGGTTCGTCATGTACCGGATGATCGCGACCTTCGCGGGCATGCGGTACTGCGGTGTGCCGCTGCGTGCGGCCGACTTCGCCCTCGACCTGCCCGCCCTGCGCGCGGCGATCGAGGCGCATCGGCCGGCGGTGGTGTTCCTCGCCCAGCCCAACAACCCCACCGGCAACTGCTTCGACGAGGCGGCGCTCTTCGAGGTGATCGAGGCCGTACCCGGCCTCGTCGTGGTCGACGAGGCCTACGCGCCCTTCACGGACGCGAGCCTGCTGCCGCGGGTCGGCGAGTGGCCGAACCTGCTGGTGATGCGGACGGTGTCGAAGATGGGTCTTGCCGGCCTGCGACTCGGTTACCTCGCGGGCCCGGCCGCGTGGCTCGACGAGCTCGACAAGGTGCGCCTGCCGTACAACGTCAACGTGCTGACGCAGCGGGCCGCCGAGCTCGCCCTGCGCCACAAGGCGGTCCTCGACGCCCAGACCGCCGCGATCCGCACCGAGCGCGCCGTGCTCCACGGCGCGCTCGCGACCCTCCCGGGCGTCACGCCGTATCCGTCCGAGGCAAACTTCATCCTGGTGCGCGTGCCCGCCGGGCGCGCCGGGGCGCTGTTCGCCGGGCTGCGCGAGCGCGGCGTGCTGGTGAAGAACCTCCACGGCGGACACCCCCTGCTCGCGGACTGCCTGCGCGTCACGGTGGGCACGCCACAGGAGAACGCGGCCTTTCTCGCGGCGTTCGCGGCCTGTCTCGAGGGGGGTACGGCGGGGCGCGGGTGAGCGACCGCGCCGCCGTCCCCTGGCGCGCGCTCCCCCCGCAGCGGCAGATCGCGCCGCGCGAGCAATACGGTCGCCGTGTCGACAGCCCGCCGCGCGCCATAACGGTGCGTCAATTCCCGCTGCCGCGCCACCGCGGTGCGGCGCCTCCCAGGCTGCCGGAGTCAGTGGCTGTAACCGATTGATTCCAAATGCCCCATTTTCGGGCCCGCTTCTTGCCTTCCGCGCCCCCAATTGGCAAACCCTGGGGACCTAAGGATGGACAAGCTGCAGGCTGGTACCGACGTACTCTTTTTGCTCATCGGTGCCGTGATGGTGCTCGCGATGCACGCCGGCTTCGCGTTCCTCGAGCTCGGCACGGTGCGCGCGAAGAACCAGGTGAACGCGCTGGTGAAGATCATGGTCGACTTCGCGGTGTCGACCATCGCCTACTTCTTCATCGGCTTCACGATCGCCTACGGCATCGACTTCATGGCCGGGGCGGGTCAGCTCGCGGAGCGCAACGGCTACGACCTGGTGCGCTTCTTTTTCCTGCTGACCTTCGCCGCTGCGATCCCGGCGATCGTCTCCGGCGGCATCGCCGAGCGCGCGCGCTTCTACCCGCAAGCCGCCGCCACTTTCCTGCTCGTGGCGCTCGTTTACCCCTTCTTCGAAGGCATCGTCTGGAACGACCGTTTCGGCGTGCAGGCCTGGATGGTCGCGACCTTCGGCGTCAAGTTCCACGACTTCGCCGGCTCCGTGGTCGTTCACGCGGTCGGCGGCTGGATCGGCCTCGTCGCCGTGCTGCTGCTCGGTCCGCGCTACGGGCGCTACACCAAGGAAGGCCTCCTGACCGCGCATCCGCCGTCGAGCATTCCCTTCCTGGCGCTCGGCGCCTGGGTGCTGACGGTCGGCTGGTTCGGCTTCAACGTGATGTCGGCGCAAAAGATCGTCGACGTCAGCGGTCTCGTCGCGGTGAACTCGCTGATGGCGATGGTCGGCGGCATCCTCGCGGCACTGGTCGTGGGGCGCAACGACCCGGGTTTCGTGCACAACGGGCCGCTTGCGGGGCTCGTCGCGGTGTGCGCGGGCTCCGACCTCATGCACCCGGCCGGAGCCCTGGTGACCGGCGCGGTCGCCGGCGCGCTCTTCGTGTGGATGTTCACGGTCGTGCAGAACCGCTGGAAGATCGACGACGTGCTCGGGGTGTGGCCGCTGCACGGCCTGTGCGGTGCCTGGGGCGGCGTCGCCGCGGGCCTCTTCGGCCTGGAAGCCATGGGCGGGCTCGGCGGGGTGAGTCTCGGCGCGCAGGTCGCAGGCACGGGCCTCGGCGTCGCCATCGCGCTCGCCGGCGGATTCGCGGTCTACGGCGCGATCAAGCTGGTCGCCGGCCTGCGCCTCGGGCAGGAGCAGGAGTACGACGGCGCGGACCTCTCGATCCACAAGATCACGGCGACCCCCGAGTACAACCGGCGCTGAGCACCGGTCCGAAACGACGAAAGGCAGCCGATCGGCTGCCTTTCGTTTTTGTGCTGGTCGGGGTGAGAGGATTCGAACCTCCGACTCCCGCCTCCCGAAAGCGGTGCTCTACCAGGCTGAGCTACACCCCGAATGTCGCGGCGTTCAGTTGCCTCTCGCGACCGCGAAGTCGGCCACGGCCGCCAGCGCGCTGCGATAGGCGGAAGGCGGGAGGGCCTCGAGTGCCAACTTGGCCCGGCCTGCCTCGTCCGCTGCGAGTCGCGCAGTGTAGGCGATCGCATCGGTCGATTCAATTGCCCGCATGACCTCGTCGATGAGGTCGCGGCCGCCGCGCTCGATCGCCTCGCGCAGCAGCGCCACCTGCCCGGGCGCTCCCACCTGGAGGGCGCGGATCAGCGGCAGCGTGGGCTTGCCCTCCGCGAGATCGTCGCCGAGGTTCTTGCCGATGTCCTCGCTGCTCGAGCCGTAGTCGAGGGCGTCGTCGATCATCTGGAACGCCGTCCCGAGGTGGCGGCCGTAGTCGGCGAGCGCCTGCTCCTGCTCGCCGGGTGCGTCGCAGAGCACCGCGCCGAGCCTGGCCCCCGCCTCGAACAGCGTGGCGGTCTTGCGCAGGATGACCTCGCGGTAGCGGGTCTCGTCGACGGCAGGGTCGTGGCAGTTGAGCAGCTGGAGCACCTCGCCCTCGGCGATGCGGTTCGTGGCGTGAGAGAGGATCTCCATCACCCGCATCCGGTCGACCTCGACCATCATCTCGAAGGCGCGGGAGTACAGGAAGTCGCCGACGAGGACGCTCGCCGCGTTGCCCCAGACGGCGTTCGCCGTGTCCCGGCTGCGGCGCATGTCCGAGCCGTCCACCACGTCGTCGTGCAGCAGCGTCGCGGTGTGGATGAACTCGACGACCGCCGCGAGCGTCAGGTGGTCCGACGCCTGGTAGCCGAGCGCCCGGGCGGCCAGGACCACCACCAGCGGTCGCAGGCGCTTGCCGCCGCCGCTCACGATGTATTGGCCGATCTGATTGATCAGGACCACGTCGGAGCGGAGCCGGTCGAGGATCAGCCGGTCGACCGCCTTGAGGTCGTCGGCGACCAGCTCGCGCAGCGCGGAAATGTCCATCCGAAGTCCCGGGGTGCCGGAAAAAAGCCGCGGCACTGTAGGGGGACCGTCGCCGGGGTGTCAACGAAATAAGGGGGCGGGGTTTGACGCACCGCGGGGAGGTCTTTAGAATCGCGCCTCTTTGCGGCGGGCTCCGTTTCTGTGGGCGCGTCGCGCCTCACGGGTTTTTCGCGGAGATTTGGCCATGTACGCCGTGATCCAGACGGGTGGCAAGCAGTACCGTGTCACCGAGGGCGCCAAGGTGCGCGTCGAGAAGCTGCCGGTCGACGAGGGCGGCACGGTCGAGCTCGACAAGGTGATGCTCGTCGCCGACGGCGACAACGTGACCGTCGGCACGCCCTTCGTCGCCGGCGGCAAGGTCACGGCCACCGTGAAGGCGCACGGCCGAGCGAAGAAGGTCTACATCGTGAAGTTCCGCCGCCGCAAGCACCATCTCAAGCGGCAGGGCCACCGCCAGTGGTACACGGAGCTCCAGATCACCGGCATCAGCGCGGGCTGACACAGGAGGCAGAGCCATGGCACACAAGAAAGCAGGCGGCAGCTCCCGCAACGGTCGCGATTCCGAGTCCAAGCGGCTCGGCGTCAAGGTCTTCGGTGGCCAGACAGTCAAGGCCGGCAACATCATCGTCCGCCAGCGCGGCACCCAGATGCACCCGGGCGTCAACGTGGGCTGCGGCACCGACCACACGCTCTTCGCCAAGGCCGACGGGGTCGTCGTGTTCCAAGTGAAGGGCCCCAGGTCGCGCCGCTACGTGAGCGTCGTCAGCGGCTGACGCTCGCCGAGCGCAGGCGCGGCAGGAGCCTCGTCCCCGACGGGGCTTTTTGCTTTATGGCCACCGCATGAGATTCGTCGACGAAGCCACGATCCACGTCGAAGCCGGCAAGGGCGGCGACGGGGTCGCGCACTTTCGCCGCGAGAAGTTCATTCCGCGCGGCGGCCCCGACGGCGGCGACGGCGGCGATGGGGGCAGCGTCTGGCTGGTCGCCGACGAGAACCTCAACACCCTCGTCGACTTCCGCTATCGTCGCACGCACCGCGCCGAGAACGGCGAGAACGGCAAGGGGCGGCAGATGTACGGCCGCAAGGGCGAGGACCTGCGCGTGCGGGTGCCCGTGGGCACGCGCGTGCGCGACGACGACACTGGTGAGGACATCGGCGAGCTGCTCGTGCACGGCCAGGCGCTGCTCGTCGCGAAGGGGGGGCGCCACGGCATCGGCAACCTGCACTTCAAGAGCAGCACCAATCGTGCGCCGCGCCAGTTCACGCGCGGCAAGCCCGGCGAGCAGCGCGCGCTGCACCTCGAGCTGATCCTGCTCGCCGACGTCGGTCTGCTCGGCATGCCCAACGCGGGCAAGTCGAGCCTGATCGCGCGCATCTCCAGCGCGCGGCCGAAGATCGCCGACTACCCCTTCACCACCCTCTACCCCAACCTCGGCGTCGTGCGCGTCGACGACGAACGCAGCTTCGTCGTCGCCGACGTCCCCGGCCTCATCGAGGGCGCGGCGGAAGGCGCCGGACTCGGCGTGCAGTTCCTCAAGCACCTCGCGCGCACGCGCCTGCTGCTGCACCTGGTGGACATCGCGCCACCCGACCCGGACGCCGACGTTGCCGGCGACGTGCGCCGCATCGTCACCGAGCTCGGGAAGTTCGGCGGCGACCTCGCGCAGCGGGAGCGCTGGCTGGTCCTGAACAAGGTGGATCTCGTCGACGAGGAGGATCTCGCCGCGCGCAGGGAGCGGCTCGTCGCCACGCTCGGCTGGGCCGGTCCGGTGCACTGCGTCTCCGCCGTCACGGGCGAGGGCACCCAGGCGCTGGTGTACGATCTCATGCGTCGCCTCGAGGCGGTTCGCGCCGAGGCGCAGGCCGCCCCGGCCGTCGCCGGGAGCGAGCCCTGGCACCCCGTTTCCGAGTGACGCCCGGCCCATGACCGACCGCGAGCACCTGCGTGAGACCCGCCGCTGGGTGGTGAAGATCGGCAGCGCGCTGCTCACCTCCGGCGGCCGGGGCATCGACCGCAGCCGCATGTCCGCCTGGGTGGACCAGATGGTCACGCTGGCGGCTGCGGGCCGGGAGCTGGTGATCGTCTCGTCCGGCGCCGTCGCCGAGGGCATGAGCCGCATCGGCTGGAAGAGGCGACCGGCGACCTTGCACGAGCTGCAGGCCGCCGCGGCGATCGGCCAGATGGGGCTCGTCCAGGCCTGGGAGAGCTGCTTCAAGGAACGCGGCCTGCACACCGCGCAGGTCCTCCTCACTCACGAGGACCTGACCGACCGGCGTCGCTACCTCAACGCGCGCAGCACGCTGCGCACCCTCGTCGGCCTGCGCGTCGTTCCCGTGATCAACGAGAACGACACGGTCGCCACCGAGGAGCTGCGCTTCGGCGACAACGACACGCTCGCCGCGCTGGTCGCCAATCTCATACAGGCGGACCTGCTCGTGCTGCTTACCGATCAGCGTGGCGTCTTCGACGCCGACCCGCGCGCCAACCCCGACGCGCACCTGATTCCCGAGACCACCGTCGGCGATCCGATGCTGGACCAGGTGGCGGGAGAGGGCGGCTCGGGCCTCGGGCGCGGGGGCATGGTGACCAAGATCCGGGCCGCGCGGCTGGCCGCGCGCTCCGGTGCGGCGACCGTCATCGCCGCCGGGACCGGCGACGGGGTGCTCACGTGCATCGCGTCGGGCGAGCGTGTGGGCACGCTGCTGCTGCCGGACCAGGGGCCGGACCAGGCACGCAAGCGATGGCTCGCCGGCCACCTCCAGGTGCGCGGCCGGTTGACGCTGGACGACGGCGCAGTGCGCGTCCTGCGCGAGCAGGGGCGGTCACTCCTGGCCGTCGGCGTGCGCGCGGTGGCCGGCGAATTTTCGCGCGGCGAGGTCGTCGCGTGCGTCGACTCGCAGGGGAAGGAGGTGGCGCGTGGCCTCGTCAACTACGGTGCCGAGGACGCGCGCCGCATCATGGGGCAGCCGTCGAGCCGCATCGCCGAGATCCTCGGTTGCATGGACGACGAGGAGCTGATCCACCGCGACAACCTGGTGCTGGTGTAGCCGGCGTCGGGGCGGGGTCAAGGGCGGCAGCGCGACGCCGTCGCGGGAGGGTGCAAACGCATGATCAGCCGCTACACCGACCACTCGGCCAACGAGCGCACCTACCTCGCGTGGATCCGCACGGCCATCGCGGTGATGGCCTTCGGCTTCCTGATCGAGAAGTTCAATCTCTTCATGGAGTACCTCGGGCACTCGACGGGCGACGCGGCGCGGTTTCGCGCGTCCGCCTGGGTCGAGCTCGTCGGCCTCGGTCTGCTCGTCATCGGCTGCCTGATCATCGCCGGCTCCACCGCGCGGTTCTTCTACTACCGCCGGGCGATCGACGCCAACGAGAGCATCGGCTACGGTGGCGTCGCGAGCGCGGCGCTCGCGGCGCTGCTCGGCCTGCTCGGTCTGCTGCTGCTCGGCTATGTCGCGCGGCAGCTGTTCAGCTGAGCGCCAGGTCTATTTGCCGGGCCGCCGTGCTGTTGCGTTGACCAGGGTCAGGAGCCGGCCCGGTCACGCCCTCCGATGCGGCATATGACCGATTCCGACCCCTCGGGCGCGGCGGATGCCGAACCCGGACCGTCCATTCCCCAGCAGTCCGCTGGCTGAATTGCCCTCGCAAGACGCCCGTTCCCGCGTCCCGCGGACTTGACGGCAGTCAAGCTCGCGTTGACGCCGCACGTGATCCTTTGAGAGAAGCAAGCTGTCGAGTCGACGCAGAACGACAGACGGGGCGTGCCGCCGGCGCTGCCGGGACGGCGATCAAGGGGGGCCTTCGGGGAACCAGCATGCTCGAACCGGACGCACGATCGCTCGCCAGCGATCTGATGCAGACGTTCCCCTTGTTCGAACGGCTTCCGGACGACATCGCGGGGAAGCTGGCGGTGGGGCACGCCTACCGCCCGCTGGAGCGCGGCGCGACGGTCATGGCCCAAGGCGAGCGCTCCCCGGCGCTCTTCTGCATCCTCGACGGGATGGTGAAGCTCGTCGTGCCCGGCGGTCGTCAGAAGGAGCGCATCATCGACATCGTCGGTGCGGGGTCCTGCTTCTGCCTGGCCTCGGTGTTCCTGAACCTGCCGTGCCCCGTGACAGCGGTCGTGCTCGAGCCGGGCCGCGCGCTCACGCTCAAGCGGGACTCCGTGCTCGAGGCGGCGGCCAGCCACCCGGCGCTCGCCCTGCGCATGCTCGGCCGGATCAGCTGGCAGCTCTTCCAGAAGATACGGGAGGCGGAAGCCGACACGACGACCTCGTCCGCGCAGCGGATCGTGAACTGGCTGCTGTCGCACAACCGCGGGGCCGGGGGGGCCTCGACCATCGCGTTCGACCACAACAAGAAGACAACGGCCGCGGCGCTGAACGTGACGCCGGAGACGTTCTCCCGCGTGCTGCGTTACCTGCGCGACCTCGGCCTGATCGACGTCGGCAGGCACGAGATCACGATCATCGACGCCACACAGCTCGCCTCGGTCCGTCTCAACGTGTTCGCGGGGCGTCCGCCCATCGCAGAGGAGAAGGTCGCGGCGCGCGAGGTCGACGCCGTTCAGTGGTTGGCGGACTGGCCGGAGGGCGCGGAAGTGCCCCCCTGGTTCTCGGGGAACGCCGACGGGGAGATCGACGCCTGATCTAGGTTGCAGGGCAAGCCACGGCCTCAGCGTTCCTCTCGGTCAGGCCGTGGTGGGGTTCTTAAGGCCGGCTCACGCCGGCCTCTTTTTTCAAAGCAGCACGCGCTCGATCCCGCCGTGGTTCATGCGGGCGACGAAGCGCTCCTGCCAGCCCACGCCAAAACGCTCCCGCGCCAGCTCGACGACGATGTAGTCGGTCCTGAGGCCCGTGCCGTCGGCGTAACGGGACAGCCCCTGCTGGCACGCGGGGCAGGACGTCACGAGCCGGACGTCGCCCGTGCTGCGGTTCCTGCCCGTGAGTGCCGCGATGCCGTTCACCAGCTCCTCCTCCTTGCGGAAGCGGATCTGGTTCGCGACGTCCGGTCGCGAGGTGCCGAGCGTGCCCGCCTCGCCGCAGCAGCGGTCGGAGAGCCGCACGTGCGCGCCGAGCAGCGCGCGCGCCACCAGCAGGGGCGCGTGCGTCTTCATCGGGGTGTGGCAGGGGTCGTGGTAGAGGTACTGCGCGTCCGACGCACCCTCGAGCCGCACCCCTTTCTCCATCAGGTACTCGTGCACGTCGAGCAGCCGGCAGCCCGGGAAGATCTGCTCGAACTCGTAGGTGAGCAGCTGGTCCATGCAGGTGCCGCAGGACACGATGACGGTGCGGATGTCGAGGTAGTTGAGCGTGTTTGCGACGCGGTGGAACAGCACCCGGTTCTCCATCGAGATGCGGCTGCCCCGCGCGTGGTCGCCCGCCGCCGACTGCGGGTAGCCGCAGCACAGGTAGCCGGGTGGCAGCACCACCTGCGCGCCCGTGTCGCAGAGCATCGCGATGGTCGCGAGCCCGATGTCCCCGAAGAGGCGCTCCGAGCCGCAGCCCGGGAAGTAGAACACCGACTCGACGTCCTCGGCGACCCTGGCCGGCTCGCGCAGTATGGGCACCTGCCGCGGATCCTCGAGCCCGAGCGCGGCGCGATAGAGCGTGCGCGGCAACTCGACGCGCAAGGGCCGGCGCACCATCTCGATTGCCAGGGTCTGCGCCGCGGGCCGGCCCGTCGTCGCGGCGGGCGGGGTCTGCCTGCGCCCCAGCAGACCGAGCCGAGCGCGGCGAAGCCCCAGCGACCGAGCGTGGTGCGCAGCAGCGCGACGGCGCGGGGGTCGGTGGCGTTCAGGAAGCGCATCGCGGCCCAGGCGCCAGGACTGAAGCGCTTCTTGCCGCGATCGACCAGGATGCGCCGCATGCGCGCCGTCACGCTGCCGAAGTCGATGTCGACCGGGCAGGGGTTCTGGCACTTGTGGCAGACCGTGCAGTGGTCGGCCACGTCGTTCATCTCCTCGAAGTGGCGCTGCGAGATGCCGCGCCGCGTCTGCTCCTCGTAGAGGAAGGCCTCGATGATCAGGCCGGTCGCCAGGATCTTGTTGCGCGGCGAATAGAGCAGGTTCGCGCGCGGCACGTGGGTCATGCACACGGGCTTGCACTTGCCGCAGCGCAGGCAGTGCTTCACGTCGTCGTTCAGCGCGCCGAGCTCGGTCTCCTCGAGGATGATGGCCTCCTGCTGGAGGAGGCGCAGCGACGGCGTGTAGGCACGGTCGAGCGTCGCGCCCTCGAGCAGCTTGCCGCGGTTGAAGTGCCCCTCGGGGTCGACCCGCCGCTTGTACTCGGCGAATGCGGCGCGTTTGCCGGGCTCGAGGTAGTGCAGCTTGGTGATGCCGATGCCGTGCTCGCCGGAGATGGCGCCGTCGAGGGACTGGGCGAGCGCCATGATGCGGTCGACGATGCGGTCCGCCTCGCGCAGCATCTCGTAGTTCGCCGAGTGCACCGGGATGTTGGTGTGCACGTTGCCGTCCCCGGCGTGCATGTGGAGCGCGACGAACAGGCGTGCGTCGCGGATGTCGGCGTGGATGGCGAGCAGGCGGGCGCGGACCGCCGCGAGGTCGTGGCCGTCGAAGATCTCGTCGAGTCGGGCGCCCACCTCGGCGCGGTAGGACTGCACCAGGTCGCGACGCAGCAGCAGGTCGAGCAGCGCGTCGCCGGTGCGCAGCCGCGCGCGGGCCCGCGCGTCGAGGAGGTGGTCGTGGTCCGCTGCCGGCGCGTCCAGGTGATCGAGGACGCGCTGCCAGCGATCGCGCGCCTGGCGCACCACGGCGGCGGCCGCATCGCGCTTCCCGGCGAGGATGGCGTCGGCCTCGGCGGACTCCTCGTAGCCCTCGATGCGCGTGAGCTCGGGCATGGGGCCCGCGAGGTAGGCCGCGGCGCCGTCCATGATCGCGAGCTTGTTGCGGATCGACTGCTCGATGTTGATCCGCTCGACGCCGCGGCTGTAGTCCGCGAGCCGCTCGAGTGGAATCACGACGTCTTCGTTGACCTTGAAGGCGTTGGTGTGGGCGGAGATCGCCGCGGTGCGCGCCCGATCGAGCCAGAAGCGGCGGCGCGCCTCGGGGCTCGCGGCGACGAAGCCCTCGGCGTCGCGCGCGCCGGCGAGCCGCACCACCTCGTCGGTGGCGCGGGCCAGCGCGTCCTCGTCGTCCGATACGAGGTCGGCGAGCAACACCATCTTCGGCCGCTCGCGGCGCGCAGCCTTGGTCGAGTACTTCACGGCCTTCACGTAGCGCTCGTCGAGGTGCTCGAGGCCGGCGATCTGCACGTCCGGCAGGGCGTCGACCGTGTCCTTGATCTCGACGATCGCCGGCACCGCGCGACCGAGGTCGGTGCCGAAGAATTCGAGGCAGACGGTGCGCACGTGGGCGGGCATGCGGTGCAGCACGAAACGCGCGGAGGTGATGAGGCCGTCGCAGCCTTCCTTCTGCACGCCGGGCAGCCCCGCAAGGGCCTTGTCCGTGACGTCCTTGCCCAGACCGACGCGGCGGAACGCGGCGCCCGGGATCTCCAGGATCTCCGGCTCCCCGGCCGGCATGCGGCCGTCGGGCCGGGTGCGCGTCAGGCGGAAGCGCGCCGTTTCCTGCTCGTGGATCTTGCCGAGGTTGTGGTCCAGCCGCTCGACCTCGAGCCAGTGCCCGTCCGGCATCACCATCCGCCAGGACGCGAGGTTGTCGAGCGTGGTGCCCCAGAGCACCGCCTTCTTGCCGCCGGCGTTCATCGCGATGTTGCCGCCGATGGTCGAGGCGTCCTGCGAGGTCGGGTCGACCGCGAAGGCGAGCCCCTCGCGCTCGGCCACCTCGGCGACGCGGCGCGTGACCACGCCCGCGCCGCAGCGTACGGTCGGCACGTCTCCTGCGACGCCGGGCAGGGCGACGCGCTCCACCGCGCTGAGGCTCTCCAGCTTCTCGGTGTTGATCACGGCAGAGAACGGGTCGAGCGGCACGGCGGAGCCGGTGTACCCGGTGCCGCCGCCGCGGGGGATGATCGTGAGGCCGCAGTCGATGCACCCCTTGACGACCTTCGCGACCTCGTCCTCGCGGTCGGGCGAGATGACGACGAACGGGATCTCGACGCGCCAGTCGGTCGCGTCCGTGGCGTGCGAGACGCGCGCCAGGCCCCCGAAGTCGACGTTGTCGCGCCGGGTGACGCCGGTCAGGGCGCGCCGGACGCGTCGGCGCAGGTCGGCCTGCCGGTCGAAGCCGGCGGCGAACCGGTCGACCGCCTCCCGCGCCGCGTCGAGCAGCTCGAGGGCCTGCTGATTGCCGTTCGCACGCGCCTCGAACTGGTCGAGGCGGTGGCGAAGGGCCTGGATCAGCAGGCGGCGGCGGTCGAGGTTCTCGAGGAGGTCGTCCTGCAGGTACGGGTTGCGCTCCAGCACCCACATGTCGCCCAGCACCTCGAACAGCATCCGCGCCGAGCGCCCGGTGCGGCGCGTCCCGCGCAGTTCCTCGATGAGTCGCCAAAGGGGCTCGCCAAGAAAGCGGATGACGATCTCGCGATCGGAAAACGAGGTGTAGTTGTACGGAATCTCGCGGATTCGGGCGGACGGCAGCGCGTTCATCGGCGCATTCTAGCCGAGCCCGCCGCGCCGGCTATTGCGGTGCAGCAGTGCGCCAGGACCCGGCGGTCCGGGGGAGGCCGGCCCTCCGGCCGGTGGTGGCTCAGCAGCAGATCTCCGGTCCGAGCAGGTGCGGCACGACCTCGAAACCGTGCACCTCCAGGGCCTCGATCACGTCGCCGCGATCGCGCGGCGACCCGCGTTCCTCGAGCGCCGCGATCACCCCGGTGACGTGGCGGTAGGCTTCGTGGTCCGTGTAGTCGTCGGGCACGCGCACGAGCAGCGTGCTCTTCGCGTCGCTGCTCGGCAGGATCATCAGTCGGACGGACACGGGCTTCCTCCTCCCCGTTCGGCGGGGGGTCGGTCCCGACTATGCCCGATCGCCCGTACGGGCTGTCAACCGGAGCCTCGCGCCCGCCCGGTCAAACCGGAGACTCGACCCGGAATTCCGGGCTGCGGCGCGAACCCCCGTTGCGGTACGGTTAGGTCCTCGATCCGCAATCACCCACGGAGCACTCCATGACAAAGACCCGCTGGCTCGTCGCCGGGACCGCGCTGTTCGCCGCGGCAGTCGCCGCCCAGGCCGAAGAGAAGGCCGACCCGAAGAAGGACGCGATGAAGTACCGTCAGGCCGCGATGACGTTGATCGGCGCCAACTTCAAGCCGATGGGCGCGATGGTGAAGGGCGATGCTCCTTTCAACGCCCAGGAGTTCGCTCGCCGCAGCAAGGACGTCGCCGCGATCTCCTCGATCGACCTGCTGGCGGCCTTCCCGCAGGACTCCGACGGCACGGGGAGCAAGGCGAAGCCGGAAATCTGGATGAAGTGGGACGACTTCAAGAAGAAGATGGGGGACATGGAGCGCGAGACGGCGAAGCTCGCCGAGGTCTCGAAGGGGGGCGACATGGCCGCCGTCAAGAAGCAGTTCGGCGAGACGGGCAAGACGTGCAAGTCCTGCCACGACGACTACAAGGAGTAAGTCACCACACCCTCCCCGGCGCGAGCGACAGCGCGCCGGCGACCAGGCCCGCGGCGATGGCGAGCGCGAGCGGTGCCCGCCACCAGCCGACGGGGGGCGCGTCCCCTGCCGGGGACTCCCCCGCAACCCGCTTGACGCCGGTCAGCATCGGCCGCACCAGGTCCTCGCGCTTCGCGACGCGGTAGAACCCGATCGCGGCGAGGTGCAGGCCGACCAGGGCCAGCAGGACCGTGAAGTTCGCGTCGTGCAGCTTCTTGAGGGCGTGCGTCGTCTGCTCGCCCAGCACCCCGTGGAAGGGACCGTCGAACAGCACGTCGTCGGTGAGGAAGAGCCCGGTGATCGCCTGCACCGCGAGGCACGCGAGCATGGCCACCACCGACCAGCCGCCCGCCGGGTTGTGGCCGAGGTAGCGCTGCCCCCTGCCGCGCGCCGTGTCGCGCAGGTACGCGTACGCTGCGGAAGGCGGGCGCAGGAAATCCGCGAAGCGCGCGTGGCGCGTGCCGGCGAATCCCCAGATCACGCGGAAGAGGACCAGCACCAGCACGCCATACCCCGAGTTGCGGTGCAGCTCCATGTAGTCCAGCTCGCGGCTGGCCCACGAGAGCAGGACGAGCGCCACCAGCGTCCAGTGAAAGGCTCGGACCGGCAGGTCCCAGACCCGCACGGCGCGCAGCGGTTCGCTCATCGGCTTGGCCCTCCAGGTGCTCGACCGCCGGCTAACATAACAAATCCGTTCTCGCCGCCGGGTGCGCCCAGGCCATGACACCGTTGCGAGCCGTCTTTCTCGACTGCGCCTCCGTCGACCGCGGCGATCTCGACCTCGCCACCCTCCGCGCCGCGACGTCGCCGTGGACGAGCCACCCCCAGACGCCCGCGGCGCTCGCGGCCGAACGCATCGGCGACGCGGCGGTCGTCGTCACGAACAAGGTCGTCGTCGACCGCGCCGTGATGACGGCGTGCCGGGGCCTCGAGCTCGTCTGCGTCGCCGCGACGGGGACAAACAACGTCGACCTCGCGGCGGCACGCGAGCGCGGCATCGCCGTGTGCAACGTCACCGGCTATGCGACGCCTTCCGTGGTGCAGCACGTGTTCGCGCTGATCCTCGCGCTCGCGACGCGCCTGAGCGAGCACAGTATCGCCGCGAAGGACGGACGCTGGGCGGCGAGCGAGATGTTCTGCGTGCTCGATCTTCCGTTCCGGGAGCTCGCGGGAAAGACGCTCGGGGTCGTCGGCTGGGGAGAGCTCGGGCAGGGGGTTGCACGGGTCGCGCAGGCCTTCGGCATGACCGTGCTCGTTGCGCAGCGTCCCCGCGGATCGCCGCGGGAGGGCAGGGTGCCGCTCGACGCCCTGCTCGCGCAGGCCGACGTGCTGACCCTGCACGTGCCGCTCGCGGCCAACACCCGCAACCTGATCGGGGCGGGCGAGCTCGCGCTGATGAAGCGCGACGCCCTGTTGATCAACACGGCGCGCGGCGGCATCGTCGACGAGGTCGCGCTCGCCGAGGCGCTGCGCGCGGGCAGACTGGGTGGCGCGGGCGTGGACGTGCTCGCGGCGGAGCCGCCCCGCCAGGGTAGCCCGCTGCTCGAGGCCGGCATCCCGAACCTGATCGTCACGCCCCACGTCGCGTGGGCCAGCCGCGAGGCGCGGCAGCGGCTGATCGACGAGGTCGCGGCGAACATCCGGGCGTTCCGCGAGGGGCGCGAGCGGAACCGGGTGGCGTGACGCGATGGGGACCCGCGTTCTCGAGACGGGCGTCGGGCGCGCGTGACCGGCGCGGACACGCCGTGAATGCGTCCTTGCAGGCTCGGGCGCGGCCCTTCCGCTACGCATACCAGGCGCTCGGGAGTGCCGGCGCCCCGGACGCCGTCGTCACATGACGCGGATGGATTTCTGCAGGGCAGCCCGTGGCCGCCATCACTCGGCGCGCTAGGAGTCCAGGAGCTTGCGCCGCAGGATCTCGTTGACCTGCGCGGGGTTGGCCTTGCCCTGCGAGGCCTTCATCACCTGGCCGACGAGGAAGCCCATGACCTTGTCCTTGCCGGCGCGCAGCTGCCCGGCCTGGTCCGGGTTGGCGGCGATCACCTGGTCGACGATCGCCTCGATCGCGCCGACATCGCTCACCTGCCTGAGTCCGCGCGCCTCGATGATCGCGTCTGCGCTGCCTTCGCCGGCCCACATCGCGGCAAACACGTCCTTGGCGAGCTTGCCCGAGAGCGTGCCGTCGCGCAGGCGTTGCAGCAGGCCGGTGAGTCCCATGGCGTCGACCGGGCTGTCGGCGATCTCGCGCCCGTCGCGGTTGAGGGCGGCTGCCAGATCGCCCATCACCCAGTTCGCGGCGAGCTTCGCGTCGCCGCAGCCCTGCGCGACCGCCTCGAAGTAGTCCGCCGTCTCGCGCGTCGCGGTGAGCAGCCCGGCGTCGTAGGCGGAAAGCTGGTAGGCACGCTCGAAGCGCTCCCGCTTCGCGTCCGGCAGCTCCGGCATGGTCGCGACGATGGCCGCGATGTCGTCCTCGTCGAGCACGACCGGCAGCAGGTCCGGGTCGGGGAAGTAGCGGTAGTCGTTCGCCTCTTCCTTCGAGCGCATCGAGCGCGTCTCGTCTCGCGCCGGGTCGTAGAGCCGCGTCTCCTGGACGACGGCGCCACCGTTCTCGATCAGATCGACCTGCCGCTCGACTTCGTACTGGATCGCCCGCTCGAGGAACCGGAAGGAGTTGATGTTCTTGAGCTCGGTGCGGGTGCCGAGCCGGTCGCTGCCACGGCGCCGCACGGAGACGTTCGCGTCGCAGCGGAACGAGCCCTCCTGCATGTTGCCGTCGCAGATGCCGAGGTAGCGGACCAGCTGGTGGATCTTGCGGGCGTAGGCGACGGCCTCCGCCGGCGAGCGCATGTCCGGCTCGGAGACGATCTCCAGCAGCGGCGTGCCGGCGCGATTGAGGTCGATGCCGGTCATGCCGTGGAAGTCCTCGTGCAGCGACTTGCCGGCGTCCTCCTCGAGGTGGGCGCGCGTCACGCCGACCGTCTTGGTGCCGCCGCCGTCCAGGGCGATCTCGACCTGGCCGCGGCCGACGATCGGCTGCTCGTACTGGCTGATCTGGTAGCCCTTCGGCAGGTCCGGGTAGAAGTAGTTCTTGCGCGCGAACACGGAGCGGCGCGCAACCGCGGCCCCGATCGCCGCGCCGAACGTCACCGCCATGCGCACCGCCTCGGCGTTCAGCACCGGCAGGACGCCGGGCAGGGCGAGGTCGATCTCGCAGGCCTGCGTGTTCGGCGCCGCGCCGAAAGCGGTCGGCGCGCCGGAGAAGATCTTCGAGCGCGTGGCGAGCTGGGCGTGGATCTCGAGCCCGATGACCGTTTCCCACTCCATCCGGTTCTACTCCCTGACCCTCACTCGCAGCCCGGCGGCACCCGTCGATGCCAGTCGGTCGCCTCCTGCAACCGGTGGGCGACGTTGAGCAGCCGCGCCTCGGCGAAATAGTTGCCCATGAGCTGCAGGCCGACGGGCAGACCGCCGACCGGCTCGGCCGGCAGGGACATCGCGGGCAGGCCCGCCAGGTTGGCGGCGATCGTGTAGATGTCCGAGAGGTACATCGTGACCGGATCGCCTGCCTTCTCGCCCAGCCGGAACGCGGTGGTCGGGGAGGTCGGGCCGGCGATCACGTCGACCTCCGCGAACGCGCGCCGGAAGTCCTCCGAGATCAGCTGCCGCAGTTGCTGCGCCTTGAGGTAGTAGGCGTCGTAGTAGCCCGCCGACAGGACGTAGGTGCCGATCAGGATGCGGCGCTTGACCTCGGCGCCGAAGCCCTCGGCGCGCGAGCGCTCGTAGAGGTCGCTCAGGTCCTTCGGGTCGGCGCAGCGGTGCCCGTAGCGCACGCCGTCGTAGCGGGCCAGGTTCGACGAGCACTCGGCGGGCGCGACCACGTAGTAGGTCGGGACGGCGAGCGCGGTGTTCGCGAGGCTGATCTCGACGGTTTGCGCGCCCAGCCGGCGCAGTTCGGCGATCGCCGTCTCGACGGAGTGGCGGACCTTCGGGTCCAGGCCCTCGCCGAAGTACTCCTTCGGCAGGCCGACGCGCAGGCCGGCGATGCCGTCATCCAGCGTGGCGGCGTACTCGGGGACCGGGGCGTCCACGCTGGTCGAGTCGTGCGGGTCGTAGCCCGCCACGGCCTGCAGGACGAGGGCGGCGTCCTGCGCGCTGCGCGCGAGGGGGCCGCCCTGGTCGAGGCTCGAGGCGAAGGCGATCATCCCCCAGCGCGAGACCCGGCCGTAGGTCGGCTTGATCCCCGTGAGGCCGCAGAGCGCCGCCGGCTGGCGGATCGAGCCGCCGGTGTCCGTGCCGGTCGCCACGGGGGCCAGCCGCGCCGCCACCGCGGCGGCCGACCCGCCGGACGACCCCCCGGGCACCCGGTCAGGGTCCCAGGGGTTGCGCACCGGCCCGTACCAGCTGGTCTCGTTGGACGAGCCCATCGCGAACTCGTCCATGTTCGCCTTGCCGAGCATCACCGTGCCGGCGGCCTTGAGGCGCGCGACCACCGTGGCGTCGTAGGGCGCGACGAAGGTGTCCAGCATCCGCGAGCCGCAGCTGGTGCGAACGCCCTGCGTGCAGAAGATGTCCTTGTGAATCAGGGGCAGGCCGGTGAGCGGACCGCCGTCGCCGCGGGCGAGCCGGGCGTCGGCGGCGTCCGCGGCCGCGAGCGCGTCCTCCGCGCAGGTCGTGACGAGGCTGTTGAGGCCGGGGTCCAGGCGGGCGATCCGCCCCAGGTAGTGCGTCGCGAGCTCGCGGCTCGAAAACTCCCGGGCGCGCAGGCCAGCCGCCAGCTGTCCCAGCGATCGCTCGTGCAGCGGCAGGCTCATTCGATCACCCGGGGAACCAGATAGAGCCCCGCCTCGGTCGCGGGAGCGGTCGCCTGGAGGTCGTCGCGGCGGTCCGGCTCCGTCACGACGTCCGGCCGAAGCCGCTGCGGCATGTCCAGGGGGTGCGCCATGGGCGGCACCCCGCCCGTGTTCACCACGCTCATCTGGGCGACCAGGTCGAGGATCCGCGACAGGTCGCGGGCGACGGCATCGGCCTCGTCCCCGTCGACCGCGAGGCGGGCGAGGTGGGCGATCTTGGCGACGTCGGCTCGGTCGAGGCTCATCGGGGCAGGGGTCCGGCGGAAGACGCGAACCTTAGCACAGGCTCCGGCCCGGCGGCGCCGCGGCCGCCGGGCGGCGGTCGCCCGGCCCGTCTTGTTCGGGGGGGCGGGGATTGCTAGATTATCGACCCCTCGCGGGCCGCCCTGAACCCGGGCGGCCCGCTCGTATTCGCGACACCCCTTACAGGACCCCGTCTGCCATGTTCTTCCGACGCCTGCGCGGCCTTTTCTCGAACGACCTGTCGATCGACCTGGGCACGGCCAACACCCTCATCTACGCCCGCAACAAGGGCATCGTGCTCAACGAGCCCTCGGTCGTGGCGATCCGGCAGGAAAAGGGGCCCGGCGGATCGAAGGTGGTCGCCGCGGTCGGCGAGGAGGCGAAGCGGATGCTCGGGCGCACGCCCGCGAACATCCTCGCCATCCGGCCGATGAAGGACGGCGTCATCGCCGACTTCACCGTCACCGAGAAGATGCTGCAGTACTTCATCCACAAGGTGCACGAGCACCGCGTGATCCGGCCGAGCCCGCGGGTGCTGATCTGCGTGCCCTGCGGCTCCACCCAGGTCGAGCGCCGCGCCATCAAGGAGTCGGCGGCCGGCGCCGGCGCGCGCGAGGTCTACCTGATCGAGGAGCCGATGGCGGCGGCGATCGGCGCCGGCCTGCCCGTCCACGAGGCGCGCGGGTCGATGGTCATCGACATCGGCGGCGGTACCTCCGAGGTCGCGGTGATCTCGCTGAACGGCATCGTCTACTCGGGTTCCGTGCGTATCGCCGGCGACCGCTTCGACGAGGCGATCATCAACTACGTGCGCCGCAACTTCGGCACCCTCATCGGCGAGGCCACGGCCGAGCGCATCAAGAAGGAGATCGGTTCGGCCTACCCGGGCGCCGAGGTGCGGGAGATCGAGGTCAAGGGCCGCAACCTCGCCGAGGGCGTGCCGCGCAGCTTCACCCTCAACTCGAACGAGATCCTCGAGGCGCTGCAGGAGCCGTTGTCGGGAATCACCGAGGCCGTGAAGAAGGCCCTCGAGCAGACCCCCCCGGAGCTCGGCGCGGACGTCGCCGAACGCGGTATCGTGCTCACCGGCGGTGGCGCCCTGCTGCGCGACATCGACCGCCTGCTCCAGGAGGAGACCGGGCTGCCCGTGGTGATCGCCGAGGACCCGCTGACCTGCGTCGCCCGAGGGGGCGGCCGGGCCCTCGAGCTGATGGACGAGCGCGGCGGCGAAGTGTTCACCGCCGACTGAGGCGGCGCACCTTCGCCGGCTGCCCGAGGTGAGCAGCCATTAAGCTCATCTTCACAGCAGGGCCGTCGATCAACGCCCGCGTCCTCGCCGCGGTGCTCGTATCGCTCGCCCTCATGGTGCTCGACCACCGCCAGCACCACCTCGACGCGTTGCGGTCGGCGCTCGTCGTGGTGACCTATCCCCTTCAGCGGCTGGCCCAGCTGCCCGTGGCCGCGTCCGAGTGGGTGTCGCAGGCCTTCGCCTCGCGCGAACGACTGCAACAGGCGGCCGACGACCTGCACGAGCAGAATCTGCTGCTCAAGGCGCGACTGCAGAAGCTCGAGGCGCTGGAGGCGGAGAACCTGCAGCTGCGCAACCTGCTCGACTCCTCCATCAAGGTGGGCGAGCGGGTCCTTATCGGCGAGCTCATCGCCATGGACCTCGACCCGTACACCCAGCGTGTGACCATCAACAAGGGATCGACCTCGGGGGTCTACGAAGGACAGCCCGTGCTGGATGCCGACGCGGTAATGGGCCAGGTCGTCCAGGTCACGCCGTTCAGTGCCCAGGTCCTGCTCGTTACGGATCCCTCCCACGCCATCCCGATCCAGGTGCAGCGCAACGGCCTGCGGTCCATCGCGGTCGGCACGGGTCGGACGAACCAGCTCGAGCTGCCCTACCTGCCCATCAACGCCGACATCCGCGAGGGCGACGTGCTGATCACCTCCGGCCTGGGCGGGACCTTCCCGGCAGGCTACCCGGTGGCGACCGTGCAGGCGGTGTCGCGCCGGGCCGGCGAGGCCTTCCCCTACGTCCTGGCGGCGCCGCGCGCCCACCTCGACCGGGCGCGCGAGGTGCTCCTCGTCTGGACGGTCACTCCCCTGCAGGCGATCCGCGCCCAGGAGGAAGCGAGGACGGCGGGGCCCGTCCAACCCGCGGAGCCCCCGCGTCCGGCCGTCGCCCCGCCGCCCACGGCGACTGCCGGTGCCGCCCCGCCGAAGCCGGCGCCCGCGGCGCCGAAGAAGCCGTCCGGGCACGCCCAGCAGACGCCGCCCAAGCCGGCGGCTCCGCGCCAGGCGCCGGCCGGGGGGCGACCGTGACCGCCCTGACGCCGCGCCGGGGCACCGTCGTCATCGTGCTCACCTTCCTCATCGCAGTGGTGCTGGCGGTGATGCCGCTGCCCGACTGGGCTCGCCTGTACCGCCCCAACTGGACCGCGCTGGTGCTCGTCTACTGGTCCCTCGCCTTGCCGCTGCGCGTCGGCGTGGGGGTCGGCTTCGTCGTCGGCCTGCTGCTCGACGCCCTGACGGGGACCCTGCTCGGACAGAACGCCTTCGCTCTGTCGCTCATCGCCTACATCACCGTGAAGACCCACCAGCGGGTGCGGCTCTTCCCGCTGTGGCAGCAGTCGGTCTTCGTGCTCGTCCTGCTGCTGCTGGACCGCCTGCTCGCGACCGTCGTGATCGGCGCCACCGGGCGGGAGGCGCCGGGCGCGCCCTTCTGGGTGTCGGCGGTCGCGGGGGCCTTTCTCTGGCCGTGGGCGTACTTCGTCCTCCGCGACCTGCGCCGGCGCTTCCGGGTGAGCTGAGGGGCGATGGTGCGCAGCACGATCAACGACGACCTGCGGGAGCACCGCCAGTTCGTCTCGCGATCCATCGCGCTGGGGCTGCTGGTGGTGCTGCTCTTCGGTGCCCTGATCGCGCGCCTCGCCTACCTGCAGATCACGCTGCACGAGCACTACCGCACGCTCTCGAGCGAGAACCGCGTCAAGCTGGTGCCGCTGCCGCCGACGCGCGGCCTGATCTACGACCGCAACGGCGTGCTGCTCGCGCACAACTACCCCTCGTACAGCCTCGAGATCACGCCAGACCAGGTCCCCGATCTCAAGAAGACGATCGCGGAGCTGCGCAGCATCCTGCCGATCAGCGAGGAGGACGTGCAGCGCTTCGACCGGCTGCGGCGGCAGCGACGGCGCTTCGAGGCCCTGCAGATCCGCGCGAACCTCGACGAGGAGGAGGTGGCCCGGTTCTCCGTGGTCCGGCACCGCTTCCCCGGCGTGGACATCCACGCGCGCCTGCTGCGCAACTACCCGCTCAAGGAGACCGCCGTCCACGCGCTCGGCTACGTCGGCCGGATCAACCAGCAGGAGCAGGACGCGATCGACACCGCCGACTACTCGGGCACGACGCACATCGGCAAGCTCGGGGTCGAGAAGACGTACGAGGAGGAGCTGCACGGCGAGGTCGGACTCCAGCAGGTGGAGGTCAACGCGACGGGGCGCGTCATCCGGGTGCTGGAGACGCGGGCGCCGGTGCCGGGCAAGAACCTGCGGCTGCACCTCGACATGGGCCTGCAGCAGGCGGCGCTCGAGGCGCTGGGCGACGAGGTCGGGTCGGTCGTCGCGATCGACCCGAAGACCGGCGGCGTCCTGGCGCTCGTCAGCAAGCCCGGTTACGACCCGAACCCCTTCGTCGAGGGCATCAGCGGCGCCGCCTACAAGGCGCTGCGGGACTCCGAGGACAAGCCGCTCTACAACCGCGCGCTGCGCGGCATCTATCCGCCGGGCTCGACCATCAAGCCGTTCGTCGCCCTCGCCGGGCTCGAGATGAACGTCGTCGGCGCCGAGCAGAACAAGTTCTGCCCCGGGTTCTACCAGCTGCCCGGGCAGACGCACCGCTATCGCGACTGGAAGAAGCACGGTCACGGCGCGGTCGACCTCAACAAGGCGATCGTCGAGTCCTGCGACGTGTACTTCTACGACCTGGCGCACGACCTCGGCATCGACCGGCTGCACGACTTCCTCTCGCGCTTCAGCTTCGGCCGCAAGACCGGGATCGACCTCACGGAGGAGCTGGCCGGGCTGCTGCCCTCGCGCGAGTGGAAGGAGCGGGCGCGGCGGCAGCCGTGGTTCCCCGGCGAGACACTGATCGCGGGTATCGGCCAGGGCTACGTGCTCGCCACGCCGCTGCAGCTCGCCGCCGCGGCCGCGACCATGGCCAACGGCGGCCGCTACGTCACCCCGCGGGTCGTCGCGAGCGTCGAGGCCCCCGACGGCTCGGCGGCTGCGCCGCCGCCGACCCCCCCGCCCGCGCAGATGCCGATCCGCTCGCGCAATTCCTGGGCGCAGGTGATCCGCGGCATGACGGACGTGGTCGAGAGCCAGCGGGGCACTGCCAAGCGCATCCGCACGGACGCCTACAAGATCGCCGGCAAGACCGGTACGGCACAGGTGTTCACGGTCCAGCAGGACGAGGAGTACGACGAGGACAAGATCGACAAGAAGCTGCGCGACCACGCCCTGTTCATCGCGTTCGCGCCGGTCGAGGACCCGCGCATCGCCGTCGCTGTCCTGATCGAGCACGGCGGCCACGGCGGCGCCGTCGCGGCGCCGATCGCGCGGCGGGTCATGGACGTCTACCTGCTGGGAGAACAACCCCCGTGACCCTCGGTCCCTACGGCTCGGCCCCTTTCGGAAGGCAGCCGACCCTGCTCGGCGGCTGGCTCGCGCGCATTCACGTGGACGTGCCGCTGCTGACCGGCCTCCTCGTCCTCTCCGGCTTCGGGCTGGTCATCCTCTACTCGGCGTCGGGCCAGGACTGGGAGCAGGTGGAGAAACAGCTCCTGCGGCTGCTGCTCGCGTTCGGCGTGATGCTCGTCGTCGCGCAGTTCCCGCCCGCGCGGCTGCGCCACTGGAGCCCGGCGATCTACGGGTTGGCGGTCGTGCTGCTCGTGTTCGTGCTGCTGCTCGGCGACATCGGCAAGGGGGCGCAGCGCTGGCTCGACCTCGGCGTCATCCGCTTCCAGCCCTCCGAGATCGCCAAGCTCGGCGTGCCGATGATGGTGGCCTGGCTGCTCGGCTCGGCGCCGCTGCCGCCGACCTGGCGGCGTCTGCTGGTCGGGGGTGCGCTGACGGTGGTGCCCGTGCTGCTGATCGCGAAGCAGCCGGACCTCGGCACCGCCCTGCTGGTCACGAGCGCTGGCGCCGCCGTGCTGTTCTTCTCGGGCGTGAGCTGGCGACTGATCGCCGGGCTGGCGGGGCTGGTCGCGGCCGCCGCCCCGGTCGCGTGGACGCTGATGCACGACTACCAGCGCCAGCGGGTCATCACCTTCCTCGACCCCGAGCGCGACCCGCTCGGGGCCGGCTATCACACGATCCAGGCCAAGATCGCGATCGGCTCCGGCGGGATCTACGGCAAGGGTCTGCTCAACGGCACGCAGTCGCAGCTCGAGTTCGTCCCCGAGAAGCACACCGATTTCATCTTCGCCGTCTTTGCGGAGGAGTTCGGCCTGGTCGGCGTGGTGTCGCTGCTCACGCTCTACGCGGTGATCATCATGCGCGGGCTCTACATCGCGACGCAGGCACAGGACAGCTACGGACGGCTGCTGGCCGGGGCGGTCACCTGCGTGTTCTTCGTGTACGCGTTCGTCAACGTGGGCATGGTCATCGGGGTGCTGCCGGTGGTGGGCGTGCCCCTGCCGCTGGTCAGCTACGGCGGCACCTCGCTGGTGACCCTGATGGCGGGCTTCGGTATCCTCATGTCCGTGCACACGCACCGCAAGATGATGACCTGAGGAGCATGAGCCACCCTCTGTTCCCCGGCCTCTGCCGTCTCGTCCTGCTTGCCGCGCTCGTCACGGGCAGCGGTGCCGCCGCTGCGCTCGACACCGAAGGGCAGGCCTTCGTCGACGACATGGTGCGCAAGCACGGCTTCGTGCCGGCGGAGCTCACGGCGCTGCTCGACGACGCCGAGTTCCAGGAATCCATCATCGCCGCCATCACCCGCCCTGCCGAGGCCAAGCCCTGGTACGAGTACCGGGCGATCATGCTGACCCGCGAGCGGGTCGACGGTGGCGTCGAGTACTGGCAGCGCAACTACGACACGCTGCGTCGCGCCGAGGCCCAGTACGGCGTGCCGCCGGAGGTCGTCACGGCGATCATCGGCGTGGAGACCAAGTACGGGCGCAATACCGGGCGACACCGCGTCCTCGACGCCCTCTACACCCTGGCCTTCGGCTACCCGCGCCGCGCGGCCTTCTTCCGTGGCGAGCTCGAGCAGTTCCTCGTGATGGCCCGCGACGAGGGCTTCGACGCCCGCAAGGTCAACGGGTCCTACGCCGGCGCCATGGGCAAGCCCCAGTTCATGCCCTCGAGCTTCCGGGCCTACGCGGTGGACTTCGACGGCGACGGCCGCCGCGACCTCTGGAACAGCGACGCCGACGTGATCGGCAGCGTCGCCAACTACTTCGCGCGCAACGGCTGGCGGCGCGGCGAGCGGGTGGTCGCGGGGGTCAGCGGCTTCGAGCAGCGTCACGGCCGTTTCGTGACGACCGATCTCAAGCCCGTCGAGCGGGCCGGCGAACTGACCGCCGCCGGCCTCGTGATTGCGGGAAGCCCGCCCGCCGACACGTCCGGAAACCTCTTCGCGCTGCAGGAGGAGGGCGGGACCTCCCACTGGTTCGGCATGTCCAACTTCTACGCGATCACCCGCTACAATCGGAGCATCCTCTACGCAATGGCGGTGCACCAGTTGAGCGGCGAGATCGCGGCGGCGATGCAGGAGAGGGAGGCGCGGGGCGTTGCGCGCTAGCGCTCTCGGGTCGCTGCTCATCCTCTCCCTCGCCCTGCTGGCGGGGGGCTGCGCCACCAAGCCGACGCCCGACAAGCGGCGGATGATCGATCCCGACGCGGTGCCCGACGCGGTCCCGAAGGCCGAGCCGGTGAGCCGCTACGGCAATCCGCCGAGCTACGAGGTCTTCGGCAGGCGCTACGCGACGCTCCCCGAGAGCCGCGGCTTCGTCGACCGCGGCGTGGCCTCGTGGTACGGCGAGGACTTCCACGGCAAGCGCACCTCGAGCGGCGAAACCTACGACATGTTCGAGATGACCGCTGCTCACAAGGAGCTGCCGCTGCCGACCTACGCGCGCGTCACCAATCTCGAGAACGGCCGCAGCATCGTCGTGAAGATCAACGACCGCGGTCCGTTCCACGCAAACCGCATCATCGATCTGTCGTGGGTGGCGGCCGCCAAGCTGAGGCTCGCCGCCAAGGGCACGGGGCTCGTGGAGATCCGGGCGATCGACCCGAACGATCCGGACCCGCTCCCGCCTCCCGATCTCTCCGGCCCGCTGCGGGTCGCGGCGGCTGCGCCGCGCAGCGCCGCCCCGGCGCCCGTGGCGCCTGCACCCGCGGTCGCGAGCACGGCGAGGCCCGCGACCACGCCGTCGCCAGGCCTGCCCGCCCGGCCGCCGGCGCCCGTCGCAGGGCGGGGACCGGCCATGTTCATCCAGGTGGGCGCGTTCGCGAGCCGCGAGAACGCCGACCGGATCCGTGCGAAGGTCACGGCCGACCTGCGGCGCCCCGTGCGCGTCGACACCGGACAGGCCAACGGCCGGGAGCTCTACCGGGTGCGCGTCGGACCCGTGGGCACGGTCGACGAGGCAGACCTCGTGGTGGCCCGGCTCGAGGGACTCGGGGTCAGCAACCCGCGGGTCGTCGTGGACTGACGACCGGCGCCCTTGCCCGAGCCGGCGCTCGGGTAGAATGCGTCCCCCATCGAGACCCGGTCGGCGCCACCGCGCCGCCCGCCCGAGTCGACCACCGCGCCACGCCAGGACCCGTCCGTGACCCAATTGCACCGCACCGCACTCGTCGCCCTGCTCGTCGCCCTGCTTGGCACCGGTCCGCTGTCGCAGGCGGCGAACCGCGCGAAGCACGAGGGCGCCGCCACGTCCCCGCCGGCCCCGGCCGCTGCGGCGCAGTCGACCGCGCCGCTGCCTGCCGGCACGCCGGTGCCCGCCTCGCCCCAGATCGCCGGCACGGCGTGGTTTCTCATGGACATGGACAGCGGGCAGGTCCTCGCCGAGTCCAACGCGGACGCACGTCTCGAGCCGGCGAGCCTCACCAAGATCCTGACGGCGCACGTCGTGTTCCGCGCCCTGAAGGAGGGGCGGGTCAAGCTCGACGACCAGGTGCTGGTGAGCGAGAAGGCCTGGCGCACCGAGGGCTCGCGCACCTTCGTCGACGTCAACGCGCGCGTGCCGCTCGAGGTCCTGCTCAAGGGCCTCATCGTGCAGTCCGGCAACGACGCCGCCGTGGCCTTGGCCGAGCACGTCGCCGGCAGCGAGGAGACCTTCGCGAAGCTCATGAACGAGGACGCCCGGCGCATGGGCATGACGTCCTCCCACTTCGTCAACTCGACGGGGCTCCCCGACCCCGAGCACTACACCACCGCCCGCGACCTCGCGAAGGCCAGCGAGGCGACGATCCGCGAGTTTCCCGAGTACTACCCGTGGTACGCGATCAAGGAGTTCGTCCACAACAACATCAAGCAGACGAACCGCAACCTGCTCCTGTGGCGCGACGAGTCGGTCGACGGCGTCAAGACCGGCCACACCAAGACGGCGGGCTACTGTCTGGTCGCCTCGGCGAAGCGCGACGGCATGCGGCTCGTCGGGGTCGTGATGGGGACCAAAGGCGAGAAGGTCCGGGCGACCGAGATGCTCAACCTGCTCAACTACGGGTTCCGGTTCTACGAGGCGCACCGGGTCAACGCCGCCGGCGAGACCCTGGCGAAGGTACGGGCCTGGAAGGGGGATCCGCGCGAGGTCGCGCTCGGCGTTGCCCAGGATCTCACGGTCACCGTGCCCCGCAACCAGAAGGACGGCATCAGCACCCGCATGGAGATCGCGCCGCGCGTCGTCGCGCCGGTCGCCAAGGGCCAGGCGCTCGGCAAGGTCGTCGTCGAGCGCAAGGGCCAGGTCCTCCGCGAGGCGCCCCTGGTCGCGCTGGAGGAGGTCCCGCTCGCCGGGTGGGTCCGCCGCCTCATCGACACCATCCTGCTCTGGTTCCAGTGACCGCCATGTCCAGCGACACCCTCGTCTACCTCGACGGCCGTTTCCTGCCCAGGGCGCAGGCCTGCGTCCCGGTGATGGATCGCGGCTTCCTCTTCGGCGACAGCGTCTACGAGGTGATTCCCGTCTACGGTGGTCACCTCTTCCGCCTCGAGCACCACCTCGACCGGCTGGACGGCAGCCTCGCCGCCATCCGGATGGCGAATCCGCTGGGGCACGACGCCTGGCGCGCGATGTTGCGCGAGCTGGTCGGCCAGCGGCCTGGCGCGGACCAGTCGGTCTACCTGCAGGTGACCCGCGGTCCGGCCGAGAAGCGCGACCACGCGATCCCGGATGCCGTCACGCCGACCGTGTTCGCCATGGCGGTGCCGCTCGCCCCGATCGATCCCGCGATCGCCGAGCACGGTATCGCGGCGATCACGCTCGCGGACAACCGTTGGCTGCGCTGCGACATCAAGGCGACGACGCTGCTCGCGAACGTGCTCGCCCGTCAGGAGGCCAAGGAGCGCGGCGCCGTCGAGGCGATCCTCCTGCGGGAGGGGCTCGCCGTCGAAGGGGCCGCGAGCAACCTCTTCGTCGTCTCGGACGGGCGCGTCCTGACCCCGCCCAAGAGCCGCTTCCTGCTGCCGGGGATCACCCGCGACCTCGTGATCGAGCTGGCGCGTGCCAACGCGATCCCCTGCGTGGAGGAGGACGTGCCGGTGGCGGTGCTGGAGGGTGCGGGCGAGGTGTGGCTGACGAGCTCGACGCGCGAGGTGATGCCGGTGACCCGGCTCGACGGCAGGGTGCTGGGCGATGGTCGGCCCGGCCCGGTCTGGCGGCGCATGAACGAGCTCTATCAGGCCTACAAGGCGCGCCTGCGGCAGCAGCCGGATGAGTGACCCGGCGCCCGACGCGCTCCTGCGGTTTCCGTGTGACTTTCCCGTCAAGGTGATGGGGCGCGCGACGCCCGGCTTCGCCGCACGGGTGGCCGACGTCGTGCGCCGCCACGCGCCGGACCTGCGCGAGGACGCGGTCTCGGTGCGCGACAGCAGCGCCGGCCGCTACGTCGCCGTGACGGTGGTGGTGCGAGCGCAGAGTCGGGAGCAGCTCGACGCCATCTACCGCGATCTGACCGCCTGCCCCGACGCGCTGATGTGCCTGTGACCGACGCGATCCGCAGGCTGGTCTTGCGGCGCCTCGGCCTGCAGCCGTACGTCCCCGTCTGGGAGGCGATGCGCGCGTTCACCGACGCGCGCACGCCGGCCACCCCCTCGGAGCTCTGGCTGCTCGAGCACGAGCCGGTCTACACCCTCGGCCAGGCGGGGCGGGTCGAGCACCTCCGCGCCCCCGGCGGCATACCGGTGGTGCGGACCGACCGCGGCGGCCAGGTCACCTACCACGGCCCCGGCCAGCTGGTGGCTTATCTGATGCTCGACCTGCGGGCGGCCGGGCTCGGCGTCCGGCCGCTGGTGAGCCTGCTGGAGGACGCGGCGATGGGGATGCTCGGGGCGCACGGCGTCGTTGCGGTGGCGCCCCGCGATGCGCCCGGTGTCTACGTCGGGGGACGGAAGGTCGCCTCGCTGGGGCTGCGGGTGCGCCGCGGCTGCAGCTACCACGGCCTCGCCGTCAACGTCGACATGGACCTCGGGCCCTTCCTGGGCATCGACCCGTGTGGCCACGCCGGCCTCGAGGTGACCCAGTTGCGGGACCTCGGCGTGCCGCTCGGCGTCGCGCAGGCGGGGGAGGCGTTGGCCGTCCGGCTTGCCGTGGCGCTGGGCCTCGCACTGTGCGAGGCGGATGGCGCCGGCGCCTATACTCTGCCGACCAGCCGCTGACGGCGCCGAGGCACGAGGGTCGATGAGCAAGTCCGCCGACGAGCTGCAGGCGCCCTCGCGGGCCAGTCCGGACAGCCACCAGCGCGGGGCGGACAAGCTCGCGCGCATCCCCGTGAAGGTGGAGCCATCGCCCGAGCCGCTGCGCAAGCCGGCGTGGATCCGCGCGCGCGCCCCGACCGGGGCCGGGGTCACGCGCATCAAGCGGATCCTGCGGGCGCGGGGGCTGTCTTCGGTCTGCGAAGAGGCGCTCTGTCCCAACCTCGGCGAGTGTTTCAGCCACGGCACCGCCACCTTCATGGTGATGGGGGACCTCTGCACGCGCCGCTGCCCCTTCTGCGACGTGGCCCACGGTCGCCCGGGGCCGCTCGACGCCGACGAGCCGCGGCAGCTGGCGCAGGCGATCGCCGAGATGGGGCTGTCGTACGTCGTGGTGACCTCGGTGGACCGCGACGACCTGCGCGACGGCGGGGCAGGGCACTTTGCGGCCTGCGTTCACGCGATCCGGGAGATCGCGCCGGGAACCGCGGTCGAGGTGCTGGTGCCCGACTTCCGCGGCCGCGTGGACGTCGCACTGGCGGCGTTCGCCGATGCGCCGCCGGACGTCTTCAACCACAATCTCGAGACCGTCCCGCGCCTCTACCGGCAGTGTCGGCCGGGCGCCAGTTACGCCGGCTCGCTGGATCTGCTGCGGCGCTTCGGCGAGCGGCACCCGTCGGTCCCGACCAAGTCCGGTCTCATGCTCGGTCTCGGTGAAACGACGGAGGAGGTGCTCGCGGTGCTGAGCGACCTGCGCGCGCACGGCTGCCGCATGCTGACCCTGGGCCAGTACCTGCAGCCGAGTCCCGCCCACCTGCCGGTCGCCCGCTTCGTACCGCCGGCCGAGTTCCAGGATCTCCAGCGCGTGGCGGTGGGGCTCGGGTTCACCAACGTCGCCGCGGGCCCCCTCGTACGCTCCTCCTACCACGCCGAGCGGCAGGCGCGCCCGGTCCTCGGCCAGGCCGGCTAGCTTGGACACGGCGCTCGTCCGCGCGGTCGAGACCCTCATCCTTCCACCGGGCGGGCCCCTCCTGCTGGCCTTCGTCGGCGTGCTCGCCTGGCGCCTGCGCGTCGGTCGCTGGTTCGCGCTGACCGGGATCGTGGCGCTCTACCTGCTCAGCACGCCCCGGGTGGCCGCCGTGCTGGTGGACGGCCTGCAGCGCACGCCCGCGACCACGGCCGCGGCGGTGCGCGCCGCCGGGGCGCAGGCGGTGGTGGTCACGCTCGCGGGCCGCTACCGGCCGGCGGCGGAGTACGGTGAGGCCGAGACGCTCTCGCCGCTCAGCGTCCAGCGTCTGCGCTACGGCGTCTGGCTTTCCCGGCGGGCCGATCTGCCGCTCGCCGTGACCGGCGGGGCGCTCGGCAGCGGCGAGATTCCCCTCGCGCGGCTCGCCACCCGGGTGCTGGAAGAGGAGTACGGCCTGCGCCCGCTCGTCGCCGAGGACCAGAGCGAGACCACCTGGGAGAACGCGCACTTCACCGCCAAGCTCCTCATGCCGCTGGGTGTGCGCCGCATCGCCCTGGTCACCAGTGCGTTCCATCTCGACCGGGCGCGCTACGCCTTCGAACGGGCCGGCTTCGAGGTGATCGGGGCGCCGACCGGGGCCTACGGCGGCGAGGACGAGGCCTCCGCGCTCACCGACTGGCTCCCCTCCGCGAACGCCCTCGGGATGAGCTATCTCGCCCTGCACGAGCACCTCGGCGGGCTTTGGTACCGCTACCGCGAGGAGCTCGAGCGTCGTCGCTGACGGCGGTCGTGCTCAGCCGCCGAGAAGACGGTCGAGCGCCGCCAGCCGCTCGGGCGTGCCGACGTCGACCCAGCGCCCCCCGTAGTGTTCGCCGCCCACGGCGTCTCGGGCCATGGCGGCGCGCAGCAGCGGCGCCAGCGGGAAGCGGCCGGGCGTGCAGCCCGCGAACAGCGCAGGCCGATAGGCGCCGATGCCGCTGAAGGTGAGGCGTGGCGTCCCTTCCGTCCGCACCCGACCGTCCGCCAGGACGAAGTCTCCGATCGGGTGGTGCGGTGGGTTGTCCAGGAGCACGAGGTGGGCCAGGTCGGTGTCGGCGATTCGCAGCCGCCCGGGGTCGTAGTCGGTCCAGACGTCCCCGTTGACGACCAGGAACGGGCCGGGGCCGAGCAGCGGCAGGGCGCGGAAGACTCCGCCTCCCGTCTCGAGGGCCTCGGCCTCGGGCGAGTAGCGGACGTGCAGACCGTAGGCGGACCCGTCACCGAGCGCTGCCTCGATCTGGTCGCCAAGGTGGGCGTGGTTCACGACGACGTCGCGGATTCCCGCGGCGGCGAGCGCCAGCAGGTGGTGCTCGATCAGACGGCGCCCGCCCGCGCGCAGAAGCGGTTTGGGGGTGGCGTCGGTCAGGGGGCGCATGCGCTCGCCCCGCCCGGCGGCGAGGATCATCGCGGTGCGGATCGGCGTCTTCACCCCCGCAGGATAACGCGCCGGCGGCGGCCGGCGGCGGTTACACTGCCGGCCCGCCCCTTGCCCACGGACCGGCGATGACCTCGGCCGACTACTACCGCCGCGCCCGATTCCTCAGTAGCGCCCCGCGGCTCGAGCAGGCGCCGCCCGACGACGGTCTGGAGGTGGCCTTCGCCGGTCGCTCCAATTCCGGAAAGTCCAGCGCCATCAATGCATTGTGCGGGCAAGCGGGGCTGGCGCGCACGAGCCGTACGCCCGGCCGCACGCAACTGCTCAACTTCTTCGCGCTCGACGATACCCGCCGCCTCGTCGATCTCCCGGGCTACGGCTACGCGAAGGTGGCGGCGAGCCTGCGCGTCGAGTGGCAGGGAGCGGTGGGCGACTACGTGGAGCGTCGCCGGTGCCTGCGGGGCCTGGTGCTGATGATGGACGTCCGCCACCCTCTCAAGGATCTCGACCGGCAGTTGATCGGCTGGGCGGTTTCCCTCGGCCGGCCGGTGCACGTCCTGCTGACCAAGGCGGACAAGCTCGGGCGGGGCGAGGCGAACGCGACGCTTGCCGCGGTGCGCCGCTCGGTGGCGGACGGGCCCGCGCCGCCCAGCGTCCAGCTCTACTCCGCCGTCGCGCGCCAGGGCGTCGACGTGCTCGCAGGGGTCCTGGACCGGTGGCTGGAGCGGCCGCACGTCACCGCGTCACCGGATGGTTGACAACGGCGGGCATTGGGGGAGAGGGGCCGGGGCCTTACTTGCTTCCGGCTGAAGCTCCGGATACGGGCCGACAAGGGAGGGAGGAAACGGCCCGTGTTTTCGTAACGGCACTCCCTCAGACAGGCGTCCCGCGCGGAAAGTTCCGGCCCGCTCCCGCCCCGAGGCGCGAAGGGCGCCGCGGCCGTGGCGCTGCAAACGCGCAGGCCTTCGGTATATAGTGAATTTTTCATCGAGATGGAGCGCCGTCATGGCCCTGCAGGACTACATTGCGCCGTCCATTCTTTCCGCCGACTTCGCCCGGCTGGGCGAGGAGTGCGTCAACGTCCTCAAGGCCGGGGCGGACATCATCCACTTCGACGTGATGGACAACCACTACGTCCCGAACCTGACCATCGGCCCGCTGGTCTGCGAGGCCCTGCGCAAGCACGGGATCACCGCGCCGATCGACGTGCACCTGATGGTCAAGCCCGTGGACCGCATCGTGCCGGACTTCGCCAAGGCCGGCGCGACCTACATCACCTTCCACCCCGAGGCCTCGGAGCACGTCGACCGCACTCTGCAGCTCATCCGCGACAGCGGCTGCAAGGCGGGGCTGGTGTTCAACCCGGCGACGCCGCTGACCTACCTCGAGTACGCGATGGACAGGATCGACATGATCCTGCTGATGTCGGTGAACCCCGGTTTCGGCGGGCAGAGCTTCATCCCGTCGGCGCTCGACAAGCTGCGCGCCGCGCGCCGGCTGATCGACGCCTCCGGCCGGGAGATCCGCCTCGAGATCGACGGCGGCGTGAAGGCGGGCAACATCGCCGAGATCAAGGCCGCGGGCGCCGACACCTTCGTCGCGGGTTCGGCGATCTTCGGTGCCGGCAAGGACAGCGACGCGCACCGCTACGACAGCATCGTCGGCGAAATGCGGCGCGAGCTGGCGAAGGTCGGCTGAGCGCCGGCATGCCTGGCTAGCAGATAGTCTGCGGCCCGACGCAGCGTCGGGCGAAGAAGACTTCGACGTGGGCGGGCCTTTCGCCGGGTGCTGCTCGCCGCCCCGGGATCCGTCCGGGATCCACGGCGTGTCCGCGCGGGTCATGCGCGCGCACCGCCAGGCAACGGTTCTTTGCCCCTGGGTGACGAAGTACCGCCCTACAAGCTAACTCGAACCGAGAGGTCCGCAAGAGACAGCGACGATGACCACCCTGCGCGTCCCCCGCATGATCCTCATCGACGTCGACGGCACGCTCGTCGACAGCGTGCCGGACCTCGCGTACTGCGTGGACGAGCTGATGAAGGCGCTCGGGCGGCCGCCACACGGCGAGGCCAAGGTGCGCAACTGGGTGGGCAATGGCGTCGAGCGGCTGGTGCGGCGCGCCCTGCTCGGCCAGCTCGACGGCGAACCGCCCGAAGACGACTTCGCGCGCGCCTACCCGATCTTCGTCGAGCTCTACGGGCAGAACACCTCGAAGCGCTCGCGCCTCTATCCGGGCATCCGCGAGGGCCTGGACTGGCTCGAGGCGCACGGCTATCCGCTCGGCTGCGTCACCAACAAAGCGGCGCAGTTCACTCTGCCCCTGCTGGCGGACCTCGGCGTGCGCGACTACTTCGGTATCGTCGTCGCGGGCGACACGCTGCCGGTGAAGAAACCCGACCCGGCGCCGCTGCTGCACGCCGCGCGCCACTTCGGCGTGGCGCCGGCGGACGCGCTGATGGTCGGGGACTCGGTGTCGGACGTGAAGGCGGCGCGGGCGGCCGGTTTCCAGATCGTCTGCATGAGCTACGGCTACAACCACGGCGTCGACATCCGGACCGCCAATCCGGACGCGGTGATCGACGCACTGACGGAGCTGCCGGCCCTGCTCCGCGGCTAGCGCGTGGTGAGCTCGACCGGGTCGCCGCCCGTCTGCTCGTCGACCACCCGGTTGCGGCCGGCCTGCTTGGCGGCATAGAGCGCCTGGTCGGCGCGCTCGATGAAGCCGTCGCGCTCCTCGCCGGGGCGGAAGCAGCCCACGCCGATGGAAATGGTGATCTGGCCGAGCGGCTCGCGGGTGTCCGACCTCACCAGGCGGGCCTCCGCCACGGCCTTGCGGATGTTCTCCGCCAGCGCCACCGCGCCGTTCGTCGGCGTGTCCGGCAGCACGACCGCGAACTCCTCGCCGCCGAAGCGGGCCGCGGTGTCCTTGCCTTTGGTCATGCGCTTGAGGGTCTGGGCGACGAAGCGGATCACGCGGTCGCCGACGAGGTGACCGTGCGTGTCGTTGACGCGCTTGAAGTGGTCGATGTCGGCGAGCAGCAGGCAGAGCGGCTGGCCGAGGTCGTTGCCGTCGCCCATCGCCCGCTCCAGCGCGTCGTAGAGGGCCTCCCGGTTGGCGAGGCCGGTCAACGTGTCCGTCAGGGCGCGCCGGCGCGCCTGGTCGAGCTCCTGCTGCAGCGTCTGGATCTCGCGCGTCTTGGCGTCGAAGTGCGCCTTCAGGGCGTGCGTGGACTCGCGCATCTCGCGCGCCTCGTCGGACAGCGTGCGCACGGCGTCGCGCAGGTCGTCGAGGCTCTGCGAGCGCTCGAGCTGCTGCATCGTGCCGGAGAGGCGCCCGCCGAAGCGCTCGGCGTCCTGGCCTGCGTTCATCAGCGACGCGCCCACCTCGCGGAGCATCTGGCGCATCTCCACGCGGATGCGCTGGAAGGCGCCGACGTCGCACTCCGACACGAACTGCTGGTACAGCTCGTCGTTCGCCGCTTCGGTGAAGGGCTGCTGCGCGGCGACCCGCCGGTCGATCTCCTCGGTGAGCGCGGCGTTACCGCCTGCCACGTACTCGAACCAGACCGCGTAGTTGCGCGGCGTCATCGGGACCCCGTGCCGGTTCATGAGCGGCAGGGCGAGCCGAACGAACTCGGCGGTGTTCTCGACGGTAGTGGTCATGGTGGTGGCCTGGGCGCCGCGCGCAGCCGGGCGAGCCTTTGCCCGCGCCTGTGTCGTCGGTAATCGGACGCACGGGGCTTTTCTTGAGCGCCGCAGCGGCGGCGAGCGTCACCCCTCGCGCCGTGCCATTGCGACCGTGTAGTCGCGACCCTGTTTGACCTTCTCGTGGTTGCCGAAGACCTCGCCGAAGGCACGGGCGACGAACTGCCGCAGGCCGGAGATCACCACCACGTAGAACCGCCCGCCCGGCGCGAGACGCTCGCAGGCCTCGTGGAAGAACAGGTAGTAGTGCTCCTTCGTGGTCTTTGCCGGCAGGTTCGACACGACCAGATCGAAGGCGCGTGCGCCGACGTGGCGGAAGCCGTCGGACAGCATGACCTCCACGTTGTCGATGTGGTTGAGGGTCGCGTTGCGGCGGGCGTACTCGACGGCCACGAAGTCCTTGTCGACCATCAGGCAGCCGCCCTGCGGCGCGTCGCGGGCGATCGCGAGGCCGAGCGGCCCGTAGCCACAGCCGAGATCGAAGGCCCGGTCGGCCGGGCGCACCTCGAGGTGGTCGAGCAGCAGCCGGCTGCCCGCGTCCACGTCCCGCGGGCTGAACAGTCCCCAGGTCGTGCGGAAGCGGAACGGGTGGCCGCGCAACGCGGTGGTGAAGTCGAGGTCCTGCCGGGCCTGTTCCAGCCAGCGCGGGTCCGTGCGACAGGGCGGGCGCGGCACGGGCGGCCTCAGGACGGTCCGCAGACCGGGCAGGCGGGGTCCCGGGTCAAGGCGAGCGAACGGAAGCGCATTTCCAGCGCGTCCAGCAGCAGGAGCCTGCCGGCGAGCAGGGTGCCGACCCCCGCGAGCAGCTTGAGCGTTTCGGTCGCCTGGATGCTGCCGACGATGCCTGCCACCGGCGCGAGGATGCCGTTGTGGCTGCACGTGTCCTCGATGTCTCCCCCGGCGCCGTAGAGACAGCGGTAGCAGGGGTCGCCCGGTCGGGCCGCGAACACCGACACCTGGCCCTCCCAGCGGATGACGGCGCCGGACACCAGCGGCCGGCCCGTCGCCACGCAGGCGGCGTTGACGGCGAAACGGGTGGCGAAACTGTCACTGCCGTCGACCACGACGTCGGCGGCCGCGACCTGCTCGACGAGCAGGTCGCCCTCGAGCCGCCGCGGCAGCGGCAGGACGTCGACGTGCGGGTTGAGCGCGGCGAGGGCGATCCGCGCCGATTCCACCTTCGGCTGACCGATGCGCGCGGTGGCGTGGAGGATCTGGCGCTGGAGGTTCGACAGATCGACCCGGTCGTCGTCCGCGATCACGATCCGCCCGACGCCGGCGGCCGCCAGATAGAGCGCGACCGGCGAACCGAGCCCGCCCGCCCCGACGACGAGCACGCGGCCCGCCCGCAGGCGCTCCTGGCCCTCGATGCCGAATTCGGGCAGGAGGATCTGACGGCTGTAGCGGAGGAGTTGCTCGTCGTCCACGGCGGGGGTCGCGCGGGGGCGCGCCCGGCTCAGCGGTACTCGCGCCAGTGCTCGGGCCGCGGGTCGCGGCAGCCGTGGGCGGCCTGCGCGTAGCGGGCGATGTAGATCTTCTGGGTGCAGTTGGTCGCCCCGCGCGGGCAACCCCGGTTGGCGCGCTCGACTTCTTCCGTGTAGTACCAAAGAGCCCGCTTCAGCCGCAGCAGCAGGCGGTTGTCCAGGTGGAAGCCGGCCTCCTCGAGCGCGGCCTCGATCTGCTCGAGCGTGATCTGCATGACGTGGTAGCTGATGCGCAGCAGCAGCGGGTCGACGACCTGGACCTCCAGCACCCCCGGCACGCCCACGAGCTGGAGCGCGGCCGACCGGGCCTGCTCCGGGTCCGGGTGCAGCTCGCGAAAGCCGATCTCGCGGCGTCTGACGAGGGAGTCCGAGGGGTCGCCCATACGGCCGAATGCTAGCGGCGCGGGGGATTTAATCAAGGCGCCCGGTCTGCCGGCGGCCCATCGTGAGGCGCTCCAGCCCCGACAGGTCGCGCATCGTTCGGACCGCGCCGAGGCCGATCCGGGCGAGGAGGCCGCGCACCGCGTCGCCCTGCGTCGCGCCGTGCTCGAGCAACAGCCAGCCGCCGTCGGCCAGGTGCTGGAAGGCCGCCGGGGCGAGGCCACGGATGGCGTCGAGGCCGTCGGCGCCCGCGACCAGCGCGGTCCGCGGCTCCCAGGGGAGATCGCCGTCGACGAGGTGCGGGTCACCCGCCGCGACGTACGGCGGATTGCTGGCGATGAGGTCGAACGATTCGTCTGGCCGAAGGGCCTGCGCCCAGTCGCCGTGACGAAAGTCGACCCCGAGCCCCAGGCGCTCGGCGTTGCGCCGTGCCACGCCGAGCGCGTCGGCCGAGGAGTCGGTGGCGACCACGTGCCACCGGGGGCGCTCGGCGGCGAGGGCCAGCGCGACGGCGCCGCTGCCGGTCCCGAGGTCGGCCACGCGGGCGGGGCCGGCCGGCAACCGGGCCAGAGCCTGTTCGACGATGAGCTCGGTCTCCGGCCGCGGGATCAGCACCGCCGGCCCGACCTCGAGCTCCAGAGTCCAGAACGCGCGGCGGCCGACGAGGTAAGCGATCGGCTCGCCCGTGGCGCGTCGTTGCGCCAGGTCGAGCGCCGCCCGGGCCGCCACCGGCGCCACCGCCTCCTCCGGTCGTGCCCAAAGCCTGGTGCGGGCGACGCCGAGCACGTGCGCGATCAGGATCTCGGCCTCGGCACGGGGCTCCGCCGTGGGGTTGCCGGCGACGAGCGCGGCCACCTCGGCGAGCAGTGCGCCGATCGTGGCGCTCACGTCCCGGCGGCGGCGAGGGCCGCGAGCTGTTCGGCCTGGTGCTCCTTGGCCAGCGGCTCGATCACCGGGTCGAGCGCTCCCTCCATCACTTCGTCGAGCTGGTAGAGCGTGAGGTTGATCCGGTGGTCGGTGAGCCGATTCTGCGGAAAGTTGTAGGTGCGGATGCGCTCGGAGCGGTCCCCGGATCCGACCTGGAGCCGGCGCGAGGTCGCCTGCTCGCTGGCCTGCTGCTCCTGCGCGATCGCCAGCAGCCGGGCCTGCAGCAGCGCCAGCGCCCGAGCCCGGTTCTTGTGCTGCGAGCGCTCATCCTGGCACTCGACCACGATGCCGCTGGGCAGGTGGGTCACGCGGATCGCGGACTCGGTCTTGTTGACGTGCTGGCCGCCGGCGCCCGACGACCGGTAGGTATCGATGCGCAGTTCGGCCGGGTTGATCGCGATCGCGTCGACGGCCTCCGCCTCGGGCAGCACGGCGACGGTGCAGGCCGAGGTGTGGATGCGCCCCTGGGCCTCGGTCTCCGGCACGCGCTGAACGCGGTGCGTCCCCGCCTCGAACTTGAGGCGCGCGTACACGCCGCGGCCCGCGATCTGCACGACCACCTCCTTGTAGCCGCCGTGCTCGCCCGGGCTTGCGCTCACCACCTCCGCCTGCCAGCCGCGCACCTCCGCGTAGCGCAGGTACATGCGCAGCAGGTCGCCGGCAAACAGCGCCGCCTCGGCACCGCCGGTGCCGGCGCGAATCTCCAGGTAGACGTTGCGCGCGTCGTTCGGGTCGGGCGGCACGAGGAGTCTTTCGATCTCCGGCTCGAGCGCGGCGATGCCCGCCTGGGCGTCCGCGACCGCGTCGCGGGCGAGCTCGGCCATCTCGGGGTCGGCGAGCATCTGCCGCGCGCCCTCGCGGTCCGCCTCGAGGCAACGGAGCTCGTGGTAGGCGCGAACCAGCGGCTCGAGCTGTGCGTACTCGCGGCCGAGGTCACGGAAGCGGCCCTGGTCGGCCTGGACGTCCCGGTCGGCGAGCAGGCCGGTCACCTCCTCGAACCGCTCCGCCAGGCGCTCGAGGCGGCCGCGGAGGGAGGGGATCATGGTGCCTGCCGGCCGCGGCTCAGCTGGAACAGGGCGTCGGCGGCCTCGAGGAGTTGCGTCTGGCCCGTGGAGCCCGCAATCCGCAGTTGGGCGCTCGGCGCGTGCAACAGCTTGTTGGTCAGCGTGTGTGCGAGGAAGCGCAGGACCTCGTCCGTCGGTTTGCCCGCCGCGGCCTGCTTCAGCGCCTTCTCCAGCACCTCGTCCCGGATCGCCTCGGACCGGGTGCGGAAGTCCTGGATCACCGACAGCGCGTCCAGCGACCGGAGCCAGCCCATGAAGTCGACCACGTGGGTCTCCACGATCTCCTGCGCCTGCTCGGCCGCCTCCTGCCGCGAGCGCAGGTTCTCCTGGATCACGGCCTCGAGGTCGTCGACGGTGTAGAGGTAGACGTCCTCGAGCGCGGCGACCTCGGGCTCGATGTCCCGCGGCACCGCGATGTCCACCATGAACACCGGGCGGTGCCTGCGTTTCTTGAGCGCACTCTCGACCGTGCCCTTGCCAAGGATCGGCAGCGGACTCGCGGTCGACGAGATGACGATGTCGGCCTCGGGCAGGTGGGCGGGTATCTCGGTCAGCGCGATCGCGTAGCCGTTGAACTCGGCGGCGAGCGCGTGCGCCCGCTCCACCGTGCGGTTGGCGACGATGATGCGGCCGATGCCGTGCTGATGCAGGTGGCGCGCCGCGAGCTCGACCGTCTCTCCGGCGCCGATCAGCAGCGCCGTCTGCGTGGACAGGTCCGCGAAGATCTGGCGGGCGAGAGCGACCGCGGCGAAGGCCACCGACACCGGGCTGCTGCCGATCGCGGTGTCGGTGCGTACCTGCTTGGCCACCGCGAAGGTGCACTGGAAGAGCCGGCCGAGCTGCTTTCCCACCGCGCCGGCGGCGAGCGCCGTCTGATACGCGGCCTTCACCTGGCCGAGGATCTGCGGCTCGCCGAGAATCATCGAGTCGAGCCCGCTCGCGACGCGGAACAGGTGGGCGACGGCGTCCCGGTCCCGGTGCTGGTACAGGTAGGGGTTCACCGAGGCGGGGTCCAAGCCGTGGAAGCGGCAGACCCACTGGCGCACCACGTCGGCGTCGAGGCTGTCGCTGGCGGCGTAGACCTCGGTGCGGTTGCATGTCGAGAGGATCACCGCCTCGCCGAGGCCGGTCTGCTCGGCAACGCTTCGGAGCGCGCCGACCACGATGTCGGGTCCGAAGCTCACCCGCTCCCGGATGTGCACCGGCGCCGTCCTGTGGTTCAGCCCGAGGGCGAGAAGGCTCACGCTGCTGGTGCCCTAACCGCTTGCGAGCGGGCGATTTTCCCGACGCGCCGCGACGAAAGCAAGTCGGCGGGCCGTGGGTATACTGCGCGCCGGCGAGCGCGACCGCGCACGTCGCGTTATGGTGGGCGACCCCAGCCGGTGCGATGCCACGTCGGATGAGAACGGGACTACTTGTCGCAATACTGTGCGCCGGCGGCTGCCCGGCGCTCGCGGAGCAGCCGGCGGCGGCCGAGAAGGCAGTGCCGACGGTCGAGGAGCGGCCTGTGGCGGCGCTGCCGTTCGCGGAGCCGGCGCCACCGGCCGGCGAGCTCGGCGCGGACGCGGTCTACAGCTTTCTCGTCGGCGAGATCGCGGCCGACCGCGGCCAGCTGCCGCTGGCGTACAACCACTATTCGCACGCCGCCGCGCTCGCGCACGACCCCTACGCCGCCGAGCGCGCGGCCCGCATCGCGATCTCGATGAAGGACCGCGACGTGGCGCTCAGAGCGGTGCGCCGCTGGGTGGACCTTGCCCCGAACGCCGTGCCGGCGCGGCAGGCCCTTGCCCACGTGCTCCTGCTACAGGGCGACGCGGCGGGTGTGCGGGAGCAGTTCGACGCGATCCTCGCCATCGCGGCGGCTCGCGGCGAGGACGGCTTCCTTCAGGTGGGAGCGGTGGCCGGCGCGGGGCACGGGGGGGCACTCGGTCCTGCGGTCATGGGGGAACTGGTCGACGCGTACGCTGGCGACGCGCGTGCTCACTACGCCCTCGCCCTGACCCTCGCGGCAGCGAAGTCGTATGCGGAGGCCGGCGCCCGGCTGCAGCGCGCGATCGACATCGACCCGGACTGGCAGAAGCCGTGGCTGCTCAAGGTGCAGATCCTGACCGCCGAGGGCCGCAATGCCGAAGCGCGGGACGTGCTGCGGGGCGTCGTCGAGCGTCGGCCGGACGACGGGGCGCTGCGGAACGCCTACGCGGCGCTCCTGGTGCAGGCGAAGGACTACCCCGCGGCCCTCGCGGAGTACAAGGTCCTGCGCCGGCTCCAGCCGGGCGATGCGGACGTGCTGTTCGCGACGGCCCTGCTCGCGATGCAGGCGAAGGACTGGGACGAGGCCCGTGACGCGTTCGAGGCCCTGCTCGCCAGCGGAGACCGGCAAGACGAGGCCCGCTGGTTTCTCGCGCAGACGAAAGATCTGGCGGGCGACCGCGACGCCGCATTCGATCTCTATTCGAGGATCGAAACCGGCCCGTACCGGGCGGATGCGGCGATGCGCCGTGCCGGCCTGATGGCGAAGCGCGGGGACCTGCAGGCGGCGCTCGAGCTGCTGCGGGGCCTGCGGGGTTCGGAGCCGTCGCGCTCGGCGGACATCTACCTCGCGGAGGCGGAGCTGCTGCAGAAGCACGGCACGACGGAGGAGGTGGCGGCTGTGTACGCGGCGGCCATCGCCGCGCACCCGAACGACCTGCAGATCTACTACGCCCGCGCCCTCGACGCCTCTCAGCGGGGCCGCCTGGCCGATGCCGAGGCCGATTTCAAGCGGGTCCTGGCCCGCGAGCCCGAGCACGCCGACGCCCTCAACGCGCTCGGTTACACGCTGGCCGAGCTGAGCGACCGCTACCCGGAGGCCCTCGGCTACGTGGAGCGGGCGTTGAAGCTCAAGCCCGACAACCCTGCGTTCCTCGACAGCATGGGCTGGGTCCAGTATCGGCTGGGCAACCACGCAGCCGCCCTCGACTACCTGCGCCGCGCCGTGGCCGCGATCGACGACGCCGAGGTCGCGGCGCACCTCGGCGAGGTGCTCTGGGTGACCGGCGAGCGCGACGAGGCCCGTCGGGTCTGGGCCGAGGCCCTCGCCCGGGACCCGGAGAACGACTACCTGCGCCGCACGATAGAGCGCTTCCCGCCCTAGCGCAGGACGCGCCGTGGCCCCGAGCGACGCGCCATGCCGGGTGTGGCCGGCACCTGCGAAGCTGAACCTGATGCTCCGGGTCGTCGGGCGTCGCGCCGACGGCTACCACCTGCTGCAGACCGTGTTCCAGCTGCTCGACTACGGGGACGAGCTGGATTTCACCGTCCGGGAAGACGGCGCGGTGCGTCGTTACGGGGACGCCGCAGGCATCCCACCCGAGAGCGATCTCGCCGTCAGAGCGGCGCTCCTGCTGCAACGGGAGACCGGCTGCCCCTTGGGAGCGGACCTCGTGCTGCGCAAGCGGATCCCGCTCGGCGGCGGTCTCGGTGGCGGCAGCTCGGACGCGGCGACTACCCTGCGCGCGCTGAACCGCCTGTGGGGGCTGCGGCTCACCGAGGACCGCCTGGCCACGCTCGGTCTTGCGCTCGGCGCAGACGTCCCGGTCTTCGTCAGGGGTCGATCGGCCTGGTCGGAAGGGGTTGGTGAGGTCCTCACCCCCATCGACCTGCCCGAGTCCTGGTACGCGGTCGTGCGCCCTCCCTGCGCCGTCTCCACCGCTGCCGTGTTCGCTGACCCCGATTTGACACGCAACTCCCCCCTCATCACAATGCCTGTCTTTTTTGCGGGATCCAGGCGGAACGACTGCCTCGGCGTCGTGGCCAGGCGCTACCCGGAGGTCGCCGCGGCGCTCGCGTGGCTCGGCCGCCACGGCGAGGCCCGGCTCACCGGAACCGGCTCCTGCGTGTTCGCCGCCTTCGATTGCGAGGCGCGCGCGCGGGAGGCGATAGCGGCGTTGCCCGCCCGCTACGAGGGCTTCGTGGCGCGGGGAATCAATCGCTCGCCGGTGCTGGCGCTGGACGGGCCCTGAGCGCAGGTTCCTGGGGCGTCGCCAAGAGGCTCAAGGCACTGGACTTTGACTCCAGCATTCGTAGGTTCGAATCCTACCGCCCCAGCCAGAACGCTTTGTCCAACTCCAAGGGAACCCCGGCAGTGTCTTCGACGGGCATGATGGTCTTCTCGGGCAACGCGCACCCGGAGCTCAGCGCCGAGATCGCCGCGCGGCTGAGCATTCCGCTCGGCAAGGCGCTGGTCGGGCAGTTCAGCGACGGCGAGGTGATGGTCGAGATCCAGGAGAACGTCCGGGGTCGCGACGTGTTCGTCGTGCAGCCGACGTCGGCGCCGACGAACGACAACCTGATGGAGCTGCTGGTGATGATCGACGCCATGCGCTGGGCCTCGGCCAGGCGCATCACGGCGGTGATCCCGTACCTCGGCTACGCCCGCCAGGACCGGCGGCCGCGTTCTGCGCGCGTCCCGATCACGGCGCGCCTGGCGGCCAAGATGATCGGCACGGCCGGCGCCGACCGCGTGCTTACCATGGACCTGCACGCGGACCAGATCCAAGGCTTCTTCGACATCCCGGTCGACAACGTCTATGCGTCGCCGATCCTGCTCGGCGACATCTGGCGCCAGAAGTACCCGGACCTGATGGTGGTGTCGCCAGACGTCGGCGGCGTGGTCCGGGCCCGCGCGCTGGCCAAGCGGCTGGAAGCGGACCTCGCGATCATCGACAAGCGCCGGCCGAGGGCGAACGAAGCGAAGGTCATGAACATCATCGGCGACGTCGAGGACCGCTCCTGCGTGCTCATCGACGACCTGGTCGACACGGCCGGCACGCTCTGCAAGGCCGCCAAGGCGCTGAAGGACGCCGGCGCGGCGAAGGTGGTTGCGTACTGCACGCACGCGGTCCTGTCGGGCCCGGCGGTGGACAACCTCTGCGGCTCGGTGCTGGACGAGCTGGTCGTGACGAACACGATCCCGCTGCGCCCCGAGGCGCGCGCCTGCCAGCGGATCCGCCCGCTCACCATCGCCGGCCTGCTCGCCGAGACGATGCGGCGGATCCACAACGACGAGTCGGTGACCTCGCTGTTCATCGACTGACACGGATTCGGCGGCAAGGGGCCGCCGGGACGCCGCACGCCTGGTCGCGGGCGCGCGGCGGAACGACAAACGACGACGGGAGACTGTCATGCAAGAGAGTTTCGAGCTCAAGGCGGAACGCCGCAGTGACGCAGGGAAGGGTGCGAGCCGCCGCCTGCGCCATGCCGGCAAGGTTCCGGGCATCATCTACGGCGGCGGGAGCGATCCGCAGATGATCGCCCTCGACCACAATGACCTGATCAAGCACCTCGAGCACGAGGCGTTCTACTCGCACGTGCTCACCGTGGACTTCGGCTCCGTGCAGGAGAGCGTGGTGCTCAAGGACCTGCAGCGCCACCCGGCGCGCCCGGTGGTCATGCACATCGACCTGCAGCGCGTGCGCGCCGACGAGAAGATCCGTATGCACGTGCCGCTGCACTTCGAGAACGAGGCCTCGGCGCCGGGCGTCAAGCAGGGCGGCCAGGTGTCGCACCACCTGACGGAGGTGGTCGTGAGCTGCCTGCCGAAGGACCTGCCCGAGTACATCGCCGTCGACATGTCGCGGATGGGGTTCGGCGAGGCGCTGCACCTCTCGCAGCTGCCGCTGCCTGCGGGCGTGGAGCTGGTCGACCTGGCCCACGGCGACGACGCCCTCGTGGTGTCGGTCCACACCGCACGCGTCGAGCAGGAGGAAGGGGCGTCGCCGGCCGGCGGCGAGACCCCGGCGGCCTGAGGGCGTCGATCCGTTGGCCCGGCCCCACGGCGCCGGGCACTGAGCCGGCGGCCCGTGGCCGCCGGCTTCGTTTCGGGAGGAGGCTGTGACGGCGGCGATCCGGCTGATCGTGGGGCTCGGCAACCCCGGTACCGACTACGAGGGCACGCGGCACAACGTGGGCTTCTGGTTCGCCGACGAGCTCGCGCGGGTGCACGGCGGGGCGTTCCGGCGCGAGGCGAAGTTCCACGGCCTCGCCTGCCGCGTGACCGTGGCGCGCGAGGACCTCTGGCTGCTCAAGCCGCTCACCTACATGAACCGCAGCGGTGAGTCGGTGGCGGCCCTCTGCGCCTACCTCAGGATCGCGCCCGGGGAGGTGCTCGTCGCGCACGACGAGCTCGACCTGCCGGTCGGCGCGGCCCGACTCAAGCTCGGCGGCGGGCACGCCGGGCACAACGGCCTGCGCGACGTCATTCCCGCGCTCGGCTCTGCCGACTTCCTGCGCCTGCGCATCGGCATCGCGCACCCGGGCGACCGCAGGCGGGTCGTCGACTACGTCCTGGGCCGGCCGTCGCGGGAGGACGAGGTCGCGATCCGCGCGGCGCTCGACGAGGCGGCCGCCTGTCTGCCGCTCCTCCTCGAAGGCAAGCTGCAGGCCGCCCAGAACCGGCTGCACCGGGCATAAAAAAACCGCGGCCCGAAGGCCGCGGTTCCTTTCTTCCAAAGCGCTCGCTGGTTACATCTTCCAGCTGTACTGCACGCCGAAGGAGTCCTGATACATCTTGATGTTCGCGGTGCCGAAGCCGGGGGTGAAGTCGCCGTCCACCTCCGTCTCGAACGCGTGGGTGTACTGGAACGTGAGCTCCTGGTCCTTGGCGAGGTACCAGCTCGCGCCGAGGCTCAGGTGGTTCTCGACCACGCCGGGGGCGAGGACGTTGAACATCGTCTGCGACTCGGGGATCGGCTGCTTCGCGTAGTTCCAGCCGCCGCGCACCGTCCACTCGTTGTTGATCGCGTACTGCACGCCCAGCTTGAAGATCGTCTGGCTGTCCCAGCCGAAGCCGGGGCCGTCGTCGCCGCCCAGGCACGCATTCGGGTTCGAGCCCATGAGCGCCGGGCAGTTGTAGAAGTTCCCGACCGGGTTGTTGATCGAGTCGATGCTCGAGTAGTCGATGTAGACCACGTCCGCCGCGATGGTGAGCTGCGGCGTTGCCTTGACCGCGATGCCGACGCCGAAGTTCTGCGGGATGTCGAAGGCGCCCTTCTCAGCGAAAAGGCCCTTGTAGTCGTCGAACTCCTGCATCCAGGTACGCGAGGAGTAGTAGGCGCCCAGGGTCACCGTGTCCGACACCTGGCCGAGCCAGCCCAGACGGAAGCCGAGGCCCCACGTCCAGTCCGTGCCGTTGTCCGTCACGTTCGACGGGCTGGTGGAGAAGTACGGCACGCCGGGGAACGGCAGGGGCTGACCGGCGAAGCTCTGCAGGCCGTAGGCCTTGAAGCCCTGCGCGACGATGTTCGCGCCGAAACCGACCGAGTTCTTCTCGTCGATCTTGTAGGCGAAGGTCGGGACGATGAACATCTGCTGCAGGTTGATGCCCGAGTCCGCCCCGGTGCCGCCGTTGAACAGCGGGATGCCGCCGTCGCCGTAGTCGGTGTTCATGCCGCCGTTGCCGTACAGCGAGACGCCGGCCGACCACTTGCTGTCGATCACGCGGTTGTAGGCGGCCTCGGGGATGAAGAACCACTCGCTCTCGCTGCCGTCGAACTTCCCGTTAGAGAACCCGGGAGGCGGGCAGAAGCCAGGTGCGGGGCAAGGGTTGAGACCGGTTTCGCTCAGCTCCGCATCGCGCATCGGCCGGAACACGTCGAGGCCGACGTCGACCCGGTTGCCGACCACTGCCGAGGCGGCGGGGTTCTGGCCGATGGACACCGCGTCCTGCGGCAGGGCGATCGAGGCGCCGCCCATGCCCTTTGCATGGATGCCGACGCCGTGCATGGCGTAGCCGTTGGTCGCGAGGGCCGAGCCGCTGGCGAGGGCGGTCGCCACCGCCAGGGTGAGAAGCTGGACTTTCATCTGCCGCGTGGGCATGTCTGGATCCTCCCGGAAGCCGTGTTTCTAGTAAGGAATCGAGTCTGGTTTGCGGTCGCCGCGGGTGTTGTATTCGCGCAAATTGCGACGTTGTTGTTGTAATGATGCAAATCCTAGGGTCGTTTTTTGAATTGTCAATGAAAATCTGCGGGTGAGGTGCCTTTCCGCAGCCACGCGGCCCTTGTCTGCCGCGGCGGATCGGCTGCCTATATTGCGTGCCGAGGCCGAGGCCCGCCCCGTGGCGGGCCGCGGGGACGGCCCGGCGCCGCCCGCCTCTGGCGGCGCTTCTTCCACGTGACCACCGATACCCAAAAAAGGAGCACGCGATGAAACGCTTCACTCTGCTCGCGACGGCGGCGCTCGCCATGGGCGTTGCCATGCCCGCGCAGGCCGCGAAATTCATGGACGCCGCCTGGGCCAAGCAGCTCTGCGACGCCTGGAACAAGAACGACAAGCTCACCACCGGCCTGGGCGACAAGTGGATCAAGAACGACGCCGGCCGCGGCTACAAGATCATTCAGCTCTATCGCACCCAGTGCGGTCCGGCCACGCGGGTCGAGGTCAAGATCGTCCCGAAGGACGGCAAGGCGATGTGCGCCGCCGGGGGCGCCGTGACCCAGCAGACGCTGAACAAGGACGTCGACTACGTCATGCACGCCACGGACGAGGACTGGACCTGCATGGGCGAGGGCAAGTTCGGCTGCGGCGCGATGGGCGCCATGATGACCGGCAAGCTCAAGTTCGAAGGCCCGAAGGGCGAGGCCATGGGCGTGATGGGGCCGTTCGACGGCTTCCTGACCATGACCGGCACCGTTCCGGGTGACAAGGCCGGCTGTCCGTAAGGGGTGAGTCCCACCGCCGGCCGGAGCCCCGCTCCTGCCGGCGGTGTCTCGTCAGGCGGTCGCCGGCCGGCGGCCGATGCTGTAGTAGGTGAGCCCTGCGGCGGCCATGGCCTTCGGGTCGTACAGGTTTCTGCCGTCGAACACGACGCCGTCCTTGAGCTCGCGCCGAAGCTGCTCGAGGTCGGGGCTGCGGAAGGCGATCCACTCGGTCACGACGGCCAGGGCGTCGGCCCCGCGCAGTGCCTCTTCGGCGCTGTCGCAGAGCGCGAGGTCCGGCCGGTCCCCGTAGAGCCGGTGGGCTTCCTCGCGGGCGACGGGATCGTAGGCCTGCACCCGGGCGCCCGCCTGCCAGAGCGCCTCCATCAGCACGCGACTGGAGGCCTCGCGCATGTCGTCGGTGTTCGGCTTGAAAGCGAGCCCCCACAGGGCGACGGTCCTGCCGGCCAGGTCCCCGCCGTAGTGCGCCCGCACCTTGTCGAACAGCACCTCTTTCTGGCGCAGGTTGACATCCTCGACGGCGCGCAGGATCGCCGCCGGGTAGCCCACGGAGAGGGCCGTCTGCTCCAGCGCCCGGACGTCCTTCGGGAAGCAGGAGCCGCCGTAGCCGCAGCCCGGGTAGATGAACTGGTAGCCGATGCGCGGGTCGGAGCCGATGCCGACGCGCACCTTCTCGATGTCGGCCCCGACGCGCTCGGCGATGTTGGACAGCTCGTTCATGAAGCTGATCTTGGTCGCGAGCATGGCGTTGGCGGCGTACTTGGTCAGCTCCGCGGACTTCACATCCATGACGAGCAGTCGATCGTGGCTCCGGTTGAAGGGCCCGTAGAGCGCCCGCAGGAGCTCCGCGGTGCGCGGGTTGTCCGTGCCGACCACGATGCGGTCGGGGCGCATGAAGTCCTCGATCGCAGCCCCCTCCTTGAGGAACTCGGGGTTCGAGACCACGTCGAATTCCAACGCCGCGCGCCGCTCGTCGAGAATGGCCCGCATGGCCCCGGCGACCTTGTCCGCGGTCCCGACGGGCACGGTCGACTTGTCGACGACGATCTTGTACTCGGCCATGTGCTCGGCGATCGACCGCGCCACGGCGAGGACGTACTGGAGGTCCGCCGACCCGTCTTCGTCCGGCGGCGTGCCCACGGCGATGAACTGGAACAGCCCGTGCTCGACGCCCGCCCTGGCGTCGGTGGTGAACTCGAGCCGGCCGGCCGCGCGGTTCCTGGCGACCATCGCCTCGAGCCCGGGCTCGTAGATCGGCACGCCGCCGCCGTTCAGCAGGTCGATCTTCGCCCGGTCGACATCGACGCAGACGACGTGGTTGCCGACCTCGGCCAGGCAGGCACCGGTCACCAGGCCGACGTAGCCGCTGCCGAATATGGTCACTTTCATCGCGCAGTCTCCTTGGCGGCGCCCGACGGGGGCGGGTCGCTTTCCAGCCGGGCGGGGGGGTTAAAAGGCGCGAAGGATAGCAGGGTTCGCGCCTCTTTTTTGGAGGGGTTCCCGAGCGGCCAAAGGGAGCAGACTGTAAATCTGCCGGCTCAGCCTTCGGAGGTTCGAATCCTCCCCCCTCCACCAGAATCGACAACGGACAGAGGTCCCTCCCTCGAGAGGGCGGGAGAGGAACGGTTCCCGTCGCGGGTGTAGTTCAACGGTAGAACCTCAGCCTTCCAAGCTGATGGCGTGGGTTCGACTCCCATCACCCGCTCCATTTCGCGGCGGGGCTGCGACGGGAAAGCGGGCCGGAAGGGTTTTTTGGCCCATGTAGCTCAGCTGGTAGAGCACACCCTTGGTAAGGGTGAGGTCACCGGTTCAAATCCGGTCATGGGCTCCAGAGTATCGCCAGGCGTGCGGCTGAAGCGCGCGGATCGTTGGGAAGTCAGTAAGGCATCTTCAATTCTTCGCGGAGTGTAGACCATGTCCAAGGGAAAGTTCGAACGCACGAAGCCGCACGTTAACGTGGGGACGATTGGTCACGTGGACCATGGGAAGACGACGCTGACGGCGGCGATCACGA
>JALORY010000070.1 GCA_025458675.1 Gammaproteobacteria bacterium | reverse complement strand
GAAGCGGATGATCACGAAGCTCTCGTCGGGCGTCGGGATGTCGCGCGCGATGAACGGGTTCGAGGTGTCGACCGTCGGCACGCGCTGGAAGTTGATGTCCGTGCGCGAGAACTGCGGCGTGATGAAGTTGATGTAGTCCGGCATGCGCCGCATGATCGTCTCGACCGTGGCCTCGGCGGAGTAGCCCCGCTCGGCGTTGTCGCGGTGGATCTTCTGGATCCACTCGAGATTGACGATCGGCACCACCCCGATGCCGAGGTCGACGTGGCTCGCGACGTCGGCGTCGTCGGTCTTCACCAGGCCGTGCAGGCCTTCGTAGAACAGCAGGTCGGTGCCGGCCGGTATGTCCTCCCACGGCGTGAACTCGCCCGGCTTCTTGCTGATGCCGAGCCGCGCGTTGTGGTGGTCCGCCTCTTCCTGGCTGTGCAGGTAGTAGCGACGCTTGCCGCCGCCGGTGGACCCGTAGGTCGTGAAGGTCTCGGCCAGCTTGTCGAAGACGTTGGCCTCGGGCCCGAAGTGGCTCAGGTTGCGGTGCTCGGCGGCCGCCTTCTGCGCCTCGACGCGCATCTCGGCGCGGTCGAAGCGATGGTAGCTGTCACCCTCGATGACCGCCGGCTTGATGCCGTCACGGTAGAAGATGTGCTCGAAGGCGCGCTTCACCGTGGTGGTGCCGGCGCCGGAGGAGCCGGTCACCGCGATGACGGGGTGTTTCTTCGACATGGGACCCTCCGTTGTGGTTTTCTCGGACTATACCCCAGGGCCCCGAAGTGGCCCACTGCCCGCCGTCAAGCGCCGGCCGTCAGCGCGCCGGCGGGGCGAGGGGTTGGGGGGCCGGCGCGGGCGCGACCGGCTGGGCGGCTGCGGCCGCAATGTGCTCGCTGCGGTGCGGCTCGTGGGGCTCCCAGCCGAGCGTGAGCAGCAGCACGAAGAAGCCGAGCACGTACGCGATCGTGACGTGCCAGCCCTGTCGCAGCCACTGACCGGCGTTGCGCGCCTCCGGGTACATGTTCGACAGCGCGACGCCGGCCGACGACCCGAACCAGATCATCGAGCCGCCGAAGCCGACCGCGTACGCGAGGAAGCCCCAGTCGTAGCCGCCCTGCTTGAGGGCGAGTGCGGTCAGCGGGATGTTGTCGAACACCGCCGACACGAAGCCGAGGCCGAGGGCGGTCTGCCAGGAGGCGAGCGGCAGCTTCTCGACGGGCATCATCGAGGCGCAGAGCACCAGGGAGAGGAGGAAGACGGTGCCTTTCGCCGTCTCCGGCATCACCGCCCAGTCCGGTTTGCGCAGCGCGACGCTCAGCAGCAGCGCGACCCAGACCGCGACGCCGAGGAAGGGGAAGTGCTCCGCCGCCCCCGGGAAATTGAGGTTGACCGTGACGTTGGTCGCGATGGCGGCGACGAGGATGAACAGCACGATCGCGACGCGCGCACCGTCGATGCGCACGCCCGCGCGGGCGTGCCGGACGATGGGGGAGTGGCGGTGCTGCTGCAGCGCCGCCGGGATGCCGGTGACGACGAGCGCGACCACCGCGGCGACATAGGCGTGAAACACGTCGAGCGGGCTCACCCCGTCGATCCACATCATCGTCGTGGTGGTGTCGCCCACCACGCTGCCCGAGCCGCCGGCGTTCGAGGCCGCGACGATGCCCGCCAGGTAGCCGATGTGCACCTTGCCGCGGAAGAGCTGCTGCGCCATCGCGCCGCCGATCAGGGCCGCGGCGATGTTGTCGAGGAAGCTCGAGAGCACGAACACCATCACGAGCATGGCGAAGCCGCCCTTCCAGTCGTCCGGCAGGTAGCGCGGCAGCACCTCGGGCACGCGGCTCTCCTCGAAGTGCCGGGAGAGCAGGGCGAAGCCCATCAGCAGGCAGAAGAGATTGACGACGGTCACCCACTCGTGTCCGAGGTGGGCCGTCAGGCCGGCGAGGCCGTCGCCGTGCCTGAAGCCGGTGAAGAGCAGCTTGTAGACCGTGATGGTCGCGAGCCCGGTCAGGGCGACCTGCAGCGTGTAGTGGTGGAGCAGGGCGACGCCGGCCAGGGTCGCGCCGAACAGAAAGAAGTCCACCGGAATGCCCGCGATCTCCGGCCCTTCGGTGGCGGCGTGGGCGAACCCGCCCGCGGCGACGGCCCCGAGCAGGGCGACGACGAGCCAGGTCCGGCGCGGCGTCGGCGCGGGAGCAGACGGGTGGTGCGGGGCGTGATCGGTCATCGGCGGTTCCGGTCGACTCGAAGGCCGGAAATTCTAGCACCGGCCCCGGGGGAATCCGGCGCCCCGCCCGGCGGTCAGGCCGGCGGCAGCGACTTGTCCGGATTGAGGATGCCGTTGGGGTCGAACTGACGCTTCACGTCGCGCATCAGGCGCAGCGTCACGGGGTCGATCTCGCGCCCGACGAAGTCGCGCTTGGCGAGACCGACGCCGTGCTCGCCGGACAGGGTGCCGCCGAGGCGAAGCACCAGGTCGAAGGTTGCGTCGAGGCAGTCGGCGGCCCGCGCCATGGCCGCCGCGTCCGCCGGGTCGACCAGCAGGTTGACGTGGATGTTGCCGTTGCCCGCGTGCCCGAAGTTGACGATGCGGATCGCGTGCTCGCGGGCGAGCGCTTCCAGGCCCTCGACCAGATCGGGGATCCGCGACACCGGAACCACGACGTCCTCGTTGATCTTCTTGGGGGCGACGTTGCGCAACGCCGGGGAGAGGGCGCGCCGGGTGCGCCACAGCCGCTCGGTCTCCTCCGCCGTGGCGGCCCGTGTGAGCTCGAGCAGCCCTGCGACGCCGGCCGCCCGCGCGATCGCGTCCGCGGCGTGGTCGAGGCCTTGCGCAGGCCCGTCCACCTCGATCATCAGCAGCGCGCCGACCTCCGGCCCCAGGCCGAGGTCCGAGTAGTCGCGGATCATGGCGATTGCGCTGCGGTCCATGAACTCGAGCGCCGCGGGGGTGATCGGCTGCGCCATGATCGCCGAGACCGCACGGGCCGCGGCGCGCACGTCGCGGTAGGTGGCCTGCAGCGTTCGGCGCGCCTCCGGCAGGGGCGTGAGCCTGAGCGTTGCCTCGGTGACGACGGCGAGCGTGCCCTCGGAGCCGATCAGCAGCCGGGTGAAGTCGTAGCCGACGACGCCTTTCGTCGTCATCGTGCCGGTCCGGATCTCCTCGCCGGCTCCGGTCACTGCGCGCAGCCCGAGCGTGTTCTCGCGGGCGGTGCCGTACTTGACGGCGCGCGGACCGGCGGCGTTGCAGGCGAGGTTGCCGCCGACGGTGCACACGGCGGCGCTCGTGGGGTCGGGCGCCCAGAAGAAGCCGTGGGCCGCGGCCGCCTCCTGCAGGGCCTGGTTCGTGACGCCGGGCTCGACGCGGGCGATGCGGTCGAGCGGGTCGACGGCGACCAGGCGGTTCATGCGCTCGAGCGAGAGCACCACGCCGCCGCGCACCGGCACGGTGGCCCCGGTGGTGCCCGTGCCGCGCCCACGCGCGACGAGCGGCACGCGTTCCGCGTTGCAGGCGCGCACGACGGCGGCCACCTGCGCGTGGCTGGACGCGAGCGCGACGGCCTCCGGCAGCGCGTGCAGCCGGCTGTTGTCGTAGCCGTAGGCCCAGCAGTCCGCCGGGTCGGTCAGGACGTTCGCCGACCCGAGCGCGGCGCGCAGGCTCTCAGTGAACCGCGGTGTCAGGGGCGGGCTCACTGCTCGGCGCCGACTCGGGTGGCGGCAGCGCACCCGGCGGAATGATCTCGAACACGCGGACCACGCGCTGGACGCCACTCACGCGGCGCACCTTGTCCACCGCGTCGTCGGCCTCGGCTGCCGTGACGAGGCCCATCAGGTACACCGTGCCCTGGGACGTGACCACCTTGACGCGCGTCGGGTCGAAGCCGGGCACCTCGACGTCCAGCAGGGCGTATTTCGCCTTGGTGGTCAGGTAGGTGTCGTTGGCGGCCTCCTCGAGCGTGCCTTCGGGCCCGACGACGACCTCGTTGTAGACCTTCTTCACGCGCGGCAGCTCGGCCACCTGCCGCGCGAACCGGGCGGACACCTCGGCGCTCTTCGCCTGGCCGGTGAGCAGCACGTTGAGGTTGTAGCTCGTCGTCGAGATGCTGCTGTGGTCCTTGACCTCGGGGTCGCCGTAGAAGGCCTTCAGGGCCTTGATCTCGATCTCCTGGTCCTCGAGGTAGGTGCCGGTGGTGCGACGGTCGTGGGCGATAGCGGCCGTCTGGGCGGCGCCGCCGATGATCATCGTCGGACAGCCGCTCAGCAGCGACGCGAGCAGCACGCCGCCCGCAGCGGCAAGTACGATCTTCAGCATCGGCATCCTCTCCTCTTCGGTGTCATTGGCCCGGCCCGAGCAGCTGGGCGTCGACGAGGTCGCACAGGCAGTGGATCGCGAGCAGGTGGACCTCCTGCACCCGCGCCGTCGAGTCGGACGGCACGCGCACCTCGACGTCGCCTTCGCGCAGGGCGCCCGGCAGCCGGCCGCCGTCGCGACCGGACAGCGCCACCACCGCCATGTCCTGCTCGTGGGCCGCGGCGACGGCGGCGAGCACGTTCGGCGAACTGCCGCTGGTGCTGATCGCGAGCAGCACGTCGCCCGGCTGCCCCAGCGCGCGCACCTGCTTCGCGAACACGTGCTCGAAGGCGTAGTCGTTCGCGATCGACGTCAGCGTCGAGCTGTCGGTCGTCAGGGCGATCGCCGGCAGGCCCGGACGCTCGCGCTCGAAGCGGTTGAGCATCTCCGAGGCGAAGTGCTGGGCGTCGGCGGCGGAGCCGCCGTTGCCGCAGGACAGCACCTTGCCGCCGGCCAGCAGGCGGCCCACGATGAGCTCGGCCGCACGGGCGATCGGGCCGCACAGCACGGGCAGCGCCTCCCGCTTGGCGTCGATGCTGGCTTCGAACAGCGCGGCTGCCCTGGAGATCAGGTCCACGGTGGCGCAGGGTCTCCGGCGACGATGGAAAAGTCTCGCACGCTGGGGCGGGGCAGTCGATCGCGGCCCTTCAGCTTGCCTCGAACGCGTTCCGGAGCCACTCGAGCCGCTCGCCCGTGATCGCGACGACGTCGAAGCGGCAGGGGCCGCGCGCCGCGTCCGGGTGCCGCTGCAGATAGTGGCGGGCGGCGGCGGATAGCCGCCGCTGCTTGGCCCAGGAAATCGTTTCCGCGGCGGTCCCGTGGTCCGGTGTGGCGCGAAAACGCACCTCGACGAACACCGTCGTCGGGCCGTCGCGCATCACGAGGTCGATCTCGCCCACGCGGCAACGGAAGTTGCGCGCGATCAGGCCGAGCCCGCGCCCCTCGAGCCAGGCGAGCGCCCGCTGCTCCGCGGCGCTGCCGCTGGCCGCGGGCTGGCGCTTCAGATGCGCGTCCCCCCGGCCGGCATCACGGGGGGCGGCGTCGACCGGGGCGGGGCGCTGGTCGGGGCCGGTCCGGGCAGCGCCTCCTTGCGCGCGGGCGCCGCATCGAAGCCGAGCACGCGCATCTGCCCCTCGCGCAGCTCAAGCCAGACGAGTTTGCGGTGCAACTGGCGCCGGCCGTCGACGGTGATGATGCCCGTCTGACCGTCGAAGGACTCCCCGCTCGCCGTCAGGCGACGCAGCTGCGGCAGCAGGTTGAGGCTGTCGATCCCCATGGCGTAGAGCCGCAGGATCGGCGAGCGCGCGCTCGCGGGGATCGCCGCCGCGACCGCGCTGCGGCCGACGGGGCTCGCCGCGTCCCCCCCGATCAGCCAGGGCATGTCGGGGATGCGGATTGCCGGCAGTCCCGACTCGGACTCGGCGGCGGGGTCGCCGTTCCAGGCCGACGAGGTGCTGTAGATCACGGTGTCCGGACCGAAGCCACGCAGCTCGCGGCGCACGGCGCGCACCCGCGGCGCCGTGCCGGCGACGAACAGCGTGGGGAGCGCCGCGGCCTGGCCCTCCGCCGCCGCGTCGACCGTCCGGCCGATCACCCGCTGCAGCGCTTCCTGCCGCCGGCGCGCCTCGTCGCTGCCGGCCGCGGCCGCCACGGCCGCCGCGACGTCGTTGGGCGCCGCGTCGTACTGCGAGTGCGCGAGCAACTGCCCGCCGAGGGCCTGCCAGCGGGCCTCGAAGCTGGCGTAGACGCGGTCGCCCCAGCTGCCCGCAGGAGTGATCGCCGCGATCGCCCGGTGGCCGTCGAGCCAGGCCCGGTCGGCGGCCTGGCGGGCCTCGTCCTCCGGCGACAGCGCGAACTGGTAGACGTTCGCCGCCGGGTTGGTGACCGATTCCGCCTGGTTGAGGGCGAGCACGGGGATCGGCAGGCTCGCGATCGCCACCTCGGCGACCGCCGCCTTGTCGAGCGGGCCGATGGCCGCGCCCGCACCGGCCTGGGCGGCCTGCTGGATCGCGGTCACGGTCTTGTACGGGTCGGCCGCGTCGTAGAAGCGCAGCTCCGGGCGTTCGGCCGCCGGCCGGGCGTAATAGGCGGCCAGGATCCCGTCCCGCACTGCGCCGGCGGCGCCCACGAACTGCCCGTCCTCGGGCAGCAGTACGGCGACCGGTGCCTGCCCCGCCGGGGCGCCGCCGCGCCCGGCGTCGCGCACCGGCGCCGGCCCGCGGTCGGACGAGCGCGGCGGCGGCGCGCTGCCGCACCCGGCGATCGCCGCGACGACGAGGAGCAGGGTCGGGAGGACGAGGAGTCGGGGCGCTTGCACGGTAGTCTACCGGGGGGGAGGATCGGCCGCGGAGTATCAGAGGCCCCTCATGGCAGTGTCAATCGAGCCCGGCGTGCTCTACGTCGTGGCGACCCCCATCGGCAACCTGGACGACCTCTCGCCGCGTGCGCGGGACGTGCTGGCCGGCGTGGACCTCGTGGCGGCGGAGGACACGCGGCTCACCGGCCAACTCCTGGCGCGTCTCGGCCTGCGCCGGCCGCTCCTCTCCCTGCACGAGCACAACGAGCGCGGCCGCGTCGCCGGGCTCGTCGAACGGCTGGCGGCGGGGGCGAGCGTGGCGCTGGTGTCCGATGCCGGCACGCCCCTCATCAGCGACCCGGGCTTTCCGCTCGTGCGCGAGTGTCGACGGCGCGGGATCCGGGTGTCTCCCGTCCCGGGGCCGAGTGCCCTCGCCGCCGCTCTCTCGGTCGGCGGGCTGCCGACCGACCGGTTCCGCTTCGAGGGTTTCCTGCCCCGCGCCGCCGCGGCGCGCCGGTCGCTCCTCGACGCGCTGGCGCAGGAGGGCGCCACCCTCGTGTTCTTCGAGTCGGCGCACCGCATCGCCGCGTCGCTGCGCGACATGGCGTCCGCTTTCGGGGCCGAGCGCGAGGTGGTGGTGGGGCGCGAGCTCACCAAGCGCTTCGAAACCGTCCTCGCCGGCCCGGTGGGCGACGTCGCGGACCGGGTCGAGGCCGACCCGGAGCAGCGGCTCGGCGAGATCGTCGTCCTGGTGGCCGGGGCGCCCGCCCAAACGCGGCACGTCGACGCGGAAGGGGAGCGGGTCCTGCGCGCCCTCCTTTCGGAACTGCCGGTGCGCCAGGCGGCGTCGCTCGCCGCCCGGATCACCGGCGGGCGCAAGGCGGACCTCTACCGTCGCGCCATCGAGATGAAGGGAGGTGCGGACACCGCGCCCTCGTGACCGTCCTGCGGTGCCGCGCCTCAGTTCCCGTCGACGACGATGCGCCGCGACGTGACGCGCGGGTGTTTCGGCAGGCGCACCGTGAGCACCCCGCGCCGGTACTCCGCGGTCGCCCGGGCCTCGTCGACGTCCGTGGGCAGCGGGATCGCCCGCTCGAAGCGTCCGTAGGCGCGCTCGGTGACGTGATAGCGCCCGCGCCGCTCTTCCCTGGCCACGCGTTTCTCGCCGCTGACGACCAGGATCCGCTCGAGCACCTGGATGTCGAACTGGTCCGCCTCGAGGCCCGGCGCTTCCAGCCGCACGCAGATTTCCCCGTCGTCCTCCCGGACCTCGGCCGCCAGCAGGCCCCACCCCGGCGAGGCGGCTCGCAGGGCGCGGCCCTCCTCGTCGTCGTCGTCCCGCTCGCTCGGGCGGAACACCGTGAGTGCCTGCGTCGCCTTCTGGGTCAGCGTCCGCCACCCCGCCTGCAGGGTCTCCCAGGCGCGGTCCATGCCCTCGCGCAACTGCTGCAGCGTGCTCATTCAGGCGGCCTCAGGCCTTCACCTGGATCTTGCGGGGCTGCTGCTTCTCGGCCTTCGGCAGGCTGACCTCGAGCACGCCGTTGTTGCCCGTGGCGGCGATCCGTTCCGGGTCGACCGAGTCGGGCAGTGCGAAGCGGCGGATGAAGACGCCGTGCTGGCGCTCGAGGCGCTTGTAGCCCTCCGTGCTCTCCTGCGACTCGTGTCGGCGCTCGCCGCGGATCGTCAGCACGCCGTTGTCCATCGACACCTCGATGTCCTCCGGCCGGACCCCGGGGATGTCGGCGTGCAGCACGAACCGGTCCTGTTCCTCCTTGATGTCCACGGCCGGCATCCAGTCGCTGCCGACGACGCGGGTCGCGTCGTCGCGCGCCATCGGGTGGCCGCCGAGGACCTGGTCCATCTCCTTGCGCCACTGGTCGAGCATCTGCCACGGGTCTCGAACGATGAGGCTCATGTCATCCCTCCTGCGGGTCGGGTTTTGTCTCCTTTAAATATGGAAGGCGGGAGGCGGTTTTCAACGTCTGCCGCGGCTTGCCC
>JALORY010000126.1 GCA_025458675.1 Gammaproteobacteria bacterium | reverse complement strand
CGGCGTGCCGTCGTCGGCGCGGCGCAGCACGCAGGTCTCCGCGCACTCGGCGAGGTCGATGACGATGCCGGGCGCGCGGCTCGGCGCGGTCGGCGGATAGCTCGTGGGCGGCTCGCCCGCCGCGACGGTGGAGAGCGTCAGGTCGTCGCCGTCGCGCTGGACGCTCACGAGCTTCGTGAACGGCAGATCGTCGGCGTCCGTGTCGTCGCCGTCGGAGGGCCGCAGGTACATCACCTGGCAGAAATCGCGGTCGGTGAAGTAGACGCGGCCGGACTGCGAGCTGGCGGCGAGGCCGTAGCGCCCGTTCGAGACAGCGCACTTCGCGGGCGCGGGATCGGGCAGCGCGATGCCGACGTTCGGCGAGGTGAACACGTTGAACGCCGCCGCGGGTGCGCCGATGTCGGTCTGCCGCGCCTGGATGCGACCGCCGAGGGTGGTCGCCAGCAGGAAGTTGTCGGTCTCGGCCCCGTTCGGCAGCTGCAGCAGCGCGAAGTCCTGGATCACCTCGCTGCTGCCCGCGCCCCAGGCGCTGCGGCCCGTGACCAGCACGCGGGGCGAGGTGCCGGGCGTGCGGTAGAACTTCACGGCGCCGGCCACGTCGAGGGCGAGGACCCCGTTGACGGGCACGCCGGTGCCCGGGTCGAATGCAGCGGCCTCGCTGCGCTCCACCACCCGCAGGCGCAGCATCCGCCGCTGCCCGCCCGAGTACTGCCGGAAACAGTAGGCCGACGGCACGCCCGCGTGATCGGCGATCGCGACGCCCTCGGGACACGACCCGTCGGCGCGCCGCGGCACGAGCTTGATGAGCTTGAAGGTGGTACCGCTGCGCCCCGAGATCCAGACGCTGCCGTCGGGGGCCACGGTCATGGTGCTGCAGACGTCGCTGCGCGCCACGTCGATCGGGAGGGACGGGTTGGCGCAACTGAACTCGACCGCGCCGACGCCGCCGAGCGTCGGGTCCGCCCACCGGCGCACCTCGCGCCCGTCGAGGCAGTACAGGCCGCGTCGCGGGTGGAGCTCGCAGGCGGTGAAGCCGGTGACGGGCGTGACGCCGTAGTCCGAGAAGTCGGGCGAGGTGATCCCGGAGCCGTCGACGCTCATCTCGAGCACGGCACCACCGTTGAACACGGCGAGCCGCTCGAGCACCTGCTGTGGGCCGAACGTCTGTCCGAAGGCGCTACCGGCCGCACAGGCCAGCAGCACGGACACCGACCCGACGACGACTCGTGGCAGACGCGCGGCCATGGCACTACTCCCCTGAAGATGTTGTACCGGGACCGGCCGGTCCCGGCCGGACGGAGCCGGTTCTCGCGCCAGCGCCCGCACCGTCCTCCCTGCGACTTCGCCGGATCATATCAGCGCCCCGGCGGCGCCAAGGCTCGATTTGACAGACGCCTTCGCGGCGCCGGCCCGCCGCGCGGGCACGCCGCCTCAACGCGCGTACAGCCAGTCGACCAGCGCCTTCTGGACGGCGGCCCCGTGCCCGGTGTCGGCCCCGGCGTGATTCAGCAGGATCACCGCCACGTAACTGCGCCCGGACGCAGAGGTCACGTAGCCGGCGAGCGCACTCACGTCCTGCAGGTTGCCGGTCTTCATGCGCACGCGCCCCTCGATGCCGGGGGTGCGGAAGCGACGCTGCAGCGTGCCATCGACCGCTGCCACGGGCAGCGAGGCCTGGAACTCGGCGCTGTAGGGGCTGCGCCAGGCCTCGAGCAGCACGTCCGCCATCCCCAAGGCCGTGATCCGCTCGATGCGCGACAGGCCCGATCCGTTCTCGATCACGAGCTCCGGGATCGCGATGCCCCGCGAAGCGAGAAACTCCGCGAGGATGCGCTGGCCGGCGGCCGTCGTCGCGGGCCGGCCGGCTCTCTCGGCGGCCACGGTGAGCAGCAGGTGCCGTGCCATGACGTTGCTCGAGAACTTGTTGACGAGGCGGATCACCTCGGCGAGCGACACCGAATCGTGGGTGTACAACAGGCGCGCGTCGGCCGGCACCGTGCCCATGCGCAGGCCGCCGTCGAGGGTGCCCCCCGACTGCTGCCAGAACGTCCGGAAGGTGCCGTAGGCGAACTCGGGCGCGCGCATCACGGCGCGTGTCACCGCGATCGGGGCGCAGCCGGTGTGGAAGTTGCCTGTGACCGCCAGCCGCCCGCCGGTCGGCCCCTCGGGCGAGGCGACCACGAGCCCGCCGCCGGCGCCCCGGCACGCGCCGCGCTGCAGCCGCACCTCGTTGTCCACGGCGAGGTTGGCCGGCCAGGGATAGACGCGAATCCTCGCGCTGCCCGCGGCGGCATCAGGGACGACGTTCACGTTGACGGTCTGGAAGTTCACCATCAGCGCGTCGGGCAGGACGTTGTAGGCTCGGTAGGGGCGGTTGTCGAAGGCGCCGCGGTCATCGCCCTGGGAGGCGAACAGGGTGTTGTCGATCACGACTTCGCCGGTGATCCGCTCGACGCCCGCCTGGCGCAGCCCGTTCACGAATCCCCACCATCGGTCGGCGGTCATGAACGGATCGCCGCCGCCCTCCAGCACCAGGCTGCCATCGAGCACCTGGTCGCGCACCGGGCCTGCGGCCCAGGCGCGCGTCCGCCAGGTGTACGCGGGCCCGAGCAGCTCGAGCGCCGCGTAGGTCGTCAGCACCTTCATGGTCGAGGCCGGGTTGCGCGGCACCGCGGCGTTGTGGGTCACGATTGGCGCGGCGGCGCCCACCTCGCGCACGTACACGCTCAGGCTCGACTCGGGCACGCGGCGCTCGCTGAGCACGCGCTGCACCTCGCCGGGCAGGCGCGCCTCGTCCTGTGCGGACACGAGCGGGGCGCAGGCGAGCAGCAGGCTCGCGAGCAG
>JALORY010000017.1 GCA_025458675.1 Gammaproteobacteria bacterium | reverse complement strand
TGTGCGAGGGCGAGGACCGGATCCTGGTGCCGTCGCCGAAGGTGGCCACCTACGACCTCAAGCCGGAGATGAGCGCCGCGGAGGTGACCGACGCGCTCGTCGACGCGATCCTGGGCGGCAGGTACGACGCCATCATCTGCAACTACGCGAACGCCGACATGGTCGGCCACACCGGCCGGTACGACCCCGCCGTCCTCGCCATCGAGACCCTGGACCACTGTCTGGGGCGCGTGGTCCAGGCCTTGCACAAGGCCGGCGGCGAGATGCTGATCACGGCAGACCACGGCAACGCGGAGCAGATGGTCGACGAGGAGGCGGGGCAGCCGCACACCGCGCACACGAACAACCTGGTGCCGCTGATCTACGTCGGCAACCGGCCGGCGGCCCTGACCGAGGGCGGGGCCCTGTGCGACATCGCCCCCACGCTGCTCGCCATCATGGGCCTGCCGCAGCCGGCCGAGATGACGGGGCGCTCGCTGATCGCCTTCGAGAGGGCGGCCGCGACCGCGTGATGGGGCGCCGCCTGGTCTGGCCGCTGGCGGCGGCGCTGTGCGTCGGCATCGCGGCCGCCGCGGTCAAGGCGCCTCCGCCCCCACCGCCCACCGAGTCCGATCTCAAGGCGCGGGAAGCCGACCTGCGGCAGCTGCGCGAGCGCATCGACGCGCTCCGGGTCGACGAACAGGCCACCCGCGACGAACGTGACGCGCTCCTGCACGACCTCGAGTCGACCGACAAGCGAATCGGTGACCTCACGCGCAGCCTCCGGGAGATCGCCCGCAAGGCGCCGGGACTGCAGAAGCGGCTCAAGGGGCTCGAGGCCGAACACAAGGCGGCGCGGGTGCGCCTGGACAGGGAACGGGCGCTGCTCGCCCGCCAGCTGCGCGCCGGCTACGTCGGCGGCCGGCAGGGCCGCCTCCAGCTGCTGCTGCGCCAGGAGGATCCTGCCGTTGCGAGCCGCATGTCAGTGTATTACGACTATTTCTACCGTGGTCGGGCGGCCCAGGTGGCGGCAGTCCACGAGGCCGCCGGCAAGCTGGAGGCGGCCGAACAGGCGCTTGCCAAGGAGTCGGCGGAGTTGGCCGAGCTGCAGGCCCGCGAGAGCGCCGAGAAGGCGGAGCTCGAGTCGGCGCGCGGCATGCGGCGCGCCGCGGCGGAGGCGTTAGGCATCCAGCTCCGCGCGCAGGGGCAGACCCTCGCGCAGCTCGGCCGGGACGAGGCACGGATGCAGCGGCTGCTCGAGCAGCTGCGGGATGCGCTGTCGAGCCTGCCCCCGGGACACCCCGCCGCCCAGCCGTTCGCCTCCCTCAAGGGCCGCCTGCCCTGGCCGGCTGCCGGGGCGCTCGCCGTGCGCTTCGGCGACGACCGGGGCAACGGCCTCGTCGCCGACGGGGTGCTGATCGGCGCCCGCGAAGGCGCCGAGGTCCGGGCGGTCCACCACGGCAGGGTGGCCTTTGCCGACTGGCTGCGGGGGTACGGGCTGCTGGTGATCGTCGACCACGGCGACGGCTACATGAGCCTGTACGGGCACAACGACAGCCTGCTCAAGGAGCCGGGCGACTGGGTCGCGCCGGGCGAGGTGCTGGCTCTTGCAGGCGCGAGCGGCGGCCGCGACGATGCCGCGGTGTACTTCGCGATCCGGCAGCAGGGCCGGGCGGTCGATCCTGTCGGCTGGTGCCGACGGGTGCAGGGCAATCGGGTGGGCTGAATCGGGACGGGACGCATGAGCGCAGGAAGACGACTCAAGGCTTGGCCGGCGGCGCTCCTCGCCTCGGCGCTGGGGCTCGGCGGGGGCGCGCACGCTGCGCCCGAGACGAAACAGGAGCAGATTCCCTTCGACGACCTCCGGGTGTTCGCCGAGGTCTTCGGCCGCATCAAGAGCGACTACGTCGAGAAGGTCCCCGACAAGAAGCTGCTCGAACAGGGCATCCGCGGCATGCTCAGCGGACTCGATCCGCACTCGAGCTACCTCAACGAGGACGAGTACCGCGAGATCAAGGTCGGAACGAGCGGCGAGTTCGGCGGCCTCGGCATCGAGGTCGGCATGGAGGACGGCTTCCTCAAGGTGATCGCGCCGATCGACGACACGCCGGCCGCGCGCGCCGGGATCAAGTCCGGCGACCTCGTCATGAAGCTCGACGACAAGAACGTGAAGGGGATGTCGCTCGACGAATCGGTGAAGCTCATGCGCGGCAAGCCCGGCACCAGCATCACCCTCACGATCATGCGCGAGGGGCGCGACAAGCCCTTCGACGTGACGCTCGAGCGCGCCGTCATCAAGGTGGCGAGCGTCAAGAGCCGCATGCTCGAGCCCGGCTACGGCTACGTGCGGCTCAGCCAGTTCCAGGCCCACACGGCCGAGGACCTGCTCAAGGCCGTCAGCGCGCTCAAGAAGCAGGCGGGCGGGCGCCTCAAGGGACTCGTGCTCGATCTGCGCAACAACCCGGGCGGGGTGCTCAACGCCGCGGTCGCCGTCAGTGACGCCTTCCTCAAGGGCGGCCTCATCGTCTACACGGAGGGCCGGGTGAAGGACTCGCAGCTCAAGTTCGAGGCCTCGCCCGACGACGTGGTCGAGGGCACGCCGATGGTCGTCCTCGTCAACGCGGGCTCCGCCTCCGCGTCCGAGATCGTGGCGGGCGCGCTGCAGGACCAGAAGCGTGCGGTGATCATGGGGCGCCCGACCTTCGGCAAGGGCTCGGTGCAGACCATCATCCCGATCAGCGAGCGGACGGCCCTCAAGCTGACGACGGCCCAGTACTTCACGCCGAGCGGGCGTTCGATCCAGGCCGAGGGCATCAAGCCCGACATCGAGCTCGCCACGGTCAAGGTCGCGAAGAGCGAGGACGGAGACACGCGCCTGCGCGAGGCCGAGCTGTCCGGTCACCTCGCGAACCCGAACGGCAAGTCCGGCAAGAGTCCGCGCAAGGAGAAGGACAAAGACAAGGACAAGGACAAGGAGAAGGAGGCGCGGCCGCTCGCCGAGGAAGACTACGAGCTGGGCGAGGCCCTCAACCTCCTCAAGGGGCTGTCGATAATCCAGTCCCAGAAGACCGGCTGATCCGGGAGAAGGCCATGGCGCGCGTGCTGGTACCCCTGGCCGAGGGCTGCGAGGAGCTCGAGGCCGTCACGGTCGTCGATCTGCTGCGCCGCGCCGGCGTCGAGGTGGTGACCGCGGGGCTGGCGGCGGGACCGGTGCGGGCGAGCCGCGGCGTCGTGCTGCTGCCCGACGCGACGCTCGACGAGGTGCTCGACCAGGACTTCGACATGGTCGTGCTGCCGGGCGGGCTTCCCGGCGCAGACCACCTCGACGCGGACCCGCGCGTGCACCGGTTGCTGCGGCGGATGGCCGAGGCGGGCCGCTACACCGCCGCCATCTGCGCCGCGCCGAAGGTGCTCGCGAGCGCGGGGCTGCTCGACAGCCGCCGCGCCACCGCCTATCCGGGCGTGCTGGACTCCCTGCAGCTGCCGCGCACGCAGATCCTGCGGGACGCCGTCGTGAGCGACGGGCGGGTCGTGACCTCGCGTGGTCCCGGCACCGCGATGGACTTCGCGCTCGAGCTCGTCGAGCGGCTGCTCGGCCGGGCGCGGCGCGACGAGGTCGAGCGCGCCCTGGTGCGTTCCTGAGGGGTCAGGGGAGGCCCGATGGCGAAGGTGATCAAGGTGCTCGTCGGCGCGGTCGTCGCCGTCGGCGTGGCGTACGGGGCCGTCAAGGGTTACGCCTGGTGGCGCGTCAAGAGCCAGCTCGACGAGCTCGCGCGGCTGGCGCGTCCTTACGCGGAGCTGCGCTGGAAGGGCATCGCCACGGAGCTCGCCGGGGCGGTCGAGGTGAGGGGCGTCACGATCGCGCCGCGAATGATCGCGCAGGACATCGACGTCGCGTCGATCCGGGTCGAGACCGGCGACCCGCGCCTGCTCTTCGCGGGCCTGCCGCGGCGCGCGGACGAAGCGCCGGAGCGGCTGCGGGTCGTGGTGGACGGCGTCCAGATTCCCCTGCGCGGCGCGCTGCTCGACCTCCTGCAGCGCGACGGCAAGGCCGACGCCTGCAGCTTCGGCGGGCCGCCCGACCCGGCCCTGCTCGCGGCCGCCGGGATGGAGAACCTCGTCATCGACTTCGCGATGGACCTCTCGATGCGCAAGGACGAGGGGCGCTTCGGGATGAATTTCCGCTACGCGACCCGCGGGGTCGACGAGCTCGACGCGGCGGCCGAATTCAGCGGCACGGGGCCATTGCCGGCGTTCAGGAAAGCGGTGGTGCGCTACCGTCCCGGCGACGCGGCCGTCGGCCGCATCGCCGATCACTGCGCGCAGCGCCGCGGCACCGACCGCGCCGGCTTCCTGCGTGCGCTCGCGGACGGCGCCGACCAGCTCTTCGCCGACCGGTTCGGGGTCGCCCCCGGGCCCGGGCTGCGCGACGCGCTGCGCGCCTATCTCGCGCGGCCGGGAGAGATCAAGCTCGTGATCCGGCCGGACGGCGAGGTGTCGCCGATGATGCTCGCGGCAGGCGCCAGCCGGTCGCTCGCCGACTGGCAGCGCGTCGCCGGCCTCGAGCTGTACCTCAACGGCACCCTGGTGGAGGATCTGGGCACCGAGCCCCTGCGCACGACCTCCGCCGCCCCCGCGGGAACGGGTGGGTCAGGTGCGGCCCAGGCACCCGTGCCGAAGGCCACTTTCCAGGACCGCCCGGTCGTGGACATCGCCAGCTACGTCGACCACCGCGTGCGCCTGCACACCCGCGACGGCAAGGCGCCTCGCGAAGGCGTGCTCCAGTCGGTGGACGCGACTCAGGCCAACGTCGACCAGCGCATGCACGGTGGCCACCTGGTCTCGCACGTGCGGCTCGACCAGATCGCGCGCCTCGAGGTGCTGCTGCGCTGAGCGACCGCTCAGTCGGCGCGCGCCCACGCGGCGCGCGTCAGCAGGAACGCGCCGACGGCGAGGAAGCCCCCGCCCAGCAGCGCGGTCGCGAGGATCTGCGGGCCGAGCGTCGCGACGAGCGCGCCGGACACGAGCAGGGAGGCCCCCGAGACGGCGGCGACCGTCCGCCGGTTGTGCTCCCGCAGCTCGCGCCGCAGCCGATCGATCTCGGGCGACCGCCACCCCAGCTGGAGCCGGCCAGCCGCCGCGTCGCTCAGCACCCGGTGCGCGAGCTGAGGCAGCTGGGGCAGCGCCTCGCCCCAGTCGGGGAGCGCGTCGCGCACCTGCCGGAGCACCGCCCGCGGTCCCACCCGCTCGCGCATCCAGCGCTCCATGAACGGCTTCGCGGTCCGCCACAGGTCGAGCTCGGGATAGAGCATCCGCCCCAGGCCCTCGATGTTGAGGAGGGTCTTCTGCAGCAGCACGAGCTGGGGCTGGACCTCCATGTCGAAGCGGCGCGCGGTCTGGAACAGGCGCAGCAGGAAGTGGCCGAAGGAGATCTCGGACAGCGGCCGCTCCCAGATCGGCTCGCAGACCGTGCGGATCGCGGACTCGAGCTCGTCGACGCGCGTCGTGCGCGGCACCCACTCCGACTCGACGTGCAGCTCGGCGACGCGGCGGTAGTCGCGGTGGAAGAAGGCGAGCAGGTTCTCCGCGAGGTAGCGCTGGTCCTCGGTCGTCAGCGTCCCGATGATGCCGAAGTCGAGGGCGATGTAGCGGCCGTCGGGCGCGACGAATATGTTCCCGGGGTGCATGTCCGCGTGGAAGAAATTGTCGCGGAACACCTGGGTGAAGAAGATCTCCACCCCGCGCTCGCCGAGCAGCTTGAGGCTAACGCCCTGGGCGCGCAGCGCGTCGACCTCGTCGACGGGCGTGCCGTAGACGCGCTCCATGACCATGACGTTCGGACGGCAGTAGTCCCAGTGCACCTCGGGGACGTAGAGCATCTCGCTGCCGAGGAAGTTGCGGCGCAGCTGCGAGCAGTTCGCCGCCTCGCGCAGCAGATCGAGCTCGTCGAAGATGGTCTTGTCGTACTCCTGCACCACCTCCAGCGGGCGCAGCCGGCGCGCCTCCTTCGAATAGCGCTGCGCGAGGCGCGCCAGCGTGTAGAGCAGATCGACGTCGCGCCGGATCGTCTTCGCGATGCCCGGCCGCACCACCTTAACGACCACTTCCTGGCCGCTGCGCAGCCGCGCGGCGTGCACCTGCGCGATCGACGCCGACGCGAGCGGCCGCTCGTCGAAGGCGGCGAACACCTCGGTGACCGGCCGGCCGTAGGCGGCCTCGACGATCGCGCGCGCCTGGGTTCCGGGGAAGGGCGGGACGCTGTCCTGCAGCCTGGCGAGCTCGTTGGCGATGTCGTCCGGCAGCAGGTCGCGGCGCGTCGACAGGATCTGCCCGAACTTCACGAAGATGGGCCCGAGGTCCTCCAGCGCGCGCCGGATGCGCACGCCGTAGCCCGGCCGGCGTCCCCGCGAGAGCCAGTAGAACGGCGAGAAGAAGCGGAAGAAGCGGATCGGCCGGAACAGGTGGGCGGCGAGGACGAACTCGTCGAGGCCGTGGCGCAGCAGGACCCAGGCGATGTGGAAGACCCGCAGGGCCTCGGCCGGCCGGATCAAGCGCCCTCTCCCGCCCCGTCCGAGCAGGCCGCGAGGCGGTCGACGCGCGCGGCGAGCCGCTCGACGTCGTCGCGCAGCCGGTCGACCGCCGCGAGAAACTCCTCGATCTCGTAGCGGGTCGGCACCAGCCGCGCCTCCTCCTGCACGTACTCGCGCAGGTTGCGCTCGACGGCCAGGCTTGCGCTCCGGCCGAGCGCCGCGGCGGCCCGCGCGGCGCTGCCGACCTCGTGCGCGACGAGGTCGCCCGTGAGGCGCGAGAGCTGCTCTTCCCAGTCGACGTCGAGGCCCGCGAGGATCGTGCCGAAGCGGTGGGCGAGGGCGCTGTCGCCCTCGATCCGCACCTGCCCCGAGAACAGCTGCCGCGCCCCCGCCGGACCGCCGCCGGTACGGGCGAGGTCGATGGGCGTGCCGCGCAGCCAGCAGTCCGGTTCGCCTTCGTGCGCCGCGAGGACCTGCAGCCGGCCCGCCGCGTCCGGCGCGAGGAAGAACGCGAGGCCCAGGCCGCGCACCTCGATGCCGACGACCTTGCCGTGCAGCGCGGCCAGCGCCTCGCGGGCCGCGGGGTCGAGGCCGAGCACCGCGTCGATCGCGGTCTCGAGGGAGGCGGTGGCGAGGTCGCGCGCGCTCACAGCTTGAAGCCGCGGTGCACGGCGACGATGCCGCCGGTCAGGTTGTGGACGTCGCAGCGGTCGAACCCGGCTGCGGCCATCATCTCCCGCAGGGTGTCCTGGTCCGGGTGCACGCGGATCGACTCCGCCAGGTAGCGATAGCTCGCCTCGTCGCCCGTGACGAGGCGCCCGAGCCGCGGCAGGACCTGGAACGAGTAGACGTCGTAGGCGGCCCGGAGCGGCCGCGTCGTCGGGTGCGAGAACTCGAGCACGAGCGCCCGGCCGCCGGGCCGCAGCACCCGGTGCATCTCGGCGAGCGCGTGCTCCTTGCGGGTGACGTTGCGCAGGCCGAAGGCGATGGTGGCGCAGTCGAAAGTGTCGTCGGGAAACGGCAGCGCCTCGGCGTCCACCTGCGCGTAGCGCACGTTGCCGCCGCGCCCGTCGTCCAGGATGCGGTCGCGGCCGCGCGCCAGCATGGCGGCGTTGATGTCCGTCATCGTCACCAGACCGGACGGGCCCACCAGGCCGGCAAAGCGCGCGGCGAGGTCGCCCGTGCCGGACGCCAGGTCGAGCACGCGCTGCCCGGCGCGCACGCCGGCGAGCTCGACGGCGAAGCGCTTCCACAGGCGGTGGACCCCGAAGGACATCAGGTCGTTCATGAGGTCGTAGCGCGACGCCACGGAGTCGAAGACCCCGCGCACGCGGCTCGCCTTCTCGGCCTCGTCGACCGTCTCGAACCCGAAGTGGGTGGTCTTGTCGTCGCTCACGACGGCTGCTTGCGCTTGTGGCCCGCGGCCTCGAGCTCGTTGAGGTACTGCGCCCAGAGCTCGGCGTAGTTCCTGCCCAGGCTGTACAGCGTGTCCCAGGCGTAGATGCCCGTGTTGTGGCCGTCGTCGAAGTGCAGCAGCACGGCGTAGTTGCCCACCGGCTCGATCCGGTCGATGTTCACGTCCTCCTTGCCGACCTGCAGCACGCGCTGGTCGGGGCTGTGGCCCTGCACCTCCGCGGAGGGCGAGTAGACGCGCAGGTACTCGCAGGGCAGCGCGAAGGTCGCGCCGTCGTCGAATGTGACCTCGAGGACCCGCGACTGGCGGCGCAGGTTGAGCTCGGTGGGGATCGGCTTGCTCATGGGTATGACTCCGGGGCAGCGGGCTAGAGGATGTAACGCGTCAGGTCCTCGTCGGCGGCGAGCGCCGAGAGGTGCGCGTCGACGTAGGCCGCGTCGATGGTCACCGTCGTTCCGGCGGACTCGGCCGCACGAAAGGAAATCTCCTCGAGCAGCCGCTCCAGCACGGTGTGCAGGCGGCGCGCGCCGATGTTCTCGGTGCGCTCGTTGACCTGCCAGGCGATCTCGGCGATGCGCCGGATCCCGTCGGGCGCGAACGCGAGCTCCACTCCCTCGGTGGCGAGCAGGGCGCGGTACTGCGCGGTCAGGGACGCATCCGGCTCGGTCAAGATGCGGGTGAAATCCTCGGAGCTCAAGGCGCCGAGCTCGACCCGGATGGGCAGCCGGCCCTGCAGCTCGGGCACGAGGTCGGAGGGTTTGGCGAGGTGGAAGGCGCCGGAGGCGATGAAGAGGATGTGGTCGGTGCGCACGGTGCCGTGCCTGGTGGACACGGTGCAGCCCTCGACCAGCGGCAGCAGATCGCGCTGCACGCCCTGGCGCGAGACGTCCGGCCCGCCGTAGTCCGACCGGCTCGCCACCTTGTCGATCTCGTCGATGAAGACGATGCCCTGCTGCTCGGCGATCGCGATCGCGCGCAGCTTGAGGTCCTCTTCCTTGACCCGCTTGGCCGCCTCCTCGTCGCGCAGCAGCACGAGCGCCTCGCGGATGGGCAGCTTGCGGCGCTTGCTGCGTCCCGCGCCGAGGTTCTGGAAAAGCCCCTGCAGCTGGCTGGTCATCTCCTCCATGCCTGGCGGCGCCACGATGTCGACGCCGACGCTGGGACCGGACACGTCGACCTCGATCTCGCGGTCGTCGAGCTCGCCCGCGCGCAGCTTCTGCCGGAAGCGCTCGCGGGTCGGGGAGTCCGCCCGGACGGGGGTGGTGTCGGCGTCCCAGGGGTCCCGCTGCGGCGCCGGCAACAGGGCGTCGAGCACCCGCTCCTCGGCGGCGAGCTCGGCCTGGTCCTGCACCTTCGCCGTCTCCTGCTCGCGGACCATCTTCACCGCGACGTCGGCCAGGTCGCGGATGATCGACTCGACGTCGCGCCCGACGTAGCCGACCTCGGTGAACTTGGTTGCCTCCACCTTGATGAAGGGCGCCTCCGCGAGCTTCGCGAGGCGGCGCGCGATCTCGGTCTTGCCGACACCGGTCGGGCCGATCATGAGGATGTTCTTGGGTGTGATCTCGTTGCGCAGCGCCTCGGGGGCCTGCAGCCGCCGCCAGCGATTGCGCAGCGCGATCGCCACCGCGCGCTTGGCGGCGTCCTGGCCGACGATGTGCTTGTCGAGCTCGCGGACGATCTCTTGAGGCGTGAGGTGCGGCATGGGGCTCAGGCTTCGGGCTCCAGTTCCTCGATGGCGAGGTTGTGGTTGGTGTAGACGCAGATGTCCGCCGCGATGTGCAGCGCCTGCTCGACGATGTCCCGCGCCGGCAGCTGGCTGTGGGCCAGCAGCGCCCGCGCGGCGGCCTGGGCGTAGGGGCCGCCCGAGCCGATCGCCATCAGCTCGTGCTCGGGCTCGATGACGTCGCCGGTGCCCGAGATGATGAGCGAAGCACTGCGGTCGGCGACGCACAGCAGGGCCTCGAGGCGGCGCAGCATGCGGTCGGTGCGCCAGTCCTTCGCGAGCTCGACGGCGGCGCGCGTCAGGTGGCCGCTGTGCTTCTCGAGCTTGCCCTCGAAGCGCTCGAACAGGGTGAAGGCGTCGGCGGTCGCCCCGGCGAAGCCCGCCAGGACCCGGTCCTTGTAGAGCCGGCGCACCTTGCGGGCGTTGCCCTTCATGATCGTGTTGCCGAGCGAGACCTGGCCGTCGCCGCCGAGCACGACCCGGCCGTCCCGCCGCACCGAGAGGATGGTGGTGCCGTGGAAGGTTTCCATGGGGCTGGGTCTGCTGGCGAGGGGACCGGGATTGTAACCGAGGGGGTCGGCGCGGGTCCCCCTTCGGACCGATCCGCCCAAGACGAGGTAGCGGACGCGCATGCCACACGCGGACACGACCGGCTGCAGCGCTACGTCGGATCCGGCTCCGGCTTCTTCGGCACGCCGCCCTTGCGCCGCGCCCGAGGGTGCGCGGTGTCGTAGACCTGCGCGAGGTGCTGGAAGTCGAGGTGGGTGTAGACCTGGGTCGTGCCGATGTTGGCGTGGCCCAGCAGCTCCTGCACCGCGCGCAGGTCGCCGGACGACTCGAGCAGGTGGCTCGCGAAGGAGTGGCGCAGCAGGTGCGGGTGGACGTGGCGCGGCGCACCCCGCGCCAGCGCGAGCTGCCGAAGCCGCACCTGCACCGTGCGCGGGTGCAGGCGACGGCCCCGCTCGCTCACGAACACCGCCGGCTCGCCCTCGGCGGCGAGCGTCGGCCGGACCGCGAGCCAGCGGCGCAGCGCCTCGAGCGCCGGCCCGCCGATCGGCACGCGCCGGGTCTTCGCGCCCTTGCCGCGCACCTCCACCATCGCGTCGGCGAGGTCCAGGTCGGCGCGGTCGAGCCCCACCAGCTCGGCGAGGCGCAGGCCGGACGAGTAGAAGAGCTCCATGATCGCCGCGTCGCGGATCGCGAGCGGCGAGTCGGCCGGCGCGTCGAGCAGGTGCGCCAGCTGGTCGGGGTCGAGCGTCGCCGGCAGCTTGCGCGGCGACTTGGGCGCACGCAGGCCCTGTGCGGGGCTCGAGCCCGCCAAGCCCTCGCGCAGCAGGTAGCGGTAGAAGCTGCGCAGCGCGGAGAGCGCGCGCTGCACGCTGCGTCCCGATGCGCCGCCGCGCCGCCGCGCCGCGACGAAGGCGCGGACGTGGTGCTCGGTCACCGCGGCGACGTCGGCCGGCCCGTGCCCGGCGAGCCACTCGGTGAAGGCGGCGAGGTCGCGCCCATAGCCGTCGGCGGTGCGCGGGGACAGCCGCCGCTCGTGCCGCAGGTGCGCGAGGAAGGCCGCGACGGGGCCGTCCGGCGCGCCCGGCTCAGGCGTCGGCGAGTGCAGCGGAGACCTCGCCGGGCAGCAGCCCCTGGAGTGCCCGCGCGACCACCTCGCCCAGGCGCGTGAGGAAGTCCGTCGCCTGACCGGCGACGAAACGGTCGGGGTCGCGGCTCCCCACCGCCAGCGCGGCGGTGAGGCCTGCGCCGAGCAGCGGGATCAGCGCGACGGAGCGGGCGTCGCTGGCGTTGGGGCCGAAGAAGTAGGCGGTCTCGAGCGGCCCGAGCGGTCCGCAGCGTGGCCGGCCGGTGGCGAGGAGCTCGCGCAGCAGCCGGGCGCCGGGCGCGTCCGCCGGGTCGTGCGGGCGATTGAGCTCGTCCGCGTCGGCCGCCCGCCGCAACGCGACGGCGTCGGCGCCGAAGTGCGCCGTGAGCTCCGTGCGGAGCGTGTCGAGCACGGCGTCGGGGCCGGGCGCGTCCATCAGGGCGAGCGTCAGCCGGTGCAGCCGGTCGTGCAGCCGCTCGTTGTCCCGCGCCACGCCGATGAGGTCCTGCAGCTGCGCGCGCAACTGGTCCGCCTGGGCCCGCAGGAGCCCGAGCTGGCGCTCCACCAGCGACACCGCCTCGCCCGGCTGGTGCGGGATGCGCAACCCGGTGAGCAGATCGGCGTGACGCGCGAAGAACTCCGGGTGGCCGGCGAGGTAGTCCGCCACCTGCCGCTCCATCTCGTCGCCCGCCACCTGCCCCTCCTCGCCGCTCATAGGTCGATCACGCCCTCGTAGACCGTCGCCGCCGGGCCGGTCATCCACACCGGGTCGCCCTCGCCCCGCCAGGCGATGCGCAGCTCGCCGCCCGGCAGCCGCACGCGCACCCGCTCGCCCAGCAGGCCGCGCAGGCGCCCGTGAGCCACCGCCGCGCAGGCGCCCGTGCCGCAGGCCAGCGTCTCGCCGACGCCGCGCTCGTGGACGCGCAGGTCGACGCGGTCAGACCCCCGCACGGCGAGGAAGCCCACGTTGACGCGGCGTGGGAAGCGCGGGTGGCGCTCGATCAGCGGGCCCAGCCGGGCGACCGGCGCCGTCGCGACGTCGTCGACGAGCAGCACGGCGTGCGGGTTGCCCATCGACACGGCGCCGACCTCCACCGTCTCGCCGGCCACGGCGAGCGGGTAGACGAGCTGCCGCGCCGGCGCCTCGAAGGGCAGGTCCGCGGGCTCGAACCGCGGCACGCCCATGTCCACGCGCACCTGACCGTCGGGCTCGATCTCGAGCACGATCCGGCCGCGCGCGGTGCCCACCGCGATGCGATCGGCGTCCGTCAGACCCTGGTCGCGCACGAAGCGCGCGAAGCAGCGCGCGCCATTGCCGCACTGCTCGACCTCGGAGCCGTCGGCGTTGTGGATGCGATAGTGGAAGGCGGTGTCCGGCAGCCGCGCCGGCTCGACCAGCAGCACCTGGTCGCAGCCCACGCCGAAATGGCGGTCGGCGAGGAAGCGCACCTGTTCCGGGGTGAGCGCCACCCTCTGCCGCACGGCGTCGATCACGACGAAGTCGTTGCCGAGACCGTGCATCTTGGTGAAGCGCAGCGACATTGGCGCAAGCTTACTCCCTGCGGCCCGGGAGGTGGGCCGACGGGCCGCGCGTGTCCTCCGGCTCCCGAGGGTCAGCCGGCCGGCAGCCTGCCGTACACCGCCAGGTGCCGGTCGCTCACCATCGCGACCTCGAGACCGGCGAGGCCGGCCGCGGCCAGTTGCTCCCTGACCTCCTCCACCCGGTAGGCGGCGTGCAGCGAGGCGCGGAAGTCGCGGAGCACCAGGTCCGGCGCGCCGACGGCGTGCAGCGCCAACAGCCGCTCCACCTCGCCCTCGTCCGCCGGGCGGGCGAGGTCCATCGCCAGCACGGCGGCGCCCGGCCGCGCGGCGTCGCGCACCGTCCGCCAGAGGCCGACCGGGTCGCCGACGTGGTGCAGCAGGCTGTTCGACAGCACCGCGTCGTAGGCGCCGGTCTCGAGCGCCGGGTCCGGGACGATCGCCCGCAGCCAGCGGAGTCGCGCGGCCACCTGCGGTTCGGCCGCCGCCGCCCGGCGCGCGATGGCCAGCATCGCCTCGGCGCCGTCCACCGCGTCGATCGCCGCGTCGGGATGGGCGCGGGCGAGCCGGATCGGGATGTCGCCGGGGCCACACCCGAGGTCGAGCGCGCGACCGCGGAAGCCGCCGGGGTGGAGGCGACCGAAGAGCGCCACGAACAGGGCGTTCGACGCGTCGAAGTCGGCGTCGGCGTAGGCCCGCGCCTGGGCGGGGTCGTCCATCAGCTCGGCGGGCTCGGGCGTCCGCCTCACGGCAGGACGGACTCGCCGCGGTAGAGGTCGTGGCAGGTCTCGCGCCGCCGCACCAGGTGCACGCGGTCGCCGTCCACCATGACCTCGGCGGCGCGGGGCCGCCCGTTGTAGTTGGAGGCCATGCAGAAGCCGTAGGCCCCGGTGGTGCGCAGGGCGAGCAGGTCGCCCGACGAGAGCCGCAGCGGGCGCCCGTGGGCCAGAAAGTCGGCGCTCTCGCAGACCGGCCCCACCAAGTCGTAGACGAGCTCCTCGCCGACGCAGTCGGCGCGCACCGGCACCACGTCGTGGAAGGCCTCGTAGAGGGCCGGTCGGATCAGGTCGTTCATCGCCGCGTCGACGATGGCGAAGCGCCGGTGCGCCGTCGGCTTGAGGTACTCGACGCGGGTGAGCAGCACGCCGGCGTTCGCGGCGATCGCCCGGCCCGGCTCGATCAGCACCTCGAGCGGGAGGTCGCGCAGGCGCTCCTCGATCGCCGCCGCGTAGTCGGCCGGCTCCGGCGGGGCCTCGTCCCGGTAGCGCACCCCGAGCCCGCCCCCGATGTCGATGTGGCGGAGGTGGATGCCGTCGTCGCCGAGGCGGCGGACCAGGTCGAGGACGCGGTCCAGCGCGTCGAGGAAGGGGGCGATCGACGTCAGCTGCGAGCCGATGTGGAAGTCGACGCCGGTGACCTCGATGCCGGGGAGCTCCGCCGCGCGCCGGTAGACCATCGGCGCGTCGGCGATGTCGACGCCGAACTTGTTCTCCTTGAGGCCCGTCGAGATGTACGGGTGCGTTCCTGCGTCGACGTCGGGATTGACCCGCAGCGACACCGGCGCGACGCGCCCCAGCTGCTCGGCGACGCGGTTGAGGCGTTCGAGCTCGGCGACGGACTCGACGTTGAAGCAGCGGATGCCCAGCTCCAGCGCGCGGCGCATCTCGTCGGCGCGCTTGCCGACGCCCGAGAACACGACGCGCCTTGCCTCGCCGCCCGCGGCGAGCACGCGTTCGAGCTCGCCGAGCGAGACGATGTCGAAGCCCGATTCGAGCCGGGCGAGGGCGTTCAGGACGCCGAGGTTGCCGTTCGCCTTGACCGCGTAGCACACCAGGTGAGGCCGGCCCGCGAAGGCCTGGTCGAAGGCGTGCCAGTGGCGCTCGAGGGTGGCACGCGAGTAGACGTAGGTAGGCGTCCCGAACTCCGCGGCGATGCGGTCGAGCGGGACGCCTTCCGCGTGCAGGACGTTCCCGTGGTATTGGAAGAAATCCATGGCGTCTCGCTCACTCGGCCGGTTTGTCGGGCTTCTGCGGGTACTTCTTGGCCTCGGCCGGCGGCGGCTTGTCGGGCAGGTAGAGCGGTCCCTTCTGACCGCAGGCCGTGACGAGCGGCGTGGCGAGGAGCGCGGCGGCGAGGGCGAAGGGAGAGAGGCGCGGCATGCGACGGAACCCTCGGCGGGACGGCGGAAGGCGGCCAGTATAATCGGGACGCCGCGACGCGCACCCGCGGTGCGCCGGAGACCGGAACCATGACGCACGCCGCGGTCGACACGCCGCTCGAGATCCTCCCGAAGCGGCGCGCGCACGCCACCGTGATCTGGCTGCACGGCCTCGGCGCCGACGCCGAGGACCTCGTGCCCGCGGCCACGGTGCTGGCCGAGCGTTGCCTCCACCCGCTGCACTTCGTGCTGCCCCGCGCGCCCCGCCTCCCCGTCACCCTGTATCACCGCTTTCGCCTGCGCGCGTGGTTCGACGTGGTGAGCGAGGACTTCGACCAGCGGGGCACGCCCGCCGGGCTCGACGCGGCCGTCGAGACCGTCGCCCGCCTGGCGCAACGCGAGCTCGATCGCGGCCTGCCGCCCGAGCGCCTGCTGCTCGCCGGCTTCTCGCAGGGTGGCGCGGTGGCTCTTCAGGCGGCCCTGCGCCGCACAGGACCCCTGCTCGGGGTCGCGGCGCTTTCGACCTATCTCCCGCAGCGCGAGCGGCTCGCCCCGGACGGGCCGCCGCGCGCGGTGTTCCTCGCCCACGCGCCGGACGACGACGTCGTGCCGATCGCGGTCGCCGAGTCGGCGCGCGACTGGCTCGAGGGTCGGGGTGACGAGGTGACCTGGTGGGCCGGAGGGAGCGGCCACGCGGTCGCCGACGACGCCCTTGCGGCGCTCGCCGCGTGGCTCGAGTCGCGCCTCGCCGCCCCTCCCGGCTAGCTGCGCAACCTGGCCCGCGCGGCGTTGAGCCGCGCCTCGACGCGGCGCTTGAGGGCGAGCAGCGGCATCGCCGCCGCAGGGCTCTCCGGGCCGCCGGTCGGCAGGATGCCCGTGAGGTAGATCGGATAGTCGGCGCCGGCGCGCCGCCGGCTCAGCACCAGTCGGGCGGCGGCCTCGTAGATCCCTTCGCCGAGGACCTGCGAGTCGACCTCGTCGCCGTCGCACGCGATCCGGAAGCCGCCACCCGGCACCGTCACGAGCGTGAGGTCGACGTGATCGAGCGACGCGGCCACCGCGAGCGGCGTCGCCTCCCAGCCCACGCTCGCCCGCGCCAACCGGTAGAAGAGCGGCCCGCCCCCCAGCCAGGCGCGCGCCGCGTCCGGCGACGCGACCGTCTGCCGCCGCGCGAGCGCATCGAGGAACCGCCGCTGCTGCACCAGGCAGTAGGCCTCCTCGGCTCCCGCAACCTCCTGGTGGAAGAGGGCGCCGTGGGCATCGACGACGTGGAGCTCGACGCGGTCGGCGTGCTGCAGGCTGTACACGCGGAACGCGGCGTCGGGGCCTGGCTGCAGCACGGCGGAGAGCGGGTCGCCGACGAGCGCGCCGCGGTCCGCGATCACCCGCCGCGGCCGCGCCTGCGGCTCGGCGAGGAGCTCGCGCAGGGCGGCGACGTCCGTCGCCCGCAGGCAGCGGAAGCGCCCCTCGTCGCGCTGCACCAGGTAATGGGCGTCGGCCATCGCGACCAGGTAGCGGGCGTGCTCGCCGTGGGTCGTGAAGGCGTGCGCGACGTCGCGGGCCAGGGTCTCGAGCCGGCGAGCGACCAGCGCCGCCCGCGCGCCGCCCGCCCCGTGGCAGTCGAGCTCCACCGGCGCGACCCCCGGTGGCCAGGCGAGGTCGAGGTGCTGGCACAGGGCGTCGAGCACCCCGTCGGGGCCGCGGTGCCTGCGGACGTGGACCTCGCCCCAGGTCGTCACCACGAGGGAGTCGACGCGCTGCAGGAGACAGACGCGCGCCGCGCCGAAGCTGAGCGGGTCATTGCGCTCGGTGAGCACCTGAAGCCCGGCGTCCGAGAGGTGGGCCAGCGGCTCCCAGCCGAGGTTGGTGACGGCCAGGGAACGCGCCGCCCGCGGGGGGCGTGCGAGCGCCTCGAGCGCCACGACCGGGCGTTGCCCGCCGGGCAGGTGGCGCGCCAGCGCGACGCGGGCGCGCTGCAGCTCCGCGCGGCCCGGGCGCGACTGCGCCCCCTCGCAGGCGACGCGGCTGCCGCGCGTCATGACGCCGTTGACGTGCGCCCAGGCGAGCGCCTCGAGCGCCGACTCGGCGCGCTTCAGCACGGCGCCGCCCTCGCGCTCGAGCTGCCACCGGCCCGCTTCGGTGCCCGGCCGGAGCAGGAGGCGGAGCTCCGCGAGGCTGCCGTTCCCGCCGAGGCTCACCCAGTCGACCTTGCCTGGCCGCCGCTCGAGGGAGGCGTAGAGCTTGCGGCCGAGGAGGCTGATCTCCGTCGGGTCGATTGCGCCACCCGCGGCGTGGCGCTGCGCGAACGCGGTGAGCGTCCGGTGCGAGCGGACGAGCTCGGCCACCAGCAGGTCCCGCTCCTCGCGCACGCGCTCGAGCGGCCAGGCCGCGCGCCCGTCGAGCTCGCGCAGCTTCTGCGCGTCCCAGCCCCAGGCGGCCACCAGGCCGCGCAGTGCCTCCGACTTCCACGTCACGCCCTGCGAGCCCGACAGCGGGAGGCCCGCCTTGAAGTACAAAGCGCGGCGGGCGAGCTCGAGCCGGTCTGCCCGGGTTGCGCCGGCGAGGTGGCGCTCCACGCGCCGGTAGAGCATGACGTAGGCGTCCAGCGCCTCGAGGTCCTCCTCGCGCCCCGCGTACACCGCAGCCTTCAGCTCCTCGCTGAGCCACCGCAGACGTGGAAACTCGGTCGAGTAGGCCTCCATCAGCAGGATCTTGAGCAGGCTCTTGTACGGGGCGTCGATCCCCTTGAAGAGCTGCCAGTGGGCGGCGCCGAAGAACTCGTCGGGCGCGAGGCCGGCGAGCTCGCCGAAGTCGAGCCACAGGGCGGGGTCCACGAAGCGGGCGCCGACCAGCCGGCGGGCGCGGGCGCCATCGTCGCCGCCGCCGGGCGGGATCAGCCACCACAGCGGCGTCCGGCCGGCGAGGTGGATGGAGCTGCGGTAGAACTCGTCCAGCAGGAGCTGGTGCTGGGTGCTGCCGCTCGACGACTCGGAGAGGGCGGCGACGCCGCGGCCGCGCCGGAATTCGTCCACGTCGACGAGGAACACGTGCGCCTCGAGCCCGAGCCGGCGGGCGTGCGCCTCGACCCGCGCCACCTTCGTGCCGAGGGCGTCCCGCTGCTCCGGCGCGAGCTGCGGGTCGTGGCAGAGCCAGACGTCCAGGTCGCTCCCGGCGCTCTGCCCGAGGCTGCCCAGGCTGCCCATCAGGTAGAGCGCCTGCACCGGCGCCCTGCGCAGGGCGCCGCGCTCGTAGCGGAAGCTCGGGGCGAGCGCCTTCGCGCAGCGCAGCGCCTCCTCGCCCGGCTTGTAGCCGGGGATGCCGGCCGGCACGGCGGCCCCGGCGAATCCGGGCAGCCGGGCGTGGTTGACGTGGAAGAGCAGCGGCAGCAGCTCGAGGAAGTCGGCGTGCGGCGGCGGCAGCGCTGCCTTCACGCGCCGCAGGCGGGCGCGCTGCAGCCTGAGGAAGCGCTCGAGCGCTGCCGCCAGACCCTTGCGGTCGATCTCCTCGTCGGCGTCGGTCGGCAGCAGCATGCGCGCGCGGTCTCCGGCCGGCGGGCGAGGCGCCGGCAAGGGGTCTGGCGACGTGGCCGCGGCGAACTTGAGCGGGCTCAGTCCTCGTACTCGCTGGCGCGGCGGGCGTCGCCGCGCACGCGGTCGACGGGATAGCGGGCCTCGTTGATCGCGACCTTGCGGTAGGCGGCGTCGACGAGGTCGACGTCGAGCCGCTCGGCGCAGCGCAACAGATAGATCAGGATGTCCGCCATCTCGAGCGCGACCGCCTCCCGCTTGTCGGCCGGGAGGGCGTAGCTCTGTTCCTCGCTGAGCCACTGGAAGTGCTCGACGAGCTCCGCGCACTCGGCGATGAGCGCCATCGCCAGGTTCTTCGGCGAGTGGAACTGCTCCCAGTCGCGCGCCCGGGCGAAGGCGAGCAGGCGCTGGCTGAGGTCGTCGAGGCTGTCGCGCGGCATGGGCCTAGGCTAGCACCGCGACGGCGTCACCGATCCGCAGGACGCCGGGCCCGTCGGGGATGACGTTCTGCCCGAAGTACACGCGGCCGTTGCGCCGGCGGTAGCGGGCGAGGGTGTCGAGCGGCTCGCCGCCGTCGCGCACGCCGCGCTCCGGGTCCACCGTCGTGATCGCGCAGCGGGAGCAGGGCTTGACCACCCGCAGCTCGAGGGCGCCGGCGCGCACCCGGCGCCAGTCGTCCTCGGCGTAGGGGGCCGCGCCCGCCACCACGAGGTTGGGGCGGAAACGACGCATCGGCAGCGGCTCGCGCAGCCGGACGTTCAGGTCGTCGAGCGAGCCCTGGCCGATCAGCAGCAGCGGAAAGCCGTCGGAGAAGGCGGTCTCGTCGCCGGGCCGGCCGTATTGGGCGTCGACGGCGCGTGGCGCGTCGTCGGGAAAACTCACCAGACGGCAGGGGGCGGTCAGGACGTCGGTCAACCACCGGTCCGCGGCCGTCGAGACGGCGCGGGCCGGGACCTCGTCGCCCCAGACCCTGACGCGGATGCGCTCCTCGCCGGCGTCGTAGGGCACGGTGATCGGCGCGCGCCCGGGCGCCTCGAGCGCGAGCCCGTCGTCCCGCAGCGCCGTGCGCACCAGTGCCATCGCCGGCAGCTGGCGCTGCGTGAGGAACTGACCCGCGGTGTCGACGACCATCCAGTGCCGGTCCCAGCGGATGCCGCGCGGCCCGATCTCCGCCTGCTCCAGCGCGATGCCGCGGCACGACTTCACGGGGTAGACCCACAACTCCGAAACGACGCACCCACCCATTGCCAGACCTCGCGCCCTGCCGCTGCCGTGCGGCGGCTTCGGTGCATAATGCCCTGCCGCCGAGGGCAACGACCACCAGGTGCACCCCAACATGCCGCGCAGCGCCCACGACAACGCCTTCACGCCACCCTGCGAGAGCAACCCCGACGCCAACGTCAACGGACTGCCGCCGCTCGGCATGGACGCCGACAGCGTCCGCCAGGACTTCCGCCACTACTTCGCGCACTACCTGGGACGCGACAAGTTCTGCGACTCGCCGCACTACCCCTACGCGGCGCTCGCCCTCACGCTGCGCGCCCGCCTGATGGAGCGCTGGAAGTGCACGCTCTACGCCTACGACGACGTGCGTACCAAGCGGGCCTACTACCTGTCGATGGAGTTCCTGATGGGGCGGGCGCTCGGCAACGCGATGCTGAACCTCGGCCTGTCGCACGCCGTGCACCGGGCGCTCTACGACCTCGGGATGCGCCTCGAGCCGATCGCCGACGCCGAGCCCGACGCGGGCCTGGGCAACGGCGGTCTGGGCCGCCTCGCCGCCTGCTTCCTCGACAGCTGCGCGACGCTGCAGCTGCCGGTGAAGGGCTACGGCCTGCGGTACGAGTACGGCATGTTCCGCCAGCGGGTCGAGAACGGCTACCAGCTCGAGGAGCCCGACCACTGGCTGCGCGACGGCTTCCCCTGGGAGCTGGAGCGGCCGGAGTACACGCAGCGCGTGCACTTCGGCGGCCGCACCGAGTTCTATCGCGACGACTCCGGCCAGCTGCGCGCGCGCTGGGTCGACACCCACGACGTGCTCGCGGTGCCCTACGACGTGCCCATCCCCGGCTACCGCAACGGCACCGTGAACACGCTGCGCCTGTGGAAGTCGGTCGCCACCGAGGAATTCGACCTCGACGAGTTCAACGCCGGGTCGTACGTCGAGGCCGTCGGCGCCAAGAACGCGGCCGAGCAGATCACGCTGGTGCTCTACCCGAACGACGCGAGCGAGAGCGGCAAGGAGCTGCGGCTCCGCCAGCAGTACTTCCTCGCCTCCGCGAGCCTCAAGGACATCGTCCGCGACTGGAAGCGCGTGCACGGCACCGACTGGCCGGCCTTCGCCGACAAGAACGTCTGCCAGCTCAACGACACCCACCCCACGATCGCCGTCGCCGAGCTCATGCGCCTGCTGATCGACGAGGAGCACCTCGAGTGGGAGGAGGCGTGGGGGATCACCACGCGGGTGATGGCGTACACCAACCACACCCTGCTGCCGGAGGCGCTCGAGAAGTGGCCGGTGCGCCTGTTCCGCCAGCTGCTGCCGCGGCTGCTCGAGATCATCTACGAGGTCAACGCCCGGTTCCTCACCGAGGTCTCGCTGCGGTGGCCGGGCGACGTCGAGCGGCTGCGCCGCCTGTCGCTGATCGAGGAGGGCCACGAGCCGATGGTGCGCATGGCCTACCTCGCGATCGTCGGCAGCTTCTCGGTCAACGGCGTCGCCGCGCTGCACTCGCGACTGCTGCGCGAGGGGCTGTTCCGCGACTTCCACGAGCTCTGGCCCGAGAAGTTCAACAACAAGACCAACGGCGTGACGCAGCGCCGCTGGCTCGCCCACTGCAACGCGCCGCTGCGCGAGGTCATCAGCGAGGCGATCGGCGACGGCTGGATCACCGACCTCGAGCAGCTGCGCCGACTCGAGGGCTTCGTCGAGGACGCGAGCTTCCGCGCGCGCTGGGCCGAGGCCCGGCAGAAGAACAAGGAGCGCCTGTCGGCCCTCGTGCAGAAGGAGTGCGGCGTCGCCTTCGAAACGGCCGCGCTCTTCGACGTCCAGGTCAAGCGCATCCACGAGTACAAGCGTCAGCTCCTCAACATCCTCCACGTCATTCACCTGTACGCCCGCATCAAGGCCGGCGACACCGAGGACTGGACACCGCGCTGCGTGCTCATCGGCGGCAAGGCCGCCCCGGGCTACGCCCGCGCGAAGCTCATCGTCAAGCTGATCAACAACGTCGCCTGGGTGGTGAACCGCGATTCGGCGGTGCGCAAGATGCTGCGCGTCGCGTTCCTGCCGGACTACCGCGTCTCCGCGATGGAGGTGATCTGTCCGGCGACCGACCTCTCCGAGCAGATCTCGACGGCGGGCAAGGAGGCGTCGGGCACCGGCAACATGAAGTTCATGATGAACGGCGCGGTGACGATCGGCACGCTCGACGGGGCGAACATCGAGATCCTCGAGGAGGTCGGCGACGAAAGCTTCCTGCTCTTCGGGCTCACCGCGGAGCAGGTGGCGGAGATGCGCACCCGCTACAACCCGAGCACCGTCATCGCGCAGGACAAGAATCTCACGCGCGTGATGCGGCTCATCGAGCACGGCCACTTCAGCCAGTTCGAACCAGGCCTGTTCCGGGCCATCACGGACTCGATCCGCAGCCCGCACGACCCCTGGATGGTGGCCGCCGACTTCACGAGCTACGTCGCCGCCCAGGAGCGCGCCGCGCAGGCGTTCCGCGACCCGGACCGCTGGCTGCGCATGAGCATCCGCAACACCGCCGCCTCGGGGAAGTTCTCGACCGACCGTACGATGCGCGAGTACGCGCGCGACATCTGGCGGCTCGACCCGGTGTCGCCGCTGCCGTCGGCCTGAGGCCGGTCAGTCCCCGGCAAACAGCGCGATCAGGCGGTTGAGGAACTGCAGGCCGCGCGGCGAGGCCGCGAGGCGGCTCGGATCGGGGGCGAGCAGGCCGAGCGCGCGGGCCCGCGCCGCCGGCGCGGCGAGGCGGCCGGGATCGAGTCCCGTGCGCTCGCCGAAGAGCGCCGTCGGCACGCCGTCCACCAGTCGCAGGGCGTTCATGGCGAACTCGATCTCGAGATCGTCCGGCGCGAGCCGGTGCTCGCCGGCGATGCCCGCTGCCGTGCCCGCGCCCGCCAGGTAGGCCCCGGGGTGCCGGGGCTTGCGGCGGCGCAGCACGCCGCCGTCCGGCAGGCTGAGCTTGCCGTGCGCGCCGGCGCCGACGCCGAGGTAGTCGCCGAACTCCCAGTAGTTGAGGTTGTGGCGGCAGCGCCGTCCCGCGCGCGCGAACGCGGACACCTCGTAGCGCGCGAGGCCCGCCTCGGCCAGCCGGGCGAGGCCGGCGTCCTGGATCTCGGCCGCCCCGTCCTCGTCGGGCAGCGACGGCGGGGCCGCGGCGAAGGCCGTGTTGGGCTCGATCGTGAGCTGGTACCAGGACAGGTGCTCCGGCGCGAGCGCGAGCGCGCGGTCGAGGTCGGCGAGCGCGCCGCGCACGTCCTGCCCCGGCAGCGCGTACATGAGGTCGAGGTTCAGGTTGTCGAAGCCGGCCGTCCGCGCCGCCGCCGCCGCCGCCAGCGCCTCGCGGCCGTCGTGCACCCGGCCGAGCGCGGCGAGCGCGCGGTCGTCGAAGCTCTGCACGCCGATCGACAGCCGGTTGACGCCCGCCGCCCGGTAGCCGGCGAAACGCCCGGCGTCGGCGGCCCCCGGGTTGGCCTCGAGGGTGATCTCCGCGTCCGGCGCGACACCGGCGAGCCGGTCGACGGTCTCGAGCAGGCCGCCGACGAACCCGGGGCTCGCGAGGCTCGGCGTGCCGCCGCCGAAGAAGACGCTGGCGACGCGGCGCCCGGCGGCGATCGCCAGGTCCTGCGCGAGGTCCGCCCGCAGCGCGCGCAGGTACGCCGCCTCGTCCAGGGGGGCGCGCAGCGCGTGCGAATTGAAGTCGCAGTAGGGGCACTTGCGCAGGCACCACGGGAAGTGGACGTAGAGGGCGAGCGGCAGTCGGTCGGGCGAGGGCATCCGGGGGGGGCAGGGGTCGCGGATCGCGCCGACAGGCTAGAGGGGTTGCCGCGTCCGCGCCAGCGCGGGCGGCCCCGGCGGCAGCGAGGTTGGCAGGTCCGGTTGCCGGGGCCTATAGTCGCCGCGCCCGACACCGGCCGCGACGCGGCCGTCCGACCTCTCCCACCACGAGCGCGGGACGACCCAGTGGAACAGCGCACCGCACTGCACGCCGAGCACGTCGCGCTCGGCGCCCGCATGGTTCCCTTCGGCGGCTGGGACATGCCGCTGCACTACGGCTCGCAGCTCGACGAGCACCGCGCAGTGCGGCGCGCCGCGGGCGTGTTCGACGTCTCGCACATGCTGGCGCTCGACGTGCGCGGCGCCGGCGCGCGGGACTTCCTGCGGCGCGTGCTGGCCAACGACGTCGCGCGGCTGCGGACCCCCGGCAAGGCGCTCTACAGCTGCATGCTCACGCCCGACGGTGGCGTCGTCGACGACCTGATCGTCTACTTTCTCGCCGACGACGACTTCCGGGTGGTGGTGAACGCCGGCACGGCGCCGAAGGACCTGGACTGGATGGCCGCGCAGGCACGGGGCGCCGACGTGACGCTCACCCCGCGGCGCGACCTCGCGATGCTGGCCGTGCAGGGGCCCGCGGCGCGCGGCGCGGTGCTGCCACTGCTCGCCGGGCCGCTGCGCGAGGCGGCGGCCGCGCTCGCGCCCTTCGCGGCGGCGCCTGCCGGCGAGTGGCTGGTCGCCCGCACCGGCTACACGGGCGAGGACGGCGTCGAGCTCGCGCTGCCGAACGCCGAGGCCCCCGCCTTCTGGCGCGCCCTGCTCGCGGCCGGGGTGACGCCCTGCGGCCTCGGCGCGCGGGACACGCTGCGGCTCGAGGCGGGGATGAACCTCTACGGCCAGGACATGGACGAGTCGGTCTCGCCGCTGGAGTCCGGGCTCGGGTGGACGGTCGCCTTCGACCCGCCGGACCGCGACTTCGTCGGCCGGGGCGCGCTCGAGGCGCTGCGGGTCCGCGGGGACCTGCGCCGCTTCGTCGGCCTGCTGCTCGACGACAAGGGCGTGCTGCGGGCGCACCAGAAGGTGTTTGCCGGGGACCGGGAAATCGGGGAAATTACCTCCGGCGGGTACGCCCCGACCCTCGACCGCTCGATCGCCTTCGCGCGGGTGGCCGCCGGGATCGGCGACCGGTGCACGGTGGCGGTGCGTGGCCGGCACCTCGCCGCCCGAGTGGTCAGGCCGCCGTTCGTGCGCAACGGTCAGGCGCTGATCGGTCTGTAGCCTTCGAACCCCAACCCCCTCCGCGGGAGGAACCATGAGCATCGTTCCGAGCGAGCTGAAGTACGTGAAGACCCACGAGTGGATTCGCGACGAGGGTGGCGGCGTCGTGACCGTGGGCATCACCGATCACGCGCAGAAACTGCTCGGCGACCTCGTGTTCGTGGAGCTGCCCGAGGTGGGCAGCCAGGTCCAGACCGAGTCCGAGTGTGCCGTGGTGGAGTCGGTGAAGGCCGCTTCGGACGTCTACAGCCCGGTCACGGGCGAGATCGTCGCGGTCAACACCGACCTCGCGGACGCGCCCGAGACCATCAACGAGGACCCGTACGAGAGCGGCTGGCTCTTCAAGGTCCAACTGGCGGATCCCGAGGAGTACGAGCGGCTGATGGATGCCGACGCCTACATCCAGCTCTGCGCGGCCGAGAACGAATAGCCCCCTCCGATGCCCTTCATCCCGCACACGGCGGAGGACGTCCGCCGCATGCTCGCGGCCGTGGGCGCGTCGCGCGTCGACGACCTGTTCGACGAGATCCCGGCGCACCTGCGGGCCGGTGAGCTGACCGCGGTCCCGGCGGGGCTGTCGGAGATGGAGGTGGCGGGGCTCTTGGGCGCGCGCGCGCGCCAGGACGCGAACGCCGTCTCCTTCCTCGGCGCCGGCGCTTACGAGCACCACGTCCCCGCCGCGGTCTGGCAGCTCGCGACCCGCGGCGAGTTCTACTCCGCCTACACGCCGTACCAGGCCGAGGCGAGCCAGGGCACGCTGCAGCTCGTCTACGAGTACCAGTCGATGATGACGGCGCTGCTGGCGATGGACGTGTCCAACGCCTCGCTCTACGACGGCGCGTCGGCGCTCGCCGAGGCGGTGCTCATGGCGGTGCGGGCGAACCGGCGATCGAAGTCCCGCCGCGTGCTCCTGCCGGTCACGGTCCACCCGGCGTACCGGCGCGTCGTCCGGTCCATCGTCTCGAGCCAGGGCATCGAGCTGGTCGAGCTTCCGTACTGCGCGAAGGGCGGGCACGCCTCGTTCGCGGCGCTCGAGGCGCACGCGGGTGAGGACATCGCCGCGCTGGTCGTTCCGCAGCCAAACTTCTTCGGCGTGCTCGAGGACGTCGATGCGCTCACCGACTGGGCGCACGCCCAGGGCGCCCTCGCCGTGGCCGTGGTGAACCCGCTCGCCGCGAGCGTGCTCGCGCCGCCGGGCGAGTGGGGCGCGCGTGGCGCCGACATTGCCTGCGGCGAGGGGCAGCCGCTCGGCATCCCGCTGTCCTCGGGCGGTCCCTACTTCGGCTTCCTGTGCTGCCGCGAGGAGCTGGTGCGGCAGATGCCGGGCCGCATCGTCGGCCGCACCGTGGATCTCGAGGGCCGCACCGGCTACACGCTGACGCTGCAGGCCCGCGAGCAGCACATCCGACGCTCCAAGGCGACCTCGAACATCTGCACCAACCAGGGCCTCATGGTCACCGCGGCGACCATCCACGTGGCGCTGCTCGGCGCCGAGGGCCTCGCGCGCGTCGCCGGGGCCTGCCACGCCAACACGGCGGCGCTGGTCGAGCGGCTCTGCGCGATCCCGGGCGTCGCGCCGGTGTTCGACCGCGCGGCCTTCCACGAGCGGGCGCTGCGTCTGCCGGCCCCCGCCGACGAGGTCCTGCGCTCGCTCGCCGCGCACAACGTGCTGGGCGGCTACCCGCTGGGCGGCGACTACCCGGAGCTCGGCGACGCGATCCTGGTGTGCGCGACCGAGGTCCGCACCGCCGCCGACATCGACCAGTACGCGGCCAAGCTCGGGCGCGTGATCGCCGCCCGCAGCCAGGCCCGCTGCCCCGTCCAGCCCAAGATCTGAGGCAACACCCGCGGCAGTCCGCCGCAACCCTTCATCGAGGAGCACTTCATGGCAACCGTCACCCTGCAGGGCAACCCCTTCAACACCAACGGCAGCCTGCCTGCGGTCGGCAGCGCCGCGCCCGACTTCGGCCTGGTCACCAAGGACCTCGCCGACGTCTCGCTCGCGACCTACGCGGGCAAGAAGAAGCTGATCAGCATCGTGCCGAGCCTGGACACCGGCGTCTGCGCCGCCTCGACCAAGATCTTCAACGACCGGATCAAGGGCCGCGCCGACGTCGTCGCGCTCGTCGTGTCCGCCGACCTGCCGTTCGCGCAGGGCCGCTTCTGCGGCGCCGAGGGCATCGACAACGTGGTCACGCTCTCGATGATGCGCAGCCGCAACTTCGCGAAGGACTACGGGATGCTGATGACCGACGGCCCGCTCGCCGGCATCACCGGCCGCGCCGTCGTGGTGCTCGACGCGGGCAACAAGGTCGTCTACACGCAGCTCGTGACCGAGATCACCACCGAGCCGGACTACGACGCGGCGATCAAGGCGCTGGGTTGAGGCAATGCCCGGCAGCGGGCGGTCGGACCGGTCCGTCGATGCGCGGTTGCGGGAGGTGGCAGCTCCCGGCTCGGACACGCCGTGAATACTTCCCTCTAGGCTCGCCAGCGGCACCCATGCCGCTGACGGTCCTCGGCGGGACTGTCCGCCTCCCGCTC
>JALORY010000069.1 GCA_025458675.1 Gammaproteobacteria bacterium | reverse complement strand
CCGAACTGCAGCGGGTCGGTGTCCTGGAACTCGTCGATCAGCGCCACGCGGTAGCGCCCCGCGATGGCCGCCGCGAGCCGCCCTCCCCCGGGCGCCAGCAGCGCCTCGTGCAGCCGGCGGATCAGGTCGTCGAAGGCCATGACGTTGGCGGCGCGCTTGACGCGGTCGAGCCCCTCGCGGCAGTCGCGCAGGGCCTGTGCGAGCAGCCCCAGCTCGAGCGCGTCGACGGCCTCGAGATGGGCACCCAGCGCCTGCGCGAACGGCAGCTGCGGCCCGACGACCCCCTTCGCCCGCTTCGCCGGCGTCACGTGGCCGTCGATGCCCTGCTGCGTGAGCGGCGCGCAGTCCCCCGGCAGCGCGAGCCCGCTGCCGGCCTCGCACCAGTCGTCGAGCGCCGCCGCGGCCGCGACGAAGTCGGCGTGCATCGACTTGTCCCGCTTCCTGCTGAGGTCGGGACTCGCCGCGACGGCGGCGAGCACGGCCGCGCGCTCGGCCGGCCAGCGGCTGCGCAGCTGCTGCGCGCCGCGCGTCAGCGCATCGCGGTCGACGACGGGCACGCGGACCAGCTCGACGTGGCGCGTCAGCAGGTCCTCGAGCCAGTCCTTCACGGCCGCCGGCGTCGCGAGCTGGGGCCTGTGCGCGGCGAACGCGGCGAGCTCGGGGTCCCCATAGAAGGTGCGCCGCCACCAGTCCGCGACCACCTGCGCCACGAGCGCCTCCTGGCTCTCGGTCAGCTCGGCGGTGAAGGTCTGGCCGCTCTCGAAGGCGTGGTCGCGCAGCGCGCGCTGGCAGAAGCCGTGGATCGTGTAGATCGCGGCCTCGTCGATCGCCGCGACCGCGGACCGCAGACGGCGCGCGGCGGCGGTGGCGTCGGGCAACGCGCGCGCGACGATGGTCGCCAGGGACGCGTCCTCTTCCACGTCGAGCGCCGCCGGCTCCTCGAGCAGGCGCAGCGCCTCCACCAACCGCCGGCGGATGCGCCCGCGCAGCTCCTCGGTCGCGGCGCGCGTGAAAGTGACCACCAGGACGTCGGCCACCGCGAGGTCCGTCTCGAGCAGCAGGCGCAGGTACAGCGACGTGATCGCGTGCGTCTTGCCCGTGCCGGCGCTGGCCTCGATGAGCTGCAGGCCGGTCAGCGGCATCGTGGCGACGTCGAGCCACTGCAGGGTGGGAGCCGCCGCGCTCACGACCCGTCCTCCAATCGGGCTGCGGCGAGGAGCGGCCGGTAGACCGCCTCCGCCAGGGCCTCGAAGCGGGGACCGAAGGGATCCGGCCGGTGTCCCCACGCGATCCGGTTCGCCGCCTCCTCGCTCTCGGCCCGCCGCTCGGCGTACTCGTTGGGCTGCCAGGCGCGCCACGCCGCCGACCGCGCCTTCTCGGGCTCCGCGGCGTGCTTCGCCCAGCACCAGGAGGTCTCCGGAAAGAACGGCAGGGGCTCGCGCAGCGCCTCGTCCCGGATCCGCACGAGCGCCGCCAGCTCGCCGAGCGGGTCCGCGACGGGCCCGAGCACCCAGGTCTCGTCGCCCGTCACCAGTCGCGTCTGCGGGCCCGTGTCGGGCGGCGCCGTCGCCAGCAGCGCGAGGTGCGACACCCAGGCCCCCAGCAGGTACTTGGGCTTGAAGGACGCGACCGTGTAGCGCACGAGGCCCCGCGGCGTGACGCCCCGCAGCGTGCCCGTCACGCGCCGCCCGGCCACCTGCAGATCGACGGGGAGCGCGCGTGCCCCGGCGAGCTGCGGCGCGAGCGAGTCGGCCAGGGGCTCGACCGCATCGGCCACCGTCTGCCAGGCGAGCTCGCCGAAGGCCCCCACCGGCAGGTCGCCGCGCGCGCACACCAGGGCGCGCTGTGCCGCCGCGTCCCGCCCGGCCAGGCGATGCTCCAGCCACTCGGTCTTCAGCGCGTAGGCCTGCAGGCCGTCGAGCGCGAAGGGCTCGTCGTCGCTGAGCGTCTCTTCGTCGTTCCGCAGGTCGACGCCGAGCCGCTCCCGCAGGAAGAAGGCCGTCGGCTGGGCGAGGCAGCGGCTCAGCGATTCCAGCGGGAGATCCGCGGTGGCGTCGCCCTCACGCTCGGGCAGCGGCCCGGCGCAGAACGGCGGCCGGCCCGCGCGCAGACCCGCCGCCTCGCGTGCCGGGACGACCCAGTCGCCGTCGTAGGTGTAGAGCGGCCCGTCCTGGGCAGGGTCACCCTCGAAGTAGCGCCGGCTGAAGGGCTGCAGCGGGTGCTCGACGACCAGTCTCCCGAGCACGGCGTCGCGCGCCGGCTCGCCGCCCTGCATCGCAACGACGCAGTCGAGCAGCTCGCTGACCACCACCGACGGCTGCGCCTCGCTGCCGTCGCGCGCCTGCCGGCCGGTGTAGCTCAGGTAGAGGGCTTCTCGCGCGGACAGCAGCGTCTCGAGAAAGAGGTGGCGGTCGTCGAGGCGGCGCGAGCGGTCGCCGGCAGCCGGCGCTTGGGCGACGAGGTCGAAGCCGGCCGCCGCGTGGGCGCGCGGGAAGGCGTCGCCGTTCAGCCCGAGGACGGCGATCAGGCGGAACGGCAGGCTGCGCATGGGCGTGAGCGCGGCGACCGCGACGCGGCCGTCGAGGAAGCGGCCCCGGCCGTCCGGGGCGCCGAGCCGACCGAGCAGATCGTCGCGAAACACCGCGAGCGTCAGTGGCGCCTCGAAGCCGCCCTCGCCCGCCTCGCGGTCGAAGGCGCCCAGCGCCGCGGACAGTGCCTCCAGCGCCTGCTCGTCGTCGGCGCTCGCCGGCTCCAGCAGCGCCTCGACGAGCGCGTGCACCGCCCGCACCCAGGCCGTGGGCGGCCGGGCGGCGACAAGCGCCGCGTGCCAGTGCGCCAGTCGCTCGACGAGCGACGCCAGGCGGCCCAGCGCGGCCGCCGCCTGCCCTTCGAACAGCGGCGCCGGCGCGACGCCGTGCACCGGCGCGTCCTGCTCGGGCATCGCCACCCCGAGAAAGAGGCGCCGCAGGGCCGTCTCCCACGTGTGCGCGGAGCCCGCCGCCTCCGCCGCGACACCGAGGATCTGCGCCCTCATCGCCGCATCCAGGCCCCAGTGCGCGTGCACCGCCCGCAGCGCGCCGCGCAGCGCGGAGAGCGCCGCGTCGTCCAGCTCGAAGCGGCGCGCGACGGCCGGCACCTCGAGCAGCCCGACCACCTCGCTGACGGTGAAACGGCTCTCCGGCAGCCGCAGCAGCTGCTCGACGGCCCCCAGCACGGGGAAGGTCGCACGCGGCGGCACGTCCGCCAGGGTCCACGGCAGGTGGCGCGGCGTCCCTTCCGCGGCGCCGAAGACCGCCTGGACGTAGGGGGCGTACCGCTCGACGTCCGGCAGCAGCACCGCCACGTCCCGCGGTTTCAGCGTCCGGTCGCGCTGGAAGCGGTCGAGCAGCCAGTCGTGCAGCGCCTCGACCTCGCGCATCGGCCCCCACGCGCTGGCGACGCGCAGGCTCTGATCCTCCGCGTCGGGCGCCCACCCCGTCGTTTCGGTGAGCTCGCGGACGTCGGCCTGGATGCGCTGCAACAGGGTTGCCGGCTGCGCCGGCCCGCCCCAGGCGTCGACGTACTCGGCGCTGTGGCCGTAGAGCCCGCTGAGGAAGAAGCGCACCGGCTGACCCCAGGAGGCGAGCAGCCGGTTGGGCAGGTCGTGGGCGTAGGCCAGCCCCGCCGGGTCGCTCGACAGTTGCCGCGGGTCGACGAGGTCGCCCCAGAACTCCTCGCTGGGGTTGAGCACGTAGAGGTCGACGTCGCGACCCTGGGCCAGCTTCGCGAGCGCCTCGACGTAGACCGGCGGCAGCGCGGGGACGCCGAACACCGAGACGCGCCGCGGCAGCGCGGCCGCAGCGACGGTCTCGTCGGAGAGCGCGGCGAAGCGCTCCAGCAGCCGCGCGCGGTGGTCGTGGCCGATCTCGGCCGTCACCGCCTCCCACAACCGCAGCTGCCAGATCTCGTCGGGCGAGTCCGTGGTCGCGCGTCCCTTCTCCCACCCGAGAATCATCCGCGGCCGGTAGACGAGGTAGTCGTTGAAGGCCGCGGCGATGCGCGCGCAGAGCTGGTAGCGCTTGCGGCCGTCGGCGTCGTCGTCCAGGTAGCCCGCGATGGTCTGGAAGTCGGGTTGGTCCAGCAGGCCGGGAAGCAGCCGCATCAGGCGCCAGGTCAGCGGTGCCGCGTCGAAGCGCGACTGCTTCGGCACGTCCGGCACGAGCGCAGCCAGCGCCTGCCAGACGAAGGTCCCGGGGAGCCGGAACTCGATGTTGGCGGCGACGTCGCGACGCTCGGCGAGCTGCTGCAGCAGCCAGGTGTCGATGCCGCGCTCGGCGACGATCAGCTCCGGCGCGAGCGGGTTGTCGTCGGCAGGCACGCGCAGCCGCTCGGACAGCGCGTCCAGCAGGGCCTCCTGGCGGTTGCTCGAGACGATGCGGAGCATGGCGTCGGGTCTTTCCGTGCGTTCCTGGCCCGTGGACTACGCCTCAATTCCCGCGGCCGCGCAAGAAGCCGGGGCCCCCCCTACGGCTTGATGTCGAGCACCGGCGTGTCGGGGAGGGCGTCGATGCCGTCGATCTCGATGACGTTGTCGCGAGCCGCGATCACACGGCACTGGCTGAGCGCGATCAGGTTCGGACGGACGGGAGACGGTGTGACCCAGACGCGGCGCAGGGGCCGTCGAGCCCGAGGGCGCGAAGACCGCGTTGCAGCCCAGGCCTGCCCCGTCGGGGCCTCACGGCGACACCTCGCGGACAGGCTCAGTCAGTCTCGCGCAGCTCTCCCGTCGCATACTGATGAATGACGGAGCTGACCAGCGTCTGATAGGGGACACCCTTGCGCTGGGCGATGGCCTTGATGCGCTGGATGTCCCTTTCCTGCAGGCGCACCGTCACCGCCTTCTTCCTGGACGTCTCCGCGACAGAAGCCCGCCACTGAGCAATCTTCGCAGGCAGGTCCGGCTCGGCCACGAACTCGCCCCGCTCGGCGGCCTCGACGACGGCACGTTCTTCATCGTCCAGGAAGGGGGCGTCGTAGCCGGGGTGCTTGGCCTTTTTCATGGTCGTCGAAAGCTCAGGTAATTCTTCTGGTAGACACGGCTTCGGTAAATCGTCTTCAGGAGCCGCCGGTTGCCCGTCTGCACGTAGGGAACGACGCACGCGTAGCCACCGATCTCCACCACGAGAATCCGCTGCTGACCGTAGCTCTCAGCGTTCGGGTGCGCCTCGTCGGCCAGGATCCGGCCGCTTTCGATCGCCTCGAGCACATCCTCGAAGCTCACGCCACGCTCAGCCTGCAGCCTGCGGTTCTTGTCGTCGTCCCATTCGATGACGAACGAGGAGCCCATGCGTTGAAACGATATGCTTTATACATCGTCTGTCAATATCACCGTCCGGGCCGCGGACGGGGTCCGATGGGGCAAACGGAGCTGGCGGGGAATCCTCCCCGAGCAGCACATCCAGCCCAAGGCCTCCGAGAAAGACCGTTCTTGCCGCCATCGTGCGCGCTCAGCCGCTTGCGATGGCCCGATCCCGGGGCGTCTTTGCTACGGCTTGATGTCGAGCACCGGCGTGTCGGGCAGGGCGTCGATGCCGTCGATCTCGATGACGTTGTCGCGAACCGCGATCACCCGGCACTGGCTGAGCGCGATCAGGTTCGGACGGAAGGGAGACCGCGTCGCGAAGACGCCGCGCAGCGGGTTGGCTGGGTCGTTGCGCGGGTGGACCTGCAGGATCGAGCGGCCGTGCGGCGTGTCGTTGCGGTCGAACCAGTACAGGACCCAGATCGACGTGAGATCCGCCAGCCCCATCATCGCGGGCTGGTACTGCGGCTCGATCACGATCGTCGTCCTGCCCTCCGCCTTGCGCACCCAGCCGATGGGCCTGACCTCGTAGACCGGACCTGCCGCGCCGTTCTGCTCCGCTGCGCTTGCCGCCGTCACGGGCAGGGGTGCAAGCGCGGCGGCGAGGAAGCCGAGCGCGCCGAGAGCCATCGATCCGAGCCGCGCGCCGCGGCGCCCATGTTGGGGTCGCGTGCGAGGGAGAGAGCATTTCAACGGTGGTTTGCACCACAGGCTTTCCATGGACCCTCCCCTCTCCGGGAATGCATCGGTGCGCGATGCGCACGTTCTGTTTGTGGGTCGGCGTTCACGCCGACGGTTTGTGTCGGCCTGAAGGCCGACCTACAAGGCCTACGGGCTCTGGGGTCTGCTTGGGACGAACGGATGGAGCGCGCGTTCGCTCCACGTCGCCCCAAGCGCGCGTCGAAGTGCCGCGAGGCTCGCTGTACCATGCTGCAATGAGCCCGCACTCGATGCTTGCCATCCTCGCCCTCTCCGCCCTGCTCGCCGGCTGCGCGACGGACAGGCTCGACGTGAAGGTCCCCCTCGGCGTGACGAAGCCGAGCACCGCCGCAGCGCACCGCGCGGTGGTCCAGGTGACCGACATCCGCAAGGAGGCGACGCTGGAGCGCACCACCGTCGGCGGCGTCTCCCTGGGCAGAATCCACCTGCAGCCCTCGGAACAGGAGCTTGTCCGCGCCGTGATCGAGGCGAGCGCGTACGAAGCGCTGGCCAGGCGCGGCGGCGCGGGATCGCTGACGATACTCGCCGGCATCCGCGTCTTCGACGTCGCCACGCCCGCGACGCCGCTGTACTGGGACGTCACGACCACGATCGAGCTGGTGCTGCGCGTGCAGGGACAGGATCGCACGATCGCGGGGAACGCAACCGAGCGGACCTTCGTCTGGCCGTCGGAGGAGATGATCGCGCGCGTGACCGCCGAAGCGCTGCGCCGGCTCGGCGCCGACGCGGGGCGCGCCCTCGACGAGCTGCTCGCGACGCCGCGCTGAGCCGCAGCGAGCACGCAGGCCGATCAGGGCCACCCGCCGCTCGCCTCCCTGATTGCGGCAGCGAGCCGCCCTCCCAGCTCGCGGCACGCCTCCGCCTGCGTCCGTGCCGGGATCGGGATGGGCAGGACGAAGGCCGGCATGACGAAGGTCCCTTCGACCGTCGCGCCCTCCCGCCGCGCAACGGTTGCGCCATCGAGTGTCCAGAGGACCGCCTGCAGCGCGGTCGTCTCGTCCTGCCACGCGTAGCCGAGGCACCCGCCCCCGCCGTAGCCGGCCCCGCAGAGGACGAGCCCGCGCAGCTCCGCCTCCCGCGTCCCGCCGGCGACCGCGACGAGGTAGCGAAGGCCGCGCGTCGCCAGCCGCCGACGCACGTCCTCGCGCGCGAGCAGCGCCGCGAAGGCCGCCTCGGTCGCGGGCTGGGTCGCGGGCTCGAGCAGCGGGTAGAGCGCGTCGCGCACGGCGCGCTGCGGCGTTACGGCGATCTCCGGCGCGACCTCGCGGATGCGCGCGGTGACGCAGGCCTCCATCTCGCTGCCCAGCGCGCCGTGGAAGTCGGCCTCGCCGGCGGGCCACCAGACGACACCGACGGGGATCTCGCCGCGTGAAGCCTCGACGACCCCGGTCGCAACCGGTGGCAACGGCGCGCAGGCGGCGAGCGCCGCGCACATCAGCCAGGCGGTCGCGGCACGGATCATCGGGCGTCCCGCCCGCGCGGGAGCCGCTGGGACCACGCCCGCACCGCCGGGTCGCCTTCCACCTCGACCATGAAGCGCGCGATCGCCTCGCGCACGACGATCTCGGCCTGGGGGACGAGGCAGGCACTCAGGTCGAGGCACTCGGACACTCTGCGCTGGTGGCTCAGCTGCGCCGCAGGCGACCAGCACCGGACGACCGCACCGCTGCGGTCGTAGAGACACACGCGGTAGGCGACGCGCACGACGTCGGGGCGTCGCAGGTCGTCGCCGAGCACGAGCTCGGCATCCGTGCGCTCGACCTCCACGACCCCGTCGACGCCGGCGACGCCCTCGCGCCAGGGCGGCCAGTCCGGCAGCTCCACCACCTGCGCGAACATGGCGGAGAAGGCCTGCTCGAAGCGCGCGACGCTCGCCTTGCCGATCTCGATGCGCAGCAGCGGGTTCGTGACGATGGCGGTCCGCGCCGCGGTGGCGTAGACGGTTCCGACCCGCGCGTCGATGCGCTGGAACAGGGGCAGCTCCTGCGGCGGGGCCGGGAGCGGAACGGTCCCGCATGCGACCAGCCCCAGCGCCGCCAGGAGCGCGGGCAGCGATCGCCAGTTCAGGGATGCGCGCAAGACGGCAGACCGTCGAGTGGAAGTGGGGCGAAGCCTTGGGCCGGCAACAGCGGGCCCGGCACCGATGCCTGGATCATAGTAGGTCCGCCAACCGACGGGTCTTCCGCGAGGCGCACGGGCAGGGTGCGAGGCGGGCGGCGGGCGGCGTCAGCCCGCGGGCCGATCGCGCGGCGCCTCGACCAGGATCGCCCGGAAGTCGTTCACGTTGGTCAGCGTCGGCCCCGTGACCACCGAATCACCCAGCGCCTCGAAGAAGCGATGCGCATCGTTGGCGGCGAGACGCTCGGCTGGGCGGATTCCCAGCGCTTCGGCACGCGCGAGGCTGTCCGGCGACAGGTAGGCCCCGGCGATCTCCTCCAGGCCGTCGACCCCGTCGGTGTCACCCGCGAGCGCGTGGATCCCCGGTTGGCCGTCCAGCGCGACACCCAGCGAAAGAAGAAACTCGACGTTGCGACCGCCGCGGCCGTCGCCCCGCACCGTGACCGTCGTCTCCCCGCCCGAGAGCAGGACGCACGGCGGCGCGAACGGCTGGCCGTAACGCGCGACCTGCCGCGCGACGCCGGCCATCGCCCGGCCCACCTCGCGCGCCTCGCCTTCGATGGCGTCGCCGAGGATGTGCGCGGGAAGCCCTGCCTCGCGCGCGGCCGTCGCCGCTGCTTCCAATGCCATCTGGGGCGTCGCGATCAGGCGGGTCTC
>JALORY010000001.1 GCA_025458675.1 Gammaproteobacteria bacterium | reverse complement strand
ACGATGTGCGCGTGCGACGTCTCCGCGGGCTCGAGGCGGCCGTCGCCGTCGGTGCGCAGCGTCACCGCCGCGATCTCGAGGAGCGCGTCGCGCGCGGCGTCGAAGCCGGCGGTCTCGACGTCGACCACCACCGGAAGAAAGCCGCGGAATCGCAGGGCTATTGCGGGATCGTAGTGCGTGCTCACGCGGTCAGCATAGAGAAGGCCGGGCCGCGGGAGAATGGCGGATGGCCGCGGCCTTGCTGCCCTCGGCCCGTCCCCGTATCCTCTGCGCTTCATCCGGCGGCGCCCTTGCCGCTAAGGCGATCAGCGAACTGGATCGGGCGTGGCCATGCAAGATCGGAAACTACGGCGTGCGGTGGGGCTGACGCTGCTCTGCGGTGCCGCCACACTCGGCGGCTGTGCCACCGTAGAGCCCGCGCGGCATACCGACCGTGATCCGTGGCAGGGCGTGAACCGCGTCATCTACGATTTCAACGACGCCTTCGACCGCGCCGTGACGAAGCCTCTGGCGCAGGGATACCGCGCGATCACGCCGCTCCCGGTGGACATGGGCGTGACGAACTTCTTCAGCAACCTCGCCGACGTCCGCTCGGCGCTCAACAACCTGCTGCAGCTCAAGGTCACCCGCGCCGCGACCGACGTCGGCCGCGTGCTGGTCAACTCGACCGTCGGCGTCGGCGGGCTGTTCGACGTCGCGAGCGCGGCGAACCTGCCGCGCTACAACGAGGACTTCGGCCAGACGCTGGGCGCGTGGGGCATCGGCTCGGGGCCGTACATGGTGCTGCCGTTCTTCGGGCCGAGCTCGGTGCGGGACACCGTCGGGCTGGTCGGCGACTGGTACGCCGACCCGCTCACCTACCTCGACGACGGAGGGGTCGCCTGGGGGCTCAAGGCGCTGCGCGTGATCGACCGCCGGGCCGACCTCCTGGCCGCGAGTCGCGTGCTGGATCAGGCGGCGCTCGACCCCTACGCCTTCGTCCGCGACGCGTATCTGCAGCGGCGACTGAGCGACGTCTACGACGGCAACCCGCCGCCCCCGACCGAGGACGACGCGGACAACGGCGAGACGCGGCCCGAGTCGCGTTAGCGGGGCCGGCACGGTCTGGCCCACCCCGTTGGGGAATCCTATCGCCCTTCGATTCTGAAATAGAAAAATTGCATTTCTGAATTTTAGAAAGTGCTTATATTCTTTTGCTCCGAAAGCGATCGCTGTACCGCTTTCAGACGCGAAGAACACCAAACATCTTTCTTAATATTCAGGAGATTGCAATGAAGACTCTGATGAAGGCTGCGGCGATCGCCGCTCTGCTGGGTGCGTCGGCGACTGCTTCCGCGTGGTGGGGCCCGGGTTGGGGCAACAACGGCTGGGGCGACGGCAGCGGCTGGGGCGACGGCTTCGGCGACATGGACTTCTCCATGAGCGCGCGTGGTTCGGGCTCCGGTTACGGCCGCGGCTACGGCTACCGTAACCCCTACTGGTACGGCTACGGCCCCTACGGCTACGGCGCGCCCTACGGCTACGGCTATCCGTACGCCCCGGTTGCTCCGGTCGCCCCGCAGGCGCCCGCTGCCCCCGCTCCGGCGAAGTAATAACAAACACACTGTCCTGACGCACACCGGCGTGCCGTGCATCGACACGACGCGGCACGCCGGGGGCGTCGAAAGAGGAGTTGCGAGATGAAAAAGATTTCCATGATTGCGGTCGCGGCGGCCCTGGCGGCGGCTTCGGCTTCCTCCTACGCGTGGATCGGTTGGGGTGACGGCGACGGCTACGGCGACGGCGACTTCGACTTCAGCTTTTCGATGAGCGCCCGCGGCAGCGGCTACGGCCGTGGCCACGGTTACGGCTACGACCAGCCGTATTACGGCTACGCCCCTTACGGTTACGCCCCCTACGGCGCCGCGCCGGTGGCGGCGACCGCTGAGCAGCAGAAGGCGGCGGTCGAGAACATGCAGAAGGTGATCGCCGAGCAGCAGAAGGTCTTCGGCGAGCAGGCCACGAAGGCGTTCGAGGAGCAGCGCAAGTTCGCCGAGCAGATGGCCGGCGAGCAGAACAAGCACTGGCAGCAGGTCGCCGAGATGGAGCGCAAGATGCAGGAGCAGATTGCGGCCGACCAGCAGAAGTTCGGTGCCTTCGAGCCCGTGTCGTTCCCGGGGCAGGGCCACGAGTTCGGCAAGCGCCCGAGCCGCGACGAGATCGTCAAGCAGGCGGAGACGCGCCGCGCAGAGGCGACCAAGGAGCGCGAGGCGCGCCGTGACGAGATGCGCAAGCAGATCGAGGCCCAGCGGGCCGAGGTCAGCAAGTCGCGGCCCGAGCCGCGGAGCAAGCAGATCTGACGCGCCAATAGCGGTACAGCGGTAGCGTCCGATAGGCGCAGAGGGGCAACCCTCTGCGCTTTTTTGTTTGGCCGATCACTGGGAATGGGATGGGCGTCAAACCAACAAAGTCTGTTTAGTGCTTGATTTTAGGAAATATTTCTATTTCCTTCCTCTCGCCAAGCCGGCGGTTTTCTGTTTGAATGACGACCCTTCGCCGCCGCCGGCGACCGGGCCCCGGCCCGCCCGGCCCGGCGCCCCGATCACGCGACGCGAGAGGCCGGCCCATGGCTGCGAGACCCGACACCGATCCCCAGGAAACCCAGGAGTGGCTCGACGCGCTCGACTCGGTCCTCGAGAACGAGGGCATCGACCGCGCGCACTACCTGCTGGAGCGTCTCATCGACAAGGCGCGGCGCTCGGGGGCCTATCTGCCCTACAGCGCCAACACCGCCTACGTGAACACGATCCCGCTGACCAAGCAGCCGCGCTTCCCGGGCGATCGGGCGATGGAGCGCCGCATCCGGTCGTTCATCCGGTGGAACGCGATGGCGATGGTCGTGCAGGCGAACCGGCTCTCGGCCGAGCTCGGCGGCCACATCTCGAGCTTCGCCTCGGCCGCGACGCTGTTCGACGTCGGCTTCAACCACTTCTTCCGGGGGCGCAACGAGGCGTCGCTGGGGGACCTCGTCTTCTTCCAGGGCCACTCGGCGCCGGGCATCTACGCGCGGGCCTTTCTCGAAGGGCGCATCAGCGAGGACCAGCTCTACAGCTTCCGGCAGGAGGTGGATGGCAAGGGGCTCTCGTCCTACCCGCACCCGCGGCTCATGCCGGGGTTCTGGCAGTTCCCGACCGTGTCGATGGGCCTCGGCCCCATCATGGCGATCTACCAGGCGCGGGTCATGCGCTACCTGCAGGACCGCGGCCTCCTCGCGCCGCAGAACCGGAAGGTCTGGGCCTTCATGGGCGACGGCGAGATGGACGAGCCCGAGTCGCTCGGCGCCATCTCGCTGGCGGCGCGCGAGCGTCTCGACAACCTGGTGTTCGTCGTCAACTGCAACCTCCAGCGCCTCGACGGGCCGGTGCGCGGCAACGGCAAGATCATCCAGGAGCTCGAGGCGGTCTTCCGCGGCGCGGGCTGGAACGTCGTCAAGGTCGTCTGGGGCGGCTACTGGGACCCGCTGTTCGCGCGCGATCGCAAGGGCCTGCTGCTCAAGCGCATGGAGGAGTGCGTCGACGGCGACTACCAGGCGTACAAGGCCAAGGGCGGCGCGTACACCCGCGAGCACTTCTTCGGCAAGTACCCCGAGCTCGCGGACATGGTCGCCACCATGACCGACGAGGACATCTGGCGCCTCAACCGCGGCGGGCACGACCCGATCAAGGTCTACGCCGCGTACCAGGCGGCGGCGACCCACCAGGGGCAGCCGACCGTGATCCTCGCCAAGACGGTGAAGGGTTACGGCATGGGCGTCGCCGGCGAGGGCCAGAACATCACCCACTCGCAGAAGAAGATGGGCGAGGCGGCGCTGAAGGCCTTCCGCGATCGCTTCAACATCCCGATACCGGACGATCAGATCGCCTCGACACCGTTCTATCGCCCGCCGGCGGACAGCCCGGAGATCCAGTACCTGCACGCGCGCCGCCAGGCGCTCGGCGGGTACCTTCCGGCGCGCCACGCCGACGCCGCTCCGCTCCGGATACCGCCGCTCGAGGCGTTCTCGGCGCTGCTCGCGGGGAACGCCGAGCGCGAGATGTCGACCACGATGGCCTTCGTCCGCTTCCTGTCGATGCTCACGCGCGACAAGGACGTCGGCAAGCTCGTGGTGCCCATCGTGCCCGACGAGGCCCGCACCTTCGGCATGGAGGGGATGTTCCGTCAGCTCGGCATCTACTCCTCGATCGGGCAGCTCTACACGCCGGTCGACTCCGACCAGGTCATGTACTACCGCGAGGAGAAGCAGGGACAGATCCTGCAGGAAGGCATCAACGAGGCCGGGGCGATGTCGTCCTGGATCGCCGCCGCCACCGCCTACGCCAACCACGGCATCGCGACGATCCCCTTCTACGTCTACTACTCGATGTTCGGCTTCCAGCGCGTCGGCGACCTCGCCTGGGCCGCGGGCGACCTGATGGCGCGCGGTTTCCTGATCGGCGGGACGGCCGGGCGGACGACGCTCGCGGGCGAGGGCCTGCAGCACCAGGATGGCCACAGCCACATCGTCGCGGGCACGATTCCGAACTGCGTCTCCTACGATCCCACCTATGCGTACGAGCTCGCCGTGATCCTGCAGCACGGCATGGAACGCATGTACGTGCGCCAGGAGAACGTCTTCTACTACGTCACGGTGATGAACGAGAACTACGTCCAGCCCGACATGCCGGCGGGCTGCGAGGAGGGCATCGTCCGCGGCCTGTACCTGCTGCGCGAAGGCGGGCGGCGCAGGAAGCGCGTGCAGCTGCTCGGCAGCGGCGCGATCCTGCGCGAGGTGATCGCGGCGGCCGACCTGCTCGAGGCCGAGTGGGGGGTTTCGGCGGACGTGTGGAGCGTCACGAGCTTCAACGAGCTCGGCCGCGACGGCGCCGCAGCCGACCGCTGGAACCGCCTGCACCCGGACGAGCCGCCGCGGCAGTCCTACGTCGCCGGCCAGCTGGCCGGGCGCAAGGGCCCGGCGGTCGCCGCCACCGACTACATCCGCAGTTATGCGGAGCAGCTGCGACCCTACGTGGGTCGGCACTACGCGACGCTCGGCACCGACGGCTTCGGGCGCAGCGACGGGCGCGCGCAGCTTCGGCGGTTCTTCGAGGTCGACCGGCACCACGTGGTGCTGGCGGCGCTCGCGGCCCTCGCGGATGCGGGGGACGGCGAGCGCAGGCAGGTCGCGGACGCGATCCGCAAGTACCGCATCGATCCGGATCGGCCGGACCCGTCGACGCTCTGACGGGGCGCGCGGATCGACGACACAGGGCGCGCGACGCAAGCGGCCGCGCCGCAGCGGAGGCCAGAGTGGGAACCGAGACCAAAGTCTACCTGCCGGACATCGGCGACTTTCACGACGTGTCCGTGATCGAGGTGCTCGTCGCGCCCGGAGACCGGGTCGCCGTCGAGAGCTCGCTGCTCACGCTCGAGAGCGACAAGGCGACGATGGAGATCCCGTCGCCCCACGCGGGCGCCGTGAAGGCCGTGCTCGTCAAGGCGGGCGACCGCATCAACCGCGGCCACCTCATCGCGGTCCTCGACGTCGACGCCGCGCCCGAGTCGGCCCCGGCCGACGTCGCCGCCTCGCCGCCGCCGGCCCCGGCCGCCGAGGAGGTCGAGCAGGTGCAGGCGCCGGCGCCGGAGCCGGCGTCGGTGTCGGCATCGGGCCACCCGCCGGTCCGGGACGCCGCGCCGCGCGCCCCCGGCGACAAGGAGCAGCGCCCGCGGCCGGTGATCGCCCGGCCGAGCGACGCGCCGGCGAAGCCCGCGCACGCGAGCCCTGCCGTGCGGCGCTTCGCCCGCGAGCTCGGCGTGCCGCTCGAGCACGTCAAGGGATCCGGTCCGAAGGGACGCGTGCTGAAGGAGGACGTGCAGTCCTTCGTCAAGCGCACGCTGGCCGAAGGCATGGCGCCGGCGGCGGGTGGCGGTCCGCTCGCGCTGCCGGTCGCGCCCGACGTCGACTGGACGCGCTTCGGCGAGGTGGTCGAGCAGCCCTTGCCGCGCATCCGCAGGTTGAGCGGCGCCCACCTGCACCGCTGCTGGCTCACGGTGCCGCACGTCACGCAGTTCGACGAGGCCGACGTCACCGAGCTCGAGGCATTCCGTGCGGCGCAGAAGGCGGAAGTGGAAAAGGCCGGCGCGCGGCTCACGCTGATGCCCTTCCTGCTCAAGGCGGTGGCGGCCGGTCTCCGGGCCATGCCCCAGTTCAACAGCGCACTCGCGCCGGACGGCGAGCGCCTGATCGTGCGCCGCTACTGCCACGTCGGCGTGGCGGTCGACACGCCGAATGGCCTGGTCGTTCCGGTGATCCGCGACGTGGACGCGAAGGGCGTCCTCGCGCTCGCCCGCGAGCTGGCCGAGGTGTCGCAGCGCGCGCGGGACGGCAAGCTGCTGCCGGCGGACATGCAGGGCGGCTGCTTCTCCATCTCGAGCCTCGGCGGCATCGGCGGGCTCCAGTTCACCCCGATCGTCAACGCGCCCGAGGTCGCGATCCTGGGCGTGTCCCGCGCGGCGATGAAGCCGGTGTGGGACGGCTCGGCCTTCGTGCCGCGCCTCATGCTTCCGCTGGCGCTGTCCTACGATCACCGGGTGATCGACGGCGCGGACGGCGTCCGCTTCACGACGCTGCTCGCGTCCCTGCTCGGCGACGTGCGGCGGCTGCTCCTCTGAGGCCGCGGGCCGGCGTCGGTGCAGTGCACAACAATCGACTAGAGTTGTTCGAACCCGCGCGGCGCCCCGCCCGCGGCGCCAGCCTGGAGGAGCCTGCATGAGCAAGACCATCCCCGTCGTGCTGCCCGACATCGGCAACTTCGAGAACGTCGACGTCATCGAGGTGCTGGTCGCAGTAGGGGACGCGGTCGCCCGGGAGCAGTCGATCCTCACGCTCGAGACCGACAAGGCCACGATGGAGGTCCCGTCGCCGGCGGCCGGCACCGTGCGCGAGCTGCTGGTGAAAGTGGGGGACAAGGTCTCGAAGGGCGCGCCGCTGCTGACCCTCGAGGTGGCCGCGGGCGCCGCCCCGGCCCCCGAGGCGCCGGCGCCCGCTGCGGCGGCCGTGGCCCCGAGCGGCGAGCAGACGATCCAGACCGAGGTCGCGGTGCTCGGCGCGGGTCCCGGGGGCTACACCGCGGCGTTCCGCGCCGCGGACCTCGGCAAGCGCGTGGTGCTGGTCGAGCGCTTTCCCGTGCTCGGCGGCGTCTGTCTCAACGTCGGGTGCATCCCTTCCAAGGCGCTGCTGCACGCCGCCGAGGTGATCGACGAGGCGGCCGCGCTCGCGCACATGGGCGTGCGCTTCGGCGCGCCGGAGATCGACCTCGACGCCCTGCGCGCGGGCAAGGACCGCGTGGTCAAGCGCTCGACGCAGAGCCTCGCCCAGCTCGCCAAGCAGCGGAAGGTACAGGTGGTGCACGGCACCGGCCGCTTCGACGCGCCGAACCGCCTGAGCGTGCAGACCGCGACGGGGACCGTGCTGATCGAGTTCGAGCAGTGCATCGTGGCCTGTGGCTCGAGCCCCGTGCGCATCCCGGGCTTCCCCTACGAGGACGAGCGGCTGATCGACTCCACCGGCGCGCTCGAGCTGCGCGACATCCCGAAGCGTCTGCTCGTCGTCGGGGGCGGGATCATCGGCATGGAGATGGCGACGGTGTACAGCGCGCTCGGCAGCCGGGTGGACGTGGTCGAGCTGCAGGACGGCCTGATCCCGGGCTGCGACCGCGACCTGGTGAAGCCGCTGCAGAAGCGGATGGAGAAGCGGCTCGGCCGCATCCTGCTCGGGACGCGCGTCACGGGCATCGAGCCGCGCGCGGATGGGCTCGAGGTGCGCTTCGACGGGAAGGGCGCCCCGGCGGCGGAGCGCTACGACCGCGTGCTGGTCGCGACGCGGTCGCGGCGGGCGTCACGGTCGACGAGCGCGGCTTCATCCCGGTCGATCAGCACATGCGCACCAACGTCCCGCACATCTTCGCGATCGGCGACGTCGTCGGTAACCCCATGCTCGCCCACAAGGCGACCCACGAGGGGAAGGTGGCCGCCGAGGTGATCGCCGGCCTGCCGGCGTTGTTCGATCCGCTGACGATCCCGTCCGTCGCCTACACCGACCCCGAGGTCGCGTGGATGGGGCTCACCGAGACCGAGGCCAAGGCCCGCGGCGTCGCCTACGAGAAAGCCCTGTTTCCCTGGATCGCGAGCGGCCGGGCGAACGGCATCGGTCGGGACGAGGGACTCACCAAGCTGCTCTACGACCCCGACACGAAGCGCCTGCTCGGCGCCGGCATCGTCGGCCCCAGCGCCGGCGAGCTGATCGCCGAGGCGGTCCTCGCGCTCGAGATGGGCGCCGACATCGAGGACATCGGGCTCACCATCCACCCGCACCCGACGCTCAGCGAGACGATCGGTCTCGCCGCCGAGGTGGGCGAGGGGACCATCACCGACCTTCTGCCGCGCAAGAGGGGCTAGCCGGTCGTGCGCCAGTTCCTGGGCGCACTGGTGCTGGCGCTTGGCGGCATCCTCGGGGTCGCCGGCCTGGCGCTGCTGGGGGAGGCGGTGTCGGCCTGGGTCGAGCGCTTCCAGCACGGGTCGGGGCCGATGTTCGCCGATGCCGAGATCTTTCTCGGGCTCGGCCTCGTCGCCGGCGCGCTCGGGGCATTGGCCCTGTGGGCTGGCGTCCGGCTGATCGGCGGGGCGCGCGGCAAAGCCGGCGATTGAGCGGGCGTCCTCCGGCCCAAAGTGCGGGTCGGTTGCGATGTGTCAATCCGCGCCCATCGTGATCGGCCAAACTACGCGGGACGAGTCCGCCGGCGGGCGCGCGCTGCAGCGCGTTGCGCCAGGCATCGAGAATTCGAAGAAGGAGGAGGTGTCCCAAGTGAAGCGACACGCGACATTCGGTTTGCTGCTGCTCGCGACGCTCGCCGTCGCGGTGCCGGCCGGCGCGGCCGAGGTTCCCGGCAAGATCGGCAAGTCCGCCTCGACGGCCGACCACACCAAGTTCAAGGAGCTGCAGGGGCCCTTCGCGACCGGCCCCGAGGTGACCAAGGCCTGCCTCTCCTGCCACACCGAGGCAGCCAAGCAGCTGCACAAGACGACCCACTGGAAGTGGGACTACTACAACGCGGCCACGCAGCAGACGCTCGGCAAGCGCACCGTCATCAACAACTTCTGCGTGGCGGTGTCGACCAACTGGCCGCGTTGCACCAGCTGCCACATCGGCTACGGCTGGAAGGACGACAAGTTCGATCTGACGTCGGAGCAGAACGTCGACTGCGTCGTGTGTCACGAGACGACGGGGACGTACAAGAAGTTTCCCGCCGGCGCCGGCCATCCCGTCTACGAAGAGAAGGAGTTTCCGCCGGGCAGCGGCAAGAAGTGGGTCCCGCCCGACCTCGCGAAGGTCGCCCAGAGCGTGGGCAAGACCAGCCGGAAGAACTGCGGCAGCTGCCACTTCTTCGGCGGCGGCGGCGACGCGGTGAAGCACGGCGACCTCGACTCGACGATGACCAACCCGGGCAAGGCCCTCGACGTCCACATGGACGCAAAGGGCCTCAACTTCTCCTGCTCCGACTGTCACACCACCGGCAGCCACGAGGTCACGGGCAGTCGCTACGCCGTCAAGGCCAAGGACAAGAACGGCATCGACGTGCCCGGCCGCACCGACGACACGCGCGCGTCCTGCGAGTCCTGCCACGGCATGACGCCGCACGCCAAGGACGCGAAGCTCAACGACCACACCGACCGCGTGGCCTGCACCACCTGCCACGTGCCCGAGTTCGCGCGCGGCGGTCGGCCGACGAAGATGCTGTGGGACTGGTCGACTGCGGGCAAGCTCGACGAGAAGGGCAAGCCGGTCGTCAAGAAGACCGCCGACGGCAAGGAAACCGCCTACGACGGCATGAAGGGCGACTTCCGGTGGGAGGAGAACGTCGTCCCCGAGTACCGCTGGTTCAACGGCGAGATCAAGTACACCCTGATGGGCGAGAAGATCGACGACAGCGGCGTCGTGCCGATCAACCGCATCGGCGGTTCGGCGGCGGACCCGGATTCGCGCATCTGGCCCTTCAAGGTGATGCTGGGCAGGCAGCCCTACGACAAGAAGCAGAAGATCCTCTCGGTGCCTCACGTGTTCGGCCAGGACGACACCGCGTTCTGGAAGCACTACGACTGGCCGAAGGCCATCAAGACCGGCATGGAGTCGGTGGGCCAGACGTTCAGTGGCGAGTACGGGTTCATCGAGACCGAGTACTACTGGCCGATCACCCACATGGTGGCGCCGAAGGAGAAGGCGCTGGCGTGCGACAGCTGCCACGCGCGCGAGGGGCGCCTGGCGAAGGTCGGCGGTTTCTACATGCCCGGCCGCGACCACTTCGCCTGGCTCGACAAGCTCGGCTGGCTCGTCGTCGCGCTGACGCTCGCGGGGGTCGTGGTCCACGGCCTGCTGCGCCTCGTGCTCTCCGGCCGCAAGGGGTGATGCCATGAAGACTGCACTCGTCTTTTCCCGTTTCGAGCGCTTCTGGCACTGGTCCCAGGCCGCGTTGATCATCGGGCTGATGGTCACCGGCTTCGAGGTGCACGGCACCTACAAGCTGCTCGGCTTCGAGCAGGCCTCGTCGGTGCACACGTGGCTCGCCTGGACGCTTATCGTGCTGTGGGTGTTCGCGATCTTCTGGCACTTCACGACCGGGCAGTGGCGGCAGTACATCCCGACCGGCGAGAACCTCCTCGCGGTCGTCCGCTACTACTCGGTCGGCATCTTCCAGAAAGACATCCCGCACCCGTACAAGAAGACGATCCGCGCCAAGCACAACCCGCTGCAGCGGCTCGCGTACCTCGGGTTCAAGCTGCTGATCTCGCCGCTGATCTGGGTGACCGGCCTGCTCTACATGTACTACAACGACTGGCCGTCGCTGGGACTGGGGGCGCTCTCGCTCGGCACCGTCGCGTTCCTGCACACCCTGGCGGCGTTCCTGATGCTGGTGTTCTTCATCGGCCACGTCTACATGGCGGCTTTCACGGGGCACCCGTGGTACAGCTACCTGAAGGGCATGGTGACGGGCTACGAGGAAGTCGAGGAGTAGTCCACGTCAGACCGGAGGCGGCGCCGGCGGGAGCGGGCGCCGCCTCCGCTTTTGTGCGCGGGTCCGTTGCTATAATCCGCGGCCTTTCCGGGCCCTCGGGCGGCCCGTCTGGGAGCTGACATGTCCAAATCCGGCGTGAAGAAGGTGGTGCTGGCCTACTCGGGCGGTCTCGACACCTCGGTGATCCTCAAGTGGCTGCGCGAGGTCTACGGCTGCGAGATCGTGACCTTCACCGCCGACATCGGCCAGGGCGAGGAGCTCGAGCCCGCGCGCCAGAAGGCCGAGGCCATGGGCGTCAAGGAGATCTACATCGACGACCTGCGCGAGGAGTTCGCCCGCGATTTCGTCTTCCCGATGTTCCGCGCCAACGCGATCTACGAGGGCGAGTACCTGCTCGGCACGTCGATCGCGCGCCCGCTGATCGCCAAGCGTCTCGTCGAGATCGCGGTCGAGACCGGCGCCGACGCCATCTCCCACGGTGCCACCGGCAAGGGCAACGACCAGGTCCGCTTCGAGCTCGGCGCCTACGCCCTCAAGCCCGACATCAAGGTCATCGCGCCCTGGCGCGAGTGGGACCTGCTGTCGCGCGAGAAGCTGATGGACTACGCGGAGACGCACGGCATCCCGGTCGACTTCGCGAAGAAGGGCAAGAAATCGCCCTACTCGATGGACGCGAACCTGCTGCACATCTCCTACGAGGGCGGGGTGCTCGAGGATCCGTGGGCCGAGCCCGAGGAAGACATGTGGCGCTGGACGGTGTCGCCCGAGAAGGCGCCCGACACGCCGACCTACGTGGACCTCACGTTCGCGCGGGGTGACGTGGTCGCCATCGACGGCCGGCCGATGACGCCGGCCCAGGTCATGGAGTACCTGAACAAGGTGGGCGGCGCGAACGGCATCGGCCGCGCGGACATCGTCGAGAACCGTTACGTCGGCATGAAGTCGCGCGGCGCCTACGAGACGCCGGGCGGCACGATCCTGCTCAAGGCGCACCGGGCAATGGAGTCGCTCACCCTCGACCGCGAGTCGGCGCACCTCAAGGACGACCTGATGCCGCGCTACGCCAAGCTGGTCTACAACGGCTACTGGTGGAGCCCCGAGCGCGAGGCCCTGCAGGCGCTGATCGACCGCACGCAGGCGGTGGTGAACGGCGTCGTGCGGGTGAAGCTCTACAAGGGCAACGCCTACGTGGTCGGCCGCCGATCGGACACCGACAGCCTGTTCGACGCGACCATCGCGACCTTCGAGGACGACGCCGGCGCTTACGACCAGAAGGATGCCGAGGGCTTCATCAAGCTCAACGCCCTGCGGCTGCGCGTGGCGGCGCGGCGGCGGAAGTCCGGATAGCGAATTCGACGGCGAGCCTCGCGCCGACTCACGATTTCGCCGCCGGTTTCGCGGGGGCGGGGGTCGGGGCCGGCGAGCCGTTCGGCGCCGCCGCGGACTGCGGCGAGAGCACCGTGATGCTCACGCGCCGGTTCGTGGGGTCCATCGGATCCTCCGGCTTGAAGAGCTTCGAGGAGGCGAGGCCGACGATGCGCGACACCTTGCCCTCCTGCATTCCGCCCGCGGTGAGGGCGCGCCGCGCGGCGTTGGCGCGATCGGTCGAGAGCTCCCAGTTGCTGTAGCCCGTGCGCTCGAGGCGGCGGCCGTCGGTGTAGCCGGTGATGCTCACCGGCGAGGGCACCTGGTTGATGACCTTCGCGATCTCCCGGAGGATCTCCGTGGTGTGCGGCTTGAGCGTCGCGCTGCCCACGTCGAACATCGGGCGGTTGTCCTTGTCGAGGATCTGGATGCGCAGGCCTTCCTCGGTGATGTCGAAGAGCAGCTGATCCTGGAACTGCTTCAGGATCTCGCTCTTCTCGGCCAGCTCGCGCAGCTCCTTCAGCATCTCCTCCATGCGCGCGCGGAACTTCCTTTCGGCGATCTGCGTGGCCGACTCCTCGTCGGGTGAGGCCTCCGTCGCGTCGGCGGCGGGCGGCAGCTCGACGGCCGGCGTGGCCGTGCCGTCCTGCTGGATCATGCTGGTGCTCGACCCGCCCGGTCCCTGGACGGGGTTCGGACTCGGCGTGACCGACGTCCCTGGCTCGGCGCTCGGGTTGTTGAAGTACTCGGAGATGGCCGCGCGCTGGTCCTTGGTGGTCGAACCGAGGAGCCACAGGAGCAGGAAGAACGCCATCATCGCCGTCACGAAGTCGGCGTAGGCGACCTTCCAGGCCCCGCCGTGGTGGCCGCCGCCCTTGACGATCTTGCGGACGACGATCGGCTGTGTGCTCTTGTCCGCCACCGGGTCCGACCCTCGTCAGCCCTTGCTCGCCTTGATGTGCTCCTCGAGCTCGAGGAAGCTCGGCCGCAGGTGCGTGGGCATCGCCTTGCGTCCGAACTCCACCGCCATCTTCGGGTTGTAGCCCTGCACGCTGGCGAGCAGGCAGGTCTTGATCATCCCGAAGTACTGGGCGGTCTCCCCCGCCTTGTGCTCCATCGCGATCGACATCGGGCCGACGAAGCCGTACGCGAGCAGGATGCCGAGGAAGGTGCCGACGAGGGCCGCCGCGACGTGGTGGCCGATCTCCTCGGGGGGGCCACCCAGCGAGCCCATGGTGATGACGATGCCGAGCACCGCGGCGACGATGCCGAAGCCCGGCAGCCCGTCCGCGACGCGCGTGAGCGCGTGCGACTGCTGCTCGGCCTCGGCGTGGTGGTTCTCGAGCTCGAGGGTCATGAGGTTGTCGAGCTCGAACGGGTTGACGTTGCCCGCGATCATGAGGCGCAGGTAGTCGCAGATGAATTCGGTCGCGTGGTGGTCCTTGAGCACCTTCGGGTACTTGCTGAAGATCGCGCTGCTCTCCGGTGCCTCGATGTCGCCCTCCACCGACATGAGCCCGTCCTTGCGCGCCTTGTCGAACAGGCCGAACAGCAGCGCGAGGGCGTCCAGGTAGGCCTGCTTCGGATACTTGTCGCCGGCGAGCAGCGCCGGAACGCCCTTCAGCACGCCGAGCACCAGGCGCATCGGGTTGGCGATGATGAACGCACCGAACGCGGAGCCGCCGATCACGAGCAGCTCGTAGGGCTGGAACAGGGCCTCCAGCTGTCCGTTGGACAGCAGGAAGCCACCGATCACGGAGGCCATCACGATGATCGAGCCGAGGATCGCATTCATTCGGCGGACCCTGATCTCTCCGACGCAGTTCTGCCCGTCGTGGGGCGGGTCTTCGCGGCCCCTGCCGCGCCCGATGTCTTAGCGGCGCCGGGTCGGTCGCCTTGAGCCGATGGGACGGCTCTGGCCCGGCGCGTCAGGGAGCGCGGTGCGGGGCGAACAGGCCGCGCGCCGCACCCTGACGCCCGGAGTATGCTGTGGCCACGAGGTGAGCGATGATCGAGTCCGCGCAGACCAAGCCGCTGGTCGGGATAAGCAGCTGCCTGCTGGGGCAGCAGGTGCGTTTCGACGGTGGCCACAAGAAGGACGGCTGGATCACCGGACCGCTGGCCGAGTTCTTCGACTACGTGCCGGTGTGTCCGGAGGTGGCCATCGGACTCGGGGTGCCGCGGCCGACCATCCACCTCGTCGGCGACCCGGAACGCCCGCGCGCCGTCGGCAGCAGGGATCCGTCGCTCGACGTCACGTCGCGGCTCGAGAGCTTCGCGCGCCAGCAGGTCCCGCTGCTCGGCGAGATCAGTGGCTACATCCTCAAGAGCAAGTCACCGAGCTGCGGCATGGCGCGCGTGCCGGTCACCAGCGACAAGGGCATGCCCGCCAAGGTCGGCGTCGGGATCTACGCGCGCGTGCTCATGGAGCGCAAGCCGCTGCTCCCGGTCGAGGAGGACGGTCGGCTCAACGACGCGGTCCTGCGGGAGAACTTCGTGACGAGGGTGTACGTCCTGCACCGCTGGCAGCAGCTGCGCGCCGGCAGGCTGACGGCCGCGAAGCTGATCGACTTTCACTCGCGGCAGAAGTACCTGGTGATGGCGCACTCGCAGGCGGCCTACCAGCGGCTCGGCCAGATGCTCGCGCACCTCAAGCAGGTCGACCTCGAAGCGGTCGCCGACATGTACGCGGCCGAGCTGATGACGGCGCTCGCACGGCGCGTCACGCGCCGTCGGCACGTGAACGTGCTGCACCATGTCATGGGCTACCTCAAGGATCACATCGACGCCGGCGACAAGGCCGAGCTGATCGCCAGCATCGAGGCCTACCGGCGAGAGGAGGTCGCGTTGGTGGTTCCCATGACGCTGCTGCGCCACCACCTGCGGCGTCACCCCGACCCCTACATGCAGCAGCAGGTCTACCTCGCGCCGCACCCCGAGAAGCTGGCCCTGCGGGGGGCGATCTAGGACCCCGGGTGCGGCCGGGCGGCGCTCAGCTGGCGGGGGCCTTCCACGCCGGCTCCTTGCGCACGTGTCCCTTCTCGCGCAGCCGGTCGAGGTACTGCGTCCAGTAGATCGCCTGCCGGCTGCCGAGGTCGTAGAGGTAGCCCCAGTCGTAGAGCCCGGAGCGGTGCCCGTCGTCGAAGTGGATCTTCACCGCGTACTGGCCGATCGGCTCCATCTGCCGGATCGCGACGTCCTGCTTGTCGACCTCGAGCTTCGCCCCCTGGCCCCAGTGCCCGCGGACCTCGGCGGACGGGGAGTAGACGCGCAGCAGCTCGGCGGGGATGTGGAAGCGCGCGCCGTCGTCGAACGCGACCTCGAGCTCGTGTCGCTGCTGGTGGTAGATGATGTCGGTGGGCAGGGGGCGTGAGGCCACGAGAGCTCCTGTCGTGTCAGCGCTGACTGCTGAGGGCGGTCGCCCGGATCTGGCGGAGGCGCAGGTCGTCCGCGAGCGCGATCGTGTCGTAGCCGGGCGAGGTCTCGGGCCAGCCCTGGCAGTGCTGGACCGCCAGGTCGGCCAGCGCGTCGACGTGCGCCGGGTCGTCGTTGAGGCAGGGGATGTAGGCGTACTCGGTGCCGCCGGCCGCGAGGAAAGTGTCGCGGTTCTGCAGCGCGATCTCCTCGAGCGTCTCCAGGCAGTCGGCGGCGAACCCCGGGCAGATCACCTGGACCCTGCGCACCCCTTCCTTCGCCCACTGCTTCAGCGTCTCGTCCGTGTAGGGACGCAGCCACTCCTCCCGGCCGACGCGCGACTGGAAGCTGACGCCCCACGCCTTCGGCGCGAGGCCGAGCGCCTCGGCGAGCAGCCGGCCGGTCTTCTGGCACTCGCAGTGGTAGGGGTCGCCCGCGAGCAGGTAGCGCTTCGGCACGCCGTGGAAGGAGAGCAGCAATCGGTCCGGCCGGCCGTGCTCCGCCTGGAAGCGGCGCACCGACTCGGCGAGCGCGGCGACGTAGCCTGGCGCGTCGTGGTAGTGGTTGACGAAGCGCAGCTCGGGGAGCCAGCGGCAGGTGCGGAGCTCCGCGGCGACGGCGTCGAACACCGACGCGGTGGTCGTCGCGGAGTACTGGGGATAGAGGGGCAGCACGAGGACGCGCCGGGCGTTCGCGGCACGCAGCTGCGCGAGCGCGCTGGCGATGGACGGCTGGCCGTAGCGCATGCCCAGGGCCACCGTGACGGGGCCAGGCAGCCGCTTGTCGAGCGCGCCCTGCAGGGCCTGCGCCTGGCGGCGGGAGTGCACGAGCAGCGGCGATCCCTCGGCCGTCCAGACCTGCTGGTAGGCGTGTGCCGAACGGCGCGGGCGCACGTTGAGGATCACGCCGTTGAGGATCAGCCACCAGATGGGCCGCGGGACCTCGATGACCCTCGGGTCCCAGAGGAACTCCTTGAGGTAGCGCCGCACGGCCGACGGCGTCGGCGCGTCGGGCGTGCCCAGATTGGCGAGGAGCACGCCGAGCCGATCCGGTGTGGCGTGGTCGTAGGTCGGAGAGGGGTCGCGGGCCATCGTGTGCTCTGCCGGGTGCCGTCGAGCCATCTTAAGCGCTCGCCGTCCGTCGAACGAGGCCGGCACGTGCCGCACCTGGCGCCGATGCCACCGAGGAGCGGAGCCACTCGCCGCTCACGGGCGCGCGGGCTGCGCCTGCGCGGGCGCTGCCGCCCGCCGCAGGCGCGCCTCGACGCGCGCGGCGTCGACGAGCGTGTGTTCGAGGACCCGCGGGTAGAGCGGGTAGAACGCGTCGACGGCGGCGGCCTGCGCGCACGCCCGGCGCTCGACCCGCGCCCGCGTGGCCTCGCTCAGTCCCTGCAGCGTGAGCAGCCGCGGCGCGAGCCAGCCCAGGTAGTCCGCGATCAGCGCCGCGTCGCGCGGCGACTCCCACGCCTCCCGGACGAGCAGCTCCGGGAACGCGCTCGCGTCGAGCGTGCGGCCGGCGAGCGCCGCCGGGACGCGGTGGTCGAGGCCGCGACCCGAGCCGTCCGGCAGGCGCTCGAACCACTGCTCCGGCACGGCATCCGCGACGGCGCCGTGCACCAGGGTCTCGAGGGCCGCCGCGTGAGCGCGCGGGTTGGCCGCCTCGCCCGGCCGCGCCGTTTCGCCGTCCAGCGTCGGTGCGTGGAAGCCGTGGTCCGTCAGCGGTGCCGCTTGCCACGGCGGCGGTCGAAGCCTGGCGGCGCGCTCGGCACGGTCCGTGGTCGCGAGCAGCGCGAGCGGCTGGGCCGCGTCGTCCAGCGCCCAGAGCTCGAAGCGGTCGACGAGCGGGAACGGGAGGTGGTCCGCGTGCGCCGCGAGGGCAGCCAACATCGCGTTCTGCTCGGCGAGCATCTCGTCGAGATCGAGCATCGGGTTCACGGGCACCCGCCACAGCCCCCCGCCGCGGGACCAGAGGCCGAATCGGAAGTAGCGCCGGGCCGCGCGGCTGGCGTTCAGGCTTCCCCACAGCCCGTCGGGACTCTGGGTCTCCACCTGAATCTCCCAGTCGATGCCGTCGACGCTGATCGCCCGCGCACCATCGCCCTCGATGACCTGGACGACGCCAAGGAAGGGGTTGACGCGACGCAGCGCGTGGCAGTGGACGGCGGGGCTCACGGCAGCTCGGCGAGTCGCCCGCGCAGCCGCGCGATGAGGTCGTCGGCGAGCGGTTGCAGCTCCGGGTCGAGCACCTCGTACAGGTACTCGAGCTCATCGAGCAGGGTGTCGATCTTCCGCCGGTCGGCGAGCGCATCGAGCGCGCCGGCCACCTGCTGCATGTACGCGTAGGGGTCTACGCCGTTCATCGCCGTTCGCCCCAGATCGCGTAGACCGGATCCGACAGCGCGACCTGTCCCGCGTACTTGTCGTCCTCGGGCCGCGGGAGGCCGCGCAGCGAATAGGTCTCCAGCCGTTCGTACCGGCCGCTGCGCAGGAAGTACTCGAGCACGATCCCCATGCGCTCGAACTCGTGGCAACCCTGCCAGACGTTGACGACCTTCGGCGGGAACCAGCGGTTGGAAAAGCTCACGACGAACCGCGCGCCGGGCCGGAGCACCCGCGCAACCTCCTCGAACACCTCGAAGGGCCGGACGAGGTACTCGACGGATACGGTGCAGACGGCGCCGTCGAACGATGCGTCCGGGAACGGCAGACGCGGGTCGAGGTTGAGGTCGTGCACGATCCGCGCGCCGAGGGCCGGGTTCGCGTCGAGCTCGGCCGCGTTCATCCCGAGTCCGGCGACGTGCGCCGGCGCGAGGGCGGCGGGCAGGTGTGACTTCCAGCTGGCCATCAGGTCGAGCAGCCGGCCGCCAGGCGGCAGCAGTCGTCCGTAGAGCCGCTCGATCTGCCGGGTCGCGGTGCGATCGATGTGGTCGACGAGCCGCGGCTTGCCGTAGAACTCGTCGTCACCGCCCGGAGCAAGCCGGGAGAACGGCGCGTCCGACCAGAAGTCGGTGGGCTGGTCGCGCCAGCGCGCCTGCATCCCCGGGCCGTCGTCGGTGGCCATCGAGGCGAGGTCGTGGCACAGGCCGCCGCGCTCGACCCCCGGATCCCAGGCGTCGAGCAGCTCCGCGCGCACCGTCAGCTCGCGCCCCGCCAGCGGGTGGTTCAACTCCGCGTGCAGCTGATCGCCGTCGATCGCCGCCAGGCGGAACGGGGTGCGGTCCTCGGGGTAGATGTCCCGCAGTCCACCAACGAAGCCCCTGGGGTAAAAGCGGCCCGCCCGCGGTTCGACGTATCCGCTGCGGAGCAGCCTGCTGTTGAAGCGCTGCCGCGGGATGCGTACGCAGTCGACCTCCCGGTAAGCAGCGACGAGCTCGCCGGGCCCACAGCGGTGCTCGCAGCGATGGCCGACCGGCTTGCCGACGAGCCCCGTTTCGAGGAACGGCGGCAGCACGTCCCGCCACAGATTGACCTTCTGCGCGATCTGCACCTCGGTGTGCCGCGCCACACCGCTGTCCCAGCCGAGCGCGAGCTCGATCGCCACCACGCTTCGCCCCGTCGTCACCTCCACCCGCTGGCGGGGCAGGTCGCGCACTTCGGTCAGGCTTTCCTCCGCGAGCAGGGAGTCGGCGGCGAGATCCATGGCGGTTTCCCCCTCGGGTGGCACGTTCGGATATCCTCCCCGGCCGAATTGGCGGCGCCCGGGGGCAATTCAACCGCAGCGGTGCCAGGGATTGGGCGGGCGGCCGGCGCCGGCCCGCAGAGACGAGGATTATGCCGTGACGATCGACCTCAAACTGCTCGCGACGGTCTTCGCAACCGTGTTTCTGGCCGAGCTGGGGGACAGGACGCAGCTCGCGACCCTGCTGTTCGCCGCCGACCGGGAGGTGAGCAAGGCGGTGGTGTTCTTCGGCGCCGCGCTCGCGCTGGTCGGCGCGTCGGCCCTCGGGGTGCTGGCAGGCGCCTGGCTGTCGCAGCACGTCGGCGAGCGGGTCCTGCACGTCGCCGCCGGGCTCGGCTTCGTCGCGATCGGCCTGTGGACTCTGCTGAAGCCCTGAGGGCGCCAGCGCCTCAGGCGGCGTGGCGCTCGCGGAAGTACTCGGCGAAGGCGTCCGCCGGCAGCGGGCGGGCCAGCCAGTAGCCCTGCATCTCGTCGCAGCCCTGGGCCCGCAGCAGGGTGACCTGCTCGCTGCTCTCGACGCCCTCGGCGAGCACCTTCAGCTTCAGGCTGTGCGCCATGCGCACGATGGTGGAGACGATGACCGAGGCGTCGGTCTCCGCGCCGAGGTCGCGCACGAAGGAGCGGTCGATCTTCAGCTTGTCGATCGGCAGGCGCCGCAGGTAGGCGAGGCTCGAGTAGCCGGTGCCGAAGTCGTCGACCGCGATGCGGATGCCGAGCGCGCCGAGCGAGCGCAAGGTCGACAGGGTCGATTCGGCCTCGTGCATGAGCACGCTCTCGGTGAGCTCGATCTCCAGCCAGTGGGCCTCGAGGCCGGATTCGCGCAGGGCCTGCTGCACGGCGCCCAGGAAGTCCGGGCTGCGCAGCTGCAGCGCGGACACGTTCACGGCGATGGCGACGTGGGGCAGCCCGGCGCGCTGCCACTCGATGGCCTGGCGGCAGGCCTCCTTGAGTACCCAGCTGCCGAGGGCGCCGATGAGTCCGGTCTCCTCCGCGATCGGAATGAACTCCGCGGGGGGCACGACGCCGAGCTCCGGGTGGTGCCAGCGGGCGAGCGCCTCGACCCCGATGATCTCCCCGGTCGCGAGGTCGGCCTGAGGCTGGTAGTGGAGCTCGAGCTCGTGCTGCTCAAGGGCCCGCCGCAGCCGGTTCCCGATCACTGCACGCGACGCGGCCCGCGCGTCCATGCCGGCCGTGAAGAACCGGTACGCGTTACCGCCCGCTTCCTTGGCGTTGTACATGGCCGTGTCGGCATTGCGCAGCAGCGCGTCGAAGGTGTCGCCGTCGTCGGGGTAGGTGCTGATCCCGATCGACAGGGTGACGGTGATCTCCTGGGACTCGACCCGCAGCGGGGTGGCCAGCGCACCGAGGCAGCGCTGGGCGGCGATCGCCGCGTGGCCGACGTCGTCGAGCTCGGAGAGCAGCAGGACGAACTCGTCGCCGCCGAAGCGGGCGAGCGTGTCCGCGTCGCGGACCGTCTCCTTGAGCCGCTCGCCGATGCGGCGCAGGAGGGTGTCTCCGATCACGTGCCCGAGGGCGTCGCTGGTCCGTTTGAACCCGTCGAGGTCGATGAAGAGCAGCGCGATTCGCGTGCCCTCGCGGCGTGCGCGGGCGATCGCCTTGGCGACGCGATCGGCGAGCAGCGTCCGGTTCGGCAGCCCGGTGAGGCCGTCGTAGCAGGCGAGGAAGCGGATGCGGTCGGCGTCTCGCTTCTGCCGGCTGATGTCGGAGAAGATCCCGATGTGGTGACCGGTGCGCTCCTCGCCGTCGCGCAGCGCGCTGATCGCGAGAGTCGCGGGAAACACCTCGCCGTTCTTGCGTCGCTGCCAGACCTCGCCGCGCCACCCCCCCTCGCCGGCGAGGGCCGCCTGGAGCCGGTCGTAGAAAGCGGCGTCGTGCCGGCCCGAACGCAGGAACCTGGGGTCCTGGCCGACGACCTCGTCGGCGGCGTAGCCGGTGATCTCCGTGAACGCGCGGTTGACGGCGGTGATGCGGCCGGCGGTGTCGGTGATCACCATCGCCTCGGAAGACTCGTCGAAGGCCTGCGCGACGAGCCGCCGCCGGGCGTTCTCCGCCATGCAGGCGCGCGCCCGCCGCCGGGCACGCACGCCGCCGGCGCCGATGAGGCCCAGTCCTGCGGCCCAGAGCACGGCGTGTCCCGCGGTGGTGGTCACGGGCGCCTCGAGGATCGTGCGCACGGCGTCGCCCAGACCGGCCGCGACGCGGGCGCCGGGACCGGTCTCGCGACCCTGGCCCAGGTAGACCGATCCGGCGACGAGTGCGCTCCACGCGAGCGCCGCAGCCGTCACGACGGTGGCGATGCCACGCAGATTGCGGTGTCCCTCGTTCGTTGCCGGCATGGCTCGCTGCTGGTCCCCGTCCTTGGGAACGGCCATCGGCCGCTGCCGCCGATTCTTGACCCCCGGTCGTCGCGCCTTCGCGGGACCGGTCGGATCGTCTCGCGCGCGGGCGTCGTCTGACCCCTAGCCGGGGTTGCCGCCCTGGGGCTGACCGTACTGCTGGCGCAGTGCGGTCCACTCGATCAGCCGGCGCTGCACCCGACCATTGAAGCTGTCCTCCGGGTAGAGCCCGTGCGCATCGGGGTGGCCGGGACGCGAGCCCGTCAGGAGCTCCATCGCCTCGTCCACGTGCCGGACCGCGTACAGATGGAAACGTCCGGCCGCGGCTGCCTCGACGACGTCCGGGCGCAGCATCAGGTGGCTCACGTTTGCCGCCGGGAGGATCACACCCTGCGAGCCGTCCAGGCCGCGCGCGCGGCAGATGTCGAAGAAGCCCTCGATCTTCTCGTTCAAGCCGCCGACGGCCTGGACCTGTCCGTGCTGGTTCACCGAGCCCGTCACCGCGACCGCCTGCCGGAGGGGAACGTCCCCGATGGCGGAGAGCAGGGCGCACAGCTCGGCCACCGAGGCGCTGTCGCCCTCCACCTCGCCGTAGGTCTGCTCGAAGGCGAGGCTCGCAGCAAGCGAGAGCGGCTGGTGCCGGGCATAGCGGGACGCCAGGTAGGAGGCGAGGATCAGGACCCCCTTCGTGTGGATCTCGCCGCCCTGGTTGACCTCGCGCTCGATGTCGACGACGTCGCCGCTGCCGAGGCGCGCGGTGGCGCTGATTCGCGTCGGGGCGCCGAAGGCATAGTCGCCGAGCTGCAGCACCGACAGCCCGTTGACCTGACCCAGCTGGACCCCGTGCGTGTCGATCATCAGCGTGCCCCGCAGGATCTCCTCCTGCACCCGCTCGCGCGCCCGGCCGAGGCGGCGGTCCTGCGCCTCGATGGCGGCCTGGACGTGCGCCGCGCCGACCAGGGCGCTGCCGGCGCCGGCCGCCACGTGGTCGGCCTCGCGGACGATGTCGAGCAGGCGACCGATGTGCAGCGACAGCCGCTCCCCGTCCTCGACCCGCCGCGCCGCTTCCTCGACGATGCGCGCCACGCCCGCGCGGTCGATGGGGCGCAGCCGCTCCCGCTGCTGCAGGGTCGCCACGAGACGCGCGTACAGGACGTCGGTGTCCGGCCCGCGGGACAGGTCCTCGCTGAAGTCGGCGGTGACCTTGAACAGCAGGCTGAACTCGGGGTCGTAGGCCTTCAGCAGGTAGTAGAGCAGACGGTCGCCGATCAGCACGACCTTGAGCTCGATCGGGATCGGCTCTGGCTCGAGGGAGGTGGTCGCCGCGAGGCTGAGCAGGCGCTCCAGCGACTCGATGCGCACCTCGCGCGCCGTGAGCGCGCGCTTGAGCCCGTCCCAGGCGAAGGGGCTCGTGAGCACCTTGGCCGCGTCCAGCAGCAGGAAACCGCCGTTGGCGCGGTGCAGCACGCCCGGCTTGATCTGCGTGAAGTCGGTGGTGAGCGTGCCGAGGCGCGCGACGTGCTCGATGCGCCCGATCAGGTTCTGGTAGCTCGGGTTGTCCTCGTAGACGATCGGGGCGCCGTTGGCGTCCCCGTTGTCCACGAGCAGGTTGACGCGGTAGCGGGTGAAGCGCCCGTCGTCGGCGTCGACCGCCGAGCCGTCGCCACCGGGACGGAACAGCTCGTTGTTCTCGATCACGTCGGCCCGCACCGCCGCGAGGTACCCGAGCACCTCCGGCAGGTCGGCGTAGCGCTGCTCCAGGTCGTGCAGGAGCTGCGACACGGTGAGGCGCGCGACCTCGCGCTCGAGCTCCTGGAAGCGCTGGCGCATCTCGCGCTGCCAGAGCGGGATGCGCGACAGGGCGGAGGCGAGCTCCTCCTTCGTCGCCTCCATGGCGGCGCGCAGCCGTTCCTGCGCGTCCTCCGGCAGCAGCCCGAATTCCTCGGGGTTGACGAGGTGACCTTCCCGGAGCGGTGCGAGGCTGTAGCCGGTCGGCGTGTGCAGGAGCGCGATGCTGCGCTCGTGCGCCTTGCGGCCGAGCTCCTCGGCCGCGGTCTCCTCGCGGTGCTTGAACTCGTCGGTGATCTCCTGGGCGCGACGGCGGTACTCGTCGCTCTGCAGGGCGGTCGGCAGGGCGTTCAGCAGATCCTCGACCAGCTGCTCGAGATCGTGCCGGAGCCGCTTGCCGCGGCCGGCGGGCAGGCACAGGGCATTGGGGCGGTGCGGCCGGTCGAAGTCGGCGACGTACACCCAGTCCGCGGGCGGCGGCCGGGCGCTCGCCAGTGACTGCAGCGACTCGCGCACGGCGGTGTGCCGGCCGAGGCCGGTCGATCCCATGACGTAGAGGTTGTAGCCCTCGTGGGCGATGCCGGTCCCGAAGCGGATCGCCTCGAGGGCGCGATCCTGCCCCACCGTCACCGGGATCGGGGCCAGGTCGGCCGTGCTCTGGAAGTCGAACTGCGCCGGGTCGCAGCTGTGCCGCAGGGCGGCGGCGTCGAGCTCGGCGGGGTGGCGGAGGGGCTGGTCCATGACGGCGGGCGGGCAGAGGTGCAGCGACCATCGGTGCACCGCCCCGCCGCCCGGGCAGGGCGGCGGGGCGGTGGCGGTTACAGGTAGTCGGGCAGGTGGGCGCGGATCGCCCGGGGGTCCTGGCTCGCCAGGTTCTTCGATATCTCGGCGGCGACCAGCTGGCGGGTCGCGCTCGACTGGTGCTTGCGCAGCAGCCCGAGAAACTGCGGTGCGGCAATGACGTAGAGCTTCTGGAATCTGCCGCTGACGCGGCCGGCCTCGACCCGCTCGCTGACCTCGTGCGCGAAGCGGGTCGCCTCGGCCTCCTTGTGGGAGGTGTTGTCCCCCATCGGGAAGCTGACCGATCCGGTGTTCTTGCCCGAGCCGGCGCGGTCCGTGGTGAGGTCGCCTTCGTGGAGGCGGGCTTCGGGGTGGGTGAGGTCCTCGATCTCGACGAGATCGGCCGCGGGCCTGTCCGCGGCGAAGATGCGGGCGCGGCTGGTGTCTGCGACGACGACCCAGGTGGATGCCATGTGTCTTCCTCCCTAGCGCTGATCGGCCGGCCTCCGCCGGCCACCGGACGGACCCCGCCCCGGGGTCGCCAGGGCGAGGCGAAGCCATTGATCGTCTGGGGGAAACCGTCGCCGTCGGCGAGGGCGGCGGCACTCCTTATGAAGGGGAGATTACAACCCGCCCCGTGGGTCGGCCAGTTTTTCTGGGGCCTACCTGAGCCAGGGCAGCCGCGGCCGTCGTCGTCGCGTCGGGCCTAGGGTGGTGCCTGTGCCGTGGCAGGGGGACAGAGGTCGCTGAGGAATCGCGGGTAGGGGTTCAGCCGGTTGAACGGCGGCTCCCAGGCCTTCCTGTCCGCCGCCCAGTCGCGCAGCGGCATCACGAGGGGGAGCTGGCCGTTGGGGTGGAACCAGCTGTCGACCGACCACTCGCGGCGGGTGCGATCGTCCGTCACCACCGGGGTCCAGTGGACCGCGTGCGGGTTGAGGACGTTGCGCACCGTGGGACCCGCCAGGCTCCACCCGGCCAACTGCCCGAGGTCCTTGAGGACGTGGAGGTAGGTGTCGGTGTTCGAGGAGTGGTCGACGCAGTCGGCGCGGCCCTCGAGCTCCCCGTCCGTGTCGTTGATGGCGCGGTCGTTGGCGAGGACGGGGACGTACTTCGTGGCCAGCAGCTGCATCTGCCAAATGCCGATCCGCATCCGCTGCACGCGGTCGTGAAGCGAGTCGCCGGGACACTCCGCCATGTAGCTGGTCACCGTCGCCATGTCTTCCGGGCTGAAGGTGATCTTCTTCTGCGCCGCGCAGGACCAGTTGTAGCAGACCCGCAGGGTCACGCCCCCGTCCTTCCTGATGCGGTAGTCCGGCGCCAGCGGGCGGGTGATGAAGCTCATGTCGTTGCCGGTGAGCGCCTGATCGACGGCGGGCGAGCGCTGGGCGTCCGCCGGTCCCGTGGCGCCGCCCAGGACCAGCAGCGGTACCGCCAGAACGGGCACCCTCGGCGCTCGCTGCCGGGAAAATAGGCTAGGATGTTGCAACATGGCGTGAATTCTTGATAGAAACGCCGTGCTTAGCAACCTCACAAGGGAGAAATCCACAATGAAGAAAGAATTCGTCAAGCTCCTGGTCGCCGGCTCGGTCGTCGCCTTCGGCATCGTCGGCTGCGCCACCAAGAGCCAGCCCGCCCCGGCCGCGGCCGCGCCCGTCAAGAGCTTCAAGGTCGAAGGCGTGCACTTCGCCAACGACTCCGCCGTGCTCAGTTCGTCGGCCAACGCCACGCTGAACGAGGCGGCCGCGGGCATGAAGGCCGCCCCGAACGTCAAGTGGGAGATCGCGGGCTACACGTCCAGCCCCGGCAGCGATGCCCACAACCTGAAGCTGTCCGATCGTCGCGCCGCCTCCGTCGCGAAGGCCCTGCAGGCGCGTGGTGTGCCGGCAGCCTCCATGACGACCCGCGGCTTTGGCGAGGCCAACCCGGTCGCCGACAACAGCACGAAGGAAGGCCAGGCCAAGAACCGCCGCGTCGAGATCCGTCCGATCCAGTAATCGCGGGACCGGCCACACGGCCGGCGAGACCGCCGCGGGGCGCGAGCCCCCGGCGGTTTTTCTTTGCCCGGGCGCTGCTCAGGCGGTACGCCGGGCAAGCACGCTTCCGCGCATCGCGACCAGGTAGATCAGCGGGATCAGCAGCAGCGTCAGCACGGTCGAGAAGCCGAGGCCCCAGACGATCGCCGTCGCGACCGGGCCCCAGACCAGCGACTCGCCCCCCAGGCCGGCCGCCAGCGAGAAGAGGCCGGCGACCGTGGTGAGCGAGGTGATCAGCACGGGGATCAGCCGGCGGCGCGCGGCGTAGACCGTCGCGTGCCGCAGCGACATCCCCGCGGCGAGCCGGTCGTTCGCGCCCGCGATCAGCACGATCGCCGAGTTCACCGCGATCCCGGCGAGCGCCACGACGCCGTAGAGCGTGAACAGGCTCAACGGATTGCCGGTGACGATCAGCCCGAGCACCACGCCGGTGAACGCCATCGGCACGGTGGTCAGGATCATGAACGGCTGCCAGTAGCTGCGGAACTGCGCACCGAGGATCAGGTACATCACGCCGATGCCCAGGACGAACAGCATGCCGATGGCGTCGAGGCTCTCCTGGATGTCGTCCAGCTCGCCGGAGAAGTCGAGGTCGATGCCGGGAAAACGCGTCACCTGCGCCTGCCAGGCCTCGACCACCTGACGGTTGGCGGTGACGGTGTCGAGCCGCGTCCTGTCGATGTCCGCCTCGACGGTGATCGTCCGGCGGAAGTTGTAGTGGCGGAGGTTGCCGAGCCCTTCCCGGCGCTCCTGCACCACGAGCTCGCCGAGCGGGACGCTCCCGCCGCCGGGCAGCGGCAGGCGGAAGTCGAGCAGCTGGCCGATGTCCTGCCGGGCGCGCGGCGTCGCCCGCACCCGCACCTCGACCTTCTCGCCCTGATCGCGCAGCTCGGCGGCGACCTGGCCATCGACGAGCAGCTGGAGCGTCCGGTTGACCTCCCGGGGGTCGAGTCCGGCCCGGTCGACCGCGTCGTTGTCGAGCTGAAGCACGAGCTCGGAGCGCCCGCGGGCGGCGTCGTCCGAGATGTCCTTCACGCCCTCCATGCCGCGCAGGATGGCCTTGAGCGTGTCCGCGGCGGCGCGCAGCTCGGCGTAGTCGTCGCCGCGGACCTTCACGCTGATCGGCTTGGCCGTCGGGGGACCGCCCGCCAGCCGCAGGAACGAGATCTGCACAGGCCCCGGGGTCGCGGTGATCCCCGCCCGCATGGCGTCGATGATCGCGTCGACCTCGCGCAGGGCCGGTGTCCTGGGATTGAGGCCCACGAGGATCTGGCCGTACTGGTCGCCGAGGCGCGGCTCGGTCTCGGTGAACATGTTGCCGGCGTAGGTCGCGACGGCACGCGCCTCGCCCGGGAGCAGGCGGGCGCGCACCTTGTCCTCGATCTCCCGGGTCTTGCGCAGCGTCTCCTCCAGCGGGGTCGCGGGCGGCATCTCGACGTTGACGTAGAAGAGGCGCAACGCGTCCGAGGCGAAGAAGTCCATCCGCACCATGCCGGAGGCGATGGCGGCGACGGCGACGGCGAACATCAGCACCAGCGCCGTCAGGGACAGCCGCGGCCGGCGCAGCACCGCGAGCAGCACACGGACGTAGCGGATCTGCAGCGTGTGGGTGAAGCGCGTGCGCCAGCGGTGCAGGCGCGAGGGGTTGGCGAAATCGACCCGCATCGCGATGACGTGGGCGGGGAGTATCCAGAAGGCCTCGACCAGGCTGATCGCGAGGGCGATGGAGACCACCATCGGGATCACGCGCATGAAGTCGCCGAGGATCCCCGGCAGGAGCATGAGGGGCAGGAAGGCCGCCATCGTGGTCAGGACCGCAGACAGCATGGGCCAGCCGACCTCGCGGAAGGACGCGATGGCGGCGGTGACCGCGTCCGCGCCGCGCTGCAGCCGGTAGTACATCGCCTCGACGATCACCACCGCGTCGTCCACGAGCATGCCGAGGACGATCACGACCCCGAGCAGCACGGTCACGTTGAGGGTCTCGCCGATGGCGAACAGCACGAGAAAGGTGCCGGCGAGCGAGAACGGGATGCCGAGCGAGGTGAACAGGGCGATCCGCGACCCGAGGAACAGCCAGGCGGTCACGAGGACCAGCGCCAGGCCGAGCGCGGCGTTGTTCTCCATCAGACTGATCGCCTCGCGCGTGGGGACGGTCTGGTCGTCGATGAGGGTCAGCTCTACCCCGGTCTGGTCCTGGAGGGCGTTGCGCTCGCCGATGTAGGCCTGGACGCGCTCGACGAGATCGAGGGTGTTGGCGTTCTCCTTCTTCATCACCGCCAGCACCACCGCAGGCCGGCCCTCGACGCTCGCGAGCTTGCTCGGCTTCTCGCGCGCGCGCTGCACGGTCGCGACGTCGCGGATCCGCACTTCGCCGGGTGTGCCCACCACGGGCCGGTCGGCGAGGCGCGTGGGATCCCGGTCCGAACCGGCGAGGCGGACCAGCCAGTTCGCGCCGCCCTGCTGCGCGCTGCCCGCGGCCACGTCCTGGAAAAAGGCGGCGACGGTGTCGGCGAGCTGGCCGGGCGTGAGGCGCAACGCCTCGAGAGCGGCCGGCTCGAAGTCGACGTGCAGCTCGGGCTCCGCGGCCCCGACCGGATCGACGCGTTCGACCCCCGGCATGCGTTCCAGGTCCTTCTCGACGTTGTGGGCCTGGCGCCGCAGGTTCTCGTCGAACGCGCGGCCGACGACCGCAAGGGTGGCGGAGGGGTAGGCGTTGGCGCTCGTGACCTCCAGGATCAGCGGTTCCTCGGCCTCCGTGGGCAGGTCGCGCTCGGCATTCTGGATCTCGCGGCGCAGGTCGGCGAGCCGCTTGTCGAAGGTGCGCTCGTCGATGTCCTCGAAGCGCACCAGCAGGCTCGAGACCGACTCGCGGCTGGTGCTCGACACGAACTTGATGTTGCCGATGCTGCGGATCGCGTCCTCGAGCGGGTCCGTGACCTTCTTCTCGACGTCTTGCGCCGAGGCGCCGGGCAGGACGGTCGTGACCACGATCCAGTTGAAGTTGATGGTCGGATCCTGCTGGCGGGGCAGCATCCCGTAGGCGAGGAAGCCCGCGACCAGAACGAGGCCGAACGTCAGGTTGGCGAGCGGGTGGTTACGCAGGAAGGCGGCGAGCAACGGCCTACTCCCCGGCTGTGACCGGGTCGCCGTCCTGCACCCGCTCCCGGCCCTGGATCACGACGCGCGCGTCGGGGGGCAGCGCGGCGGGCGCCGGCTGGCCTTCGCGCGCGCGCTCGACGGGGTGGAAACGGGCCGCGCCGTCGCTGACCAGGAAGACGCCGAGCTGGTCGCCGCGTCGCACGAGCAGGTCGGCGGGCACGTGCGGCGCAGAGGCGCGCCAGACCAGGCGGCCGGCGGCGCCCGCTGGCGGCGGCCGGGCCTCGAAGGTGAGGCGCAGCTGCGCCGTCCGGGTCACCGGGTCGAGCACCGGCAGCACCCGCCGGACCGCGACCGGGTAGCGCTCGCCGAGGTGATCGAACCACAGCGCCGCCGCGCTGCGGACCTCGGCCACCTCCTCGGGCCGCAGGTGCGCGCCGAGCTCGAGGGCGTCGGTCTCCACGATGCGCACCAGCGGTGCCCCGACGCCGGCGAGCGCGCCCTCGTCGGCGAGTCGCGCGACGACGACGGCGGCGAACGGGGCGCGCACCGCGCATCGCGACACGTTGAGCTCCGCCTGTGTCACCGCCTCGCGCTGCCCGCCGATCTGGGCGACGAGGGCGTCGAGCTCGGCCTGCCGGCGGTCGAGCTCCTCCTGGCTGGCGCTGCGGCTGCCGCGCAGCGTCTCCGCCCGCTGGACCTGGCTGGCGGCGAGGCGGCGCTGCGCGTCGAGCTGGGCCAGCGTCGCCTGCTGGGCCGCGAGGCGGGAGCGGTAGTCGCGGCAGTCGAGGTCCACGAGCAGGTCACCCTTGGCGACGACGTCGCCGACGCGGACGCGGATCGCGTCGACGCGCGCGGCGATCTCCGCGCCGAGCTCGACGTCGTTCAGGCTCTCGACCGTCGCGGGCGCGCTGCGCTCGGGGTGGATCTGCAGATCGCCAGCCCGGCGCGTCGTCACCGGTGTCGCGGCGAGCACGACGCTGGTCGCGAGCAGGCCGAGGACGAAGAGCGCGCGCACGGCTCAGCGCTCCCTGCGGCGCGGCGTTCCGGGCAGGCCGGTGTGCTGGGTGCGGAACGGTCGGCCCCCGGCGGGCGGCCGCCGCACCCCTTCCGGCGCCTCGCCGGTGCCGGCCGGCTGCCACGCCGGCACGAGATGCCGCCTGCCGTTGCCGATCAGGTCGGCGCGGCCCATGCGCTTGAGGGCCTCGCGCAGCAGCGGCCAGTTCTCGGGGTCGTGGTAGCGCAGGAAGGCCTTGTGCAGGCGCCGCTGCCGCCCGCCGCGCGGCACGTAGACCGGCTCGCTGGCCGGACCCAGCCGCTTCAGCGGGTTGCGCCCGGTGTGATACATCGCGGTCGCGAGCGCCATCGGCGAGGGCAGGAAGGCCTGCACCTGGTCGGCGCGAAAGCCGTTGCGCTTGAGCCAGAGGGCGAGGGCGAGCATGTCCTCGTCGGTTGTCCCCGGATGCGCGGCGATGAAGTAGGGGATGAGGTACTGCTCCTTGCCGGCCTCCGCCGAGTAGCGGTCGAACAGGGCCTTGAAGCGGTCGTAGGCGCCCATGCCCGGCTTCATCATCTTCGACAGCGGACCCGGCTCGGTGTGCTCCGGCGCGATCTTGAGATAGCCGCCGACGTGGTGCGTGGCGAGCTCCTTCACGTATTCCGGCGAGCGCACCGCGAGGTCGTAGCGCAGGCCCGAGGCGACGAGCACGCGCTTCACGCCCGGCAGCGCGCGCGCCTTGCGGTAGAGGGCGATCAGCGGCCCGTGGTCGGTGCCGAGGTTGCGGCAGACGTCCGGGTACACGCAGGACAGGCGCCGGCAGGACGACTCGATCGCGGCGTCCGTGCACTTGAGCCGCCACATGTTCGCGGTGGGCCCGCCGAGGTCCGAGATGGTGCCGGTGAAGCCGGGCACCGTGTCGCGGATCGTGCCGATCTCGCGCAGCACGCTCGCTTCCGAACGGTTCTGGATGACGCGGCCCTCGTGCTCGGTGATCGAGCAGAAGGTGCAGCCGCCGAAGCAGCCCCGCATGATCGTCACCGAGAAGCGGATCATCTCGTAGGCGGGGATGCGCGCGCCGCCGTAGGCCGGGTGCGGCACGCGCTGGTAGGGGAGCTCGAAGACGCGGTCCATCTCCTTCGTCTCGAGCGGCACGGGCGGCGGGTTGATCCACAGGTCCCGGTCGCCGTGCCGCTGCACGAGGGCGCGGGCGTTGCCCGGGTTCGACTCGAGGTGCACGAGGCGCGACGCGTGCGCGTAGCGGAGCGGGTCGTCGCGCACCTGCTCGAACGACGGCAGCCGCAGCACCGTTCGTGCGCGGTCCAGGCCCTTCGGCCGGTGGTCGAAGGTCACGACCCGACCGGAACGCGCCGACGGCGCGTCCTCGACGTCGGTCGCGTCGATTTCGGTCCAGCCCGCCGGCAGGCCGCGGCGCACGAAGGCCGAGCCGCGCAGGTCGGTGATGTCCGCGATCGGCTCGCCCTTGGCCAGCCGGTGCGCCACCGCGACGACGGCCCGTTCGGCGTTGCCGTAGAGCAGCAGGTCGGCCTTGGCGTCGAGCAGGATCGAGCGGCGGACCTTCTCCGACCAGTAGTCGAAGTGCGCGATGCGGCGCAGCGAGGCCTCGATGCCGCCGATCACGATGGGCACGTCCGGCCAGGCCTCGCGGCAGCGCTGCGAGTAGACGATCACGGCGCGGTCGGGGCGCTTCCCGCCCTCGCCGTGCGGCGTGTAGGCGTCGTCCGACCGCAGCCGCCGGTCCGAGGTGTAGCGGTTGACCATCGAGTCCATGTTGCCGCTCGTGACCCCGAAGAACAGGTTCGGGCGGCCGAGCGCGCGAAAGGCCTCGGCGGACTGCCAGTCGGGCTGCGCGATGATGCCGACGCGAAAGCCCTGCGCCTCCAGCACGCGGCCGACGACTGCCATGCCGAAGCTCGGGTGATCGACGTAGGCGTCGCCCGTGACGATGACGACGTCGCAGGAGTCCCAGCCGAGCGCCTCCATCTCGGCGCGCGACATCGGCAGGAACGGTGCCGGCGTCAGGCGCTTCGCCCAGTAGGGGCGGTGGGAGAAGAGATCGGGGACGGGCTGCATGGGCGTGGTACCTGGGTGCGCCAGTCTGCCGTACGATGCCCGCCGGAATAAAGCCGCGTGGAGAGTGGCATGGCTGTTCTGCGTCACCTCGCGGCCGGTCTGCTGGCGCTGCTCGTCGCGGTCGGCGCCGCGGCCGAGCCGCTCCCGCTGACCGTGCTGCACTTCAACGACTTCCACGGCCACCTCGAGCCGGTGACCGACAGGGCGACGGGCGAGACCCTCGGCGGCATCGCCCGCCTCGCCGGAGCGATCCGCGCGGTCCGCGACGAGGACCCGAAGCGCCCGGTCGTCGTCCTGTTCGCCGGGGACATGCTGCAGGGCACCGTGACCTCGACGGTCTTCCTCGGTCTGCCCGATCTCGAGATGCTGGCGGCGGCCGGGGTCGACGTCGCGGTGATGGGGAATCACGAGCTCGACTTCGGCCAGGACCACTTCCGGACGCTGCTCTCGCGGGCGCGCTACCCGATCCTCGGGGCGAACGTGCGCGCCGCGCCGGAGCCCTTCGCCCTCCGCCCCTCGGTGATCCTCGAGCCGCCCGGCGGGCCGCGCGTCGCCGTGCTCGGTCTGGTCACCGAGGAGCTGACGACGACGACGCACCCGCGCAACGCCGTCGGCGTCGGCGTCGATGACGCGATCGCGACCGCCCTGGCACTGGTGCCGGGGCTGGAGGCGCAGGCGGACCTCGTCGTCGTGCTCTCGCACCTGGGCATCGCGGCGGACCGCGCCCTCGCGCGCGAGGTCCCCGGAGTCGACCTCGTCGTCGGCGGGCACAACCACAATCGCTACGAGCAGCCGGTGCTCGAGAACGGCGTCCCGATCGTCCAGGCGGGCGACTGGGGCCGCTGGCTCGGCCGGATGGACCTCGAGGTCGACGAGGGCGCCGTCCGCGTGGTCGCCTACCGGCTCCTACCGATCGACGCCGGCGTGCCGGAGGACCCGGCCATCGCCGCGCAGGTGCGCGCCCTCGCTCAACGACTGGAGGCGGAGGTGGGCGTCATCGTGGGGCGCCTCACGGCCGACCTGGACGGCAGTCGGGAGGTGATCCGTCGCGGCGAGAGCGCGTTCGGAAACCTCCTCGGCGACCTGGCGCGGGAGCTGACCGGCAGCGACGTCGCGCTGTTCAACGGCGGCGGCATACGCAGCTCGATCCCCGCGGGCGACGTGCGGCTCAAGCACGTCTACGAGGCCATTCCCTTCGCCAACGAGCTCGTGACCGGCACGCTGACCGGCGCGCAGCTGCGCGCGGCGCTCGAGCACTCCGCGGGGCTGGACCCGCTCGACAACCCCGGTGGCTTCCTTCAGGTCTCCGGGCTGCGCTACGCGATCCGCGACGGGCGGCTGGACGAGGTCACGGTCGGCGGTCAGCCGCTTCGGCCCGACGCGCGGTATCGCGTCGTGATGCCGGACTTCCTCGCGGCCGGCGGCGATGGCTACGCGACGCTCGCGGCGATGGAGGACAAGGTGGCGACGGGCCGCATCATCTCGGACATGCTGGTCGAGGCCTTCCGTGCGCGCGGCACGATCGTGCCCGCGACGGACGGGCGCATCGTGCGGCGCTGAAGGAGGGTGGGCGGCGCACCGCCGGCTGCGGGCGGGCGGGGAGTCGCGCGTCAGTGCGCCGTGCGCTTCGGCGGCGGCGCCTCTTCCGAACCTTCCTCCACCACGATGCCGCGGCGCGTGCGCTTGCCGAACAGCACGCAGGCACGCTCGAAGGCGAGCTCGGCCTCGCGCTGGCACCAGTCCCACTCGGAGAGCGGCGCGTTCACCTGGGTCTGCCAGTGCCCGGTGACGTACACCGAACCGATCCGCACCTCCACGACCCAGTCGTGCCAGAGCACGTCCTCGTTGTCCTCCTCCGCGAACTCCTGCTCCGCGAGGCGGCAGTAGTTGCCCTTCTCGCCGTCGACGGCGTACAGGTCGGCGGTGACCATCGTCTTGTCGATGCAGCTCGACCAGCCGGTATGCACCGCCGATGCGCTCCAGAAGAGGGCCTGACTGATGCCGTTCGGCGTCAGCGTGAGAGTGAGGGCGGTGCCCCAGTCGGGATCGTGCGAGTCCTGCTCGGTCATGGCGGTTCCGGGTCGGGGGTGGCGCGGCGGGCCAGGGCGCGGCCGACAGTCTAAGGCCTTCGCGCCGGCGGCTGGTCTGCGATCGCGCGCAGGCAGTCGAGGTAGCGCGCGTCGTCGGGCGTCGTTCCCGCGCGCTGCGCCTCCCACAACGCGTGGGCCAGGCACTCGGCCATCAGGTGCTCCGCGGCGTGGACGTCGCCGGTGTGCAGGCAGATGCGGCGGTAGAGCGCCGCGACGCCGGCGGGGCGGTCGACGGCGACCTGCTCGCGCAGCCCGATGTGCAGCCCCATGTGCAGGAACGGGTTGCTCCGACCGTGCTCGGGCGGGTACTCCCGCTCGACGGCGCTTTCCCCCCCACGCAGCAGGGTGTGGTACTCGGGGTGGAGCGCGAGCACCTCCGCCACCAGGCGCTCCATCGGCTCCAGCGGCCGGCCTTCCTCGGCCTTGCGCAGCGCGTCGACGAACACGCGCCGCACGCCGTCCCGGTCGGTGCCGTACACTCCCGCGCCCTCGCCCCAGCCCGCCCGCCCGCTCAGCCGGCCTTGTGCGGATGGTCGCACAGGTCGGCGATCAGGCACTCGCCGCAGCGGGGGCGCCGGGCCTGGCAGACGTACCGCCCGTGCAGGATGAGCCAGTGGTGCGCGTCCTTGAGGAACTCGGCCGGGACGTGCTTGAGCAGCGCCTTCTCCACCGCGAGGGGCGTTTTGCCCCTGGCGAGGCCGGTCCGGTTCGCGACCCGGAAGATGTGGGTGTCCACCGCGACGGTGGGCTCTCCGAACGCGGTGTTGAGCACGACGTTCGCGGTCTTGCGGCCGACCCCCGGCAGGGCCTCGAGCGCCGCGCGCTCGCGCGGCACCTCGCCGCCGTGTGCCGTGAGGAGGCGCTCGCAGGTCGCGATGATGTTCTTCGCCTTGCCGTTGTAGAGGCCGATGGTGCGGATGTGCTCGGCGAGTCCCGCCTCGCCGAGGGCGAGCATCTGCTCGGGCGTGCTCGCCACCCGGAAGAGCCGCTCGGTCGCGAGGTTGACGCTGCGGTCGGTGGCCTGCGCCGACAGGATGACGGCGACGAGGAGCTCGAAGGGCGTGCGGTAGACGAGCTCCGTGGTCGGCGCGGGATTCGCGTCGCGCAGCCGCGCGAAGATCGCCGACCGTCTGGCCTTGTTCATCCCGCCTTCGCGGGCTGCGCGGGCGGCGCGGCGATGACGACGGTCTTCCGGGTCGCGCGCCGATCGATCACGTTCTTCAGCGCGATCAGGAATCCGAGGCCGATGAAGGCACCCGGCGGCAGGATCGCGACCAGCGCGCCGTGGAAGCCCTCGCCGACCCCGAGCTCGAGCACGCGGGCCCAGTCGCCGAGCAGCAGGTGGGCCTGTGCGAACAGGGTGCCCTGGCCGACCAGCTCGCGCAGCCCGCCCAGCGTGACGAGGGCCGCGGTCGAGCCCAGGCCGATGCCAAGGGCGTCCACGGCCGACGGCAGCACCCCGTTCTTCGAGGCGAAGGCCTCGGCGCGGCCGAGGATGGTGCAGTTGACGACGATCAGCGCGATGAAGATGCCGAGCACCTTGTGCAGGTCGAAGAAGTACGCGTGCATGAGCAGCTCGACGACCGTGACGAACGACGCGATCACCACCACGTAGACCGGAATCCGCACTTCGGGCCGCACGGCGCGGCGGATGAGCGAGATCGTGACGTTCGACAGCAGCAGCACGGCGGTGGTCGCGATGCCCATCCCGAGCCCGTTGGTCGCCGAGGTCGTGGTCGCGAGCAGCGGACAGAGCCCGAGCAGCGCGACCAGCGCCTGGTTGTTGTTCCACAAGCCGTCGCGGACGATCTTGCCGTAGTCGGTCCCGGCCATCAGCCCGCTCCCCCTGCCAGCGCGCGCACCTGGGCCGAGGCCGGCGGCGCGTAGAGCGCATCACCCTTCTCGCGGACGTAGAGCAGGGTGCTCTTCACCGCCTTGACCACCGCGCGCGGTGTCACGGTGGCGCCGGTGAACTGGTCGAACACGCCGCCGTCGCGCTTGACCTTCCACTGCTCGGGCAGGGGGTCGGCGAGCGACTTGCCGTCGAACCCGAGGACCCAGTCGGTGCGCCGCTCCTCGATCTTGTCGCCGAGTCCCGGCGTCTCCTTGTGCGACACCACGCGCACGCCGCCGAGCGTGCCGTCGCTGAGCACCGCCACGAGCAGGTGGATGGGCCCCGCGTAGCCGTCGGGCACGACCGGGGTCAGGATCACTCCCACCGGTGCGCCGTTGTCGAAGGCGCGGTACACCGTGGTGCGCCCGCTGCCGAGCCGCGAGGGATCGCTCACCTCGATCCGGTCCGTCGCCATGTCGTTGGTGACGCGCCCTGCCGGCACCAGGACGGAGAGCTTGTCGAGCAGCGCCTGCCGCTCGTTCAGCGCGATGCGGTCCGTGGTTGCCACGTGAGTGGCGGCGACGAGCCCGGCACCCGCCACGGAGAAGGCGCCGAGCAGAAGGCCGGCAACGACGATAGACGTCTCAATCTTCACGTTGTCCTCCGCCGGCGTGACCGAACACCCGTGGCCGCGTGTAGTTGTCGATGGTGGGGGCGGCGAGGTTGAGCAGCAGCACGCTGAAGGCGACCGCGTCCGGATAGCCGCCCCAGGAACGGATCGCGTAGACGAGCAGGCCGATGGCGGCGCCGTACACGAGCTGGCCGCGAGGCGTCGTGCAGGCGGTCACCGGGTCGGTGGCGATGAAGAAGGCGCCGAGGATCGTGCCGCCGGTGAACAGGTGGAAGGCGGGGAACGGGTGCGTGTTCGGGTCCACCAGCCAGAACACCCCGGCGGCGAACAGCAGCGCACCCAGCATCGCCGCCGGGATGTGCCAGGTGATCACGCGCCGCCACAACAGGTACACGCCACCCAGCAGGAACCAGTTGCCGACCCACTCCCAGCCGCGCCCCCCAAAGTCGCCCCAGAGGGGACTCTGCCGGATCTCGGCGATCGTGTAGCTCAGTCCGAGCTTCTGCCGCATGACGTCGAGCGGTGTCGCCTGGGTGATCGCGTCCCAGGCGAGGCCCGCGGGCGGGGCGCCCTGGAAGATCACGGCGAGCGACTGGCTGAACGTCAGCGGGTGCTCGGTCAGCACGGACGGCGGGAGCCACGCCGTCATCTGCACCGGGTAGGACACGAGGAGCAGCACGTAGCCCGCCATCGCCGGGTTGAAAGGGTTCTGCCCCATGCCGCCGTAGAGGTGCTTCACCACGACGACCGCGAACACGATGCCGACGAGCGTGAGCCACCAGGGCAGGGTGGGCGGCACCGACACCGCGAACAGCCACGCCGTGACGAGGGTGGAGAGGTCGGACACCGCCGGCAGCGCGGGCCGGCCGCGCAGGGCGAGCACGGCGGCCTCGGCGGCGACCGCGACCGCGCTCGCCAGCGCGATGTTGATCACCACGCCCCAGCCGAAGTACCAGACGAGCGCGGCGATGCCCGGCAGAAGGGCGAGCAGCACCTCCGCCATCACGCGGCGCGTCTCGTTCGGGCGCGCGGTGTGCGGCGAGGAGAGCGTGGGGAAGGCCATGGCTCAGTCCGTCCCTTCCGGCGCGACAGTGCGCCGGGCTTCGGCAGCGTCCACCTGGCGCTGCTGCGCCGGCGAGAGGTCTGCCGTGTTGGCCGGCGTCACGCCCTGGGCGGCGAGCGCGGCCTTCTTTGCCGCGGCCCGTTCGACGGCCGCCTGGATGGCCGCCTTCTTCGGGTCGGTGCCGGGGTCCCCGGCTGGCGCGTCCAGTTCTTCCTTCTTCTTGCGCAGCTTGGCCTTGCGCTCCGACTCCTGGCGTTCGAGCCGCGTCACCCGGGCCTCGTGCCGCCGGCGAGCCTGCTCGGCCCGGCGCTTGTCCTGCTCCTTCGCCCAGGCCTCGGTCTTCGCGTACCGGTAGTACTGCACGAGCGGGATGTGCGACGGGCAGACGTGCGCGCAGCAGCCGCACTCGATGCAGTCGAAGAGGTCGTAATCCTGCGCGCGGTCCAGGTCCTTGGCGCGCGCCCACCAGTAGAGCTGCTGCGGAAGCAGCTCCACCGGGCAGACGTCCGCGCACCGGCCGCAGCGGATGCACGCGAGGGGCGGCCCGGGGTCGGGCGACTCGGCGGTCGTGGGCACCAGCAGGCAGTTAGCCGCCTTGGTGATCGGCACGCCGTCGTCGGGCAGCGCGAAGCCCATCATCGGCCCGCCGAGGATCAGCTTCGCGGCGTCGGGGGCGTAGCCGCCGGCCTGCGCGACGAGCTCCCGCGCGGGCGTGCCGATCAGGGCTTCGAGGTTGCAGGGCTCGCGCACGCCGCCGCCGGTGAGCGTGACGATGCGCGAGATCAGCGGCCGGCCGTCGAGCACGGCGTCCGCGACGGCCGCCGCGGTGCCGACGTTGTGGCAGACGATGCCGACCTGTGCGGGGATGCCGTGGCTCGGCACCTCGACGCCGGTGAGCACCCGCACCAGCTGCTTCTCGCCGCCGCTCGGGTACTTGGTCGGGATCACCACCACCTCGATCCGGCAGTCGACCGCCGCCGCGCGGCGCATCGCGGCCGCGGCCTCCGGTTTGTTGTCCTCGATGCCGACGAGCACGCGCCGCGCCCCGACCACGTGGCGGATGATCAGCGCGCCGGCGATCACCCGGGCCGCGTGCTCTCGCATCAGCAGGTCGTCGCAGGTGATGTAGGGCTCGCACTCGGCGCCGTTGACGATCAGCGTGTGGATCTCGCGGTCCGGGCCGGGGGCCAGCTTCACGCTCGACGGGAACGCCGCGCCGCCCATGCCGACGACGCCGGCCCAGCGCACGCGCTCGCGCAGCTCGGCCGGGTCGCGCGTCGCCCAGTCGGGCATGGGCGGCGGCAGCTCTGCCCAGGCGTCGTGCCCGTCGCTCTCGATCACGACACACGGGGCGGCGAGCCCCGAGGGGTGTGGCACGACGTGCTCGGCGATCGCGACGACCGTCCCGGAGGTCGGCGCGTGCAGCGCCGCGGACACCTGGCCATTCGGTCGTGCGATCAGCTGGCCCTTCAGCACGGCCTGCCCCGGCTGCACCAGCAGGTGGGAAGGCATGCCGATGTGCTGCTGCAGCGGCAGGACGAGGCGCGCCGGGACGGGCGCGCGGCGAACGGGCGCGCCCGTCGACTCGCGCTTGTGGTCGGGCAGGTGCAGCCCGCCGTGGAACTCCCACAGCCGCCGCGCCGTGGGCGTGTGCAGAGCGGCGAGTGTCACGCAGCCTCCGGGTGCGCGGCGACCTCGCGGCCCGCGGGCGCGCCGGGGTAGGGCCACTTCCAGCTGCGCAGCGTCTCGGGCAGCGGATCCATGCGGATGCACTCGACCGGGCACGGCGGGAGGCAGAGCTCGCAGCCGGTGCACTCGCTCGCGATCACGGTGTGCATCTGCTTGGCCGCCCCCAGAATCGCGTCGACCGGGCAGGCCTGCAGGCACAGCGTGCAGCCGATGCACCGCGTCTCGTCGACGACAGCCAGCCGGCGCACGGTCTCCTGCGCCGCCGCGCCGTCGAGCGGCACTGGGTCGCGGCCGAGCAGGTCGGCGAGGGCCACCATCGTCGCCGCCCCGCCCGGTGCGCACTTGTTGATCTCGGCCTCGCCGCTCGCGATGGCCTCCGCGTAGGGCCTGCAGCCCGGGAAGCCGCACTGGCCGCACTGGCTCTGGGGCAGCAGGTGATCGATCTGCTCCGCGATGGGGTCGCCCTCGACACGGAAACGGATCGCGGAGTACCCGAGGAGGGCGCCGAAGGCGCCCGCCAGGACCGTGAACAGGGCAATGGCTCCGAGCACCGTCAGCTCTGGACGAGGCCGGCGAATCCCATGAACGCGAGCGACATCAGGCCCGCGGTGACGAGCGCGATGGCGTTGCCCTGAAACGGCTCGGGCACGTCGGCCACGGCCACCCGCTCGCGCAGGCCGGCGAACAGGGCCAGCACCATCGAGAAGCCGAGGGCGGCGCCGAAGGCGTACAGCACCGACGCCGTGAAGCCCTTGTCGGCCTGGGCGTTCAGGAGCGCGACGCCGAGCACGATGCAGTTCGTCGTGATGAGCGGCAGGTAGATGCCGAGCGCCTGGTACAGCATCGGGCTGGTCTTGTGCATCACCGTCTCGGTGAACTGCACGACGACCGCGATCACCAGGATGAAGGCGATGGTGCGCAGGAACTCGATGCCGAGCGGCACGAGGAGCCAGTGGTCGACGAGGTAGGCAACCGCCCCGGACAGGGTCAGCACGAAAGTGGTGGCCAGCCCCAGGCCGAGCGCCGTCTCGACCTTCTTCGACACGCCCATGAACGGGCAGAGGCCGAGGAACTTCGCCAGCACGAAGTTGTTGACCAGGATGGTGCCGACGAGGATGAGGGCGTATTCGGCCATGGCGGAACGGGCGGCATTCAATCAGCGAACAGTAATGGAGCGCAGGGGTGCTCACAACCTGCCGATTCGGGGCGAATTTTCTCTACTCCCGGGCCCCGGGGCGCCGCAATGCGATAGCGCAAGGAAGCGGGGTCCGGTCCACCGACAGGCGCCGGACGCGGCTCGCCGCCCTACTTCACCCGCATCCCCGGCTGTGCTCCCGCGTCCGGGGCGAGCAGAAAGATGTCCTTCCCGCCCGGCCCGGCCGCGAGCACCATGCCCTCGGAGGTGCCGAAGCGCATCTTGCGCGGCGCGAGGTTGGCGACCATCACGGTGAGCCGGCCCTCGAGGTCGGCCGGCGCGTAGGCCGACTTGATGCCCGCGAACACGGTTCGGCTCTCGCCGCCGAGATCGAGCGTCAGCTGCAGCAGCTTCTCCGCGCCCTCGACCGCCTGCGCCGCCACGATGCGGGCCACCCGAAGGTCGACCTTCGCGAAGTCCTCGATGGCGACTGTCGGGCTCACGGGGTCGCTCGCCAGCGGACCGGGCACCGCCGCGGCCGGCGTCCCGCCGTCGCGCTTCGCGAGGTCCTCCTTCGAGGCGTCGAGCATCGCCTGCACCTGCGTCGGGTCCACTCGGGTGAGCAGCGGCTCGAAGGGGCCGATGGCGTGGTCCAGCAACGGGGTCGCGATCGCCTCCCAGGTGAGGGGCGGAATGCGCAGGAAGGCCTCCGACCTGGCCGCCGTGCCGGGCAGGACGGGCCGGAGGTAGCCGATCAGCGCCCGGTAGAGATTGATGCCCATCGAGCACACCGCGTGCAGTTCCGCGTCGGCGTCCGGGCGCTTCGCCAGCACCCACGGCTTCTTCTCGTCGATGTACTGGTTGGCGCGATCCGCGAGCGCCATGATCTCGCGCACCGCACGGGCGTAGTCGCGCGCCTCGTAGTGCGCCGCGATCGTCTCGCCGGCCGCCACGAAGTCCGCCCACAGCGCCGGCTCCGCGAGCCGGTCCGAGAGCCGGCCGTCGAAGCGCTTGTTGACGAAACCGGCGCAGCGGCTCGCGATGTTGACCACCTTGCCGACCAGGTCCGCGTTCACCCGCGCGGTGAAGTCCTCGAGGTTCAGGTCGATGTCGTCGACGCCGGGGCCGAGCTTCGCCGCAAAGTAGTAGCGCAGGTGCTCGGGGTCGAGGTGGTCGAGGTAGGTGCGGGCCTTGATGAAGGTGCCGCGCGACTTCGACATCTTGGCCCCGTCGACAGTCAGGAACCCGTGCACGTGCACGGCCGTCGGCGTCCGGAAGCCGGCCCCGTGCAGCATCGCCGGCCAGAACAGCGTGTGGAAGTACACGATGTCCTTGCCGATGAAGTTGTGGAGCTCGGCCGTCGAGTCGGCCGCCCAGAACGCGTCGAAGTCGAGCCCCGGCGTGCGGTCGCACAGGTTGCGGAAGCTCGCCATGTACCCGATCGGCGCGTCGAGCCAGACGTAGAAGTACTTGCCGGGGTGGTCCGGCATCTCGAACCCGAAGTAGGGGGCGTCGCGCGAGATGTCCCACTCCTGCAGGCCGGCGTCGAACCACTCGTCGAGCTTGTTCGCGACCTCCTTCTGCACGTGCCCGGCGCGCGTCCAGGCCTTGAGCATCTCCTCGAAGTCGCCGAGCTTGAAGAAGTAGTGCTCGGACGCGCGTTCGACCGGCTTGGCGCCCGACACCACAGAGTAGGGGTTCCTGAGCTCGCTCGGCGAGTAGCTCGCGCCGCAGGCCTCGCAGTTGTCGCCGTACTGGTCCTTCGCCCCGCACTTGGGGCACTCGCCCTTGATGAATCGGTCGGGAAGGAACATCTGCTCGATCGGGTCGTAGGCCTGCGTGATCGTGCGCACGGCGATGTGGCCCGCGTCGCGGTTGCGGGCGTAGATGGTGGTCGCGTAGTGGCGGTTCTCCTCGGAGTGCGTCGAGTGGTAGTTGTCGAAGCCGATGCGGAAGCCGTCGAAGTCGGCCCGGTGCTCCACCGCCACGCGCGCGATGAGCGCTTCCGGCGTGATCCCTTCCTGCCGCGCCCGCAGCATGATCGGCGTGCCGTGCGCGTCGTCGGCACACACGTAGTAGCACTCGTGCCCGCGCATCTTCTGGAAGCGCGACCAGACGTCGGTCTGCACGTACTCGACGAGGTGCCCGATGTGGATCGGGCCGTTGGCGTAGGGGAGGGCGCTGGTGACGAGGATGCGGCGGTGCGGCGTGCTCATGGCGGGTCCCGGCGACCGCAGGGCGGCGCCCCGCGCGAAGGCGGGAATTATTCCACAGGGCCGTGGGGCGCGGGCGGGTCAGCCGGACGCGTAGGCGCGCAGCGGCGCGGGCTGCGGCGGGGGCTGGCGAAGCCGGGCGGCCAGGGCGTCGGCTGAGACCGGCGGGCCGAACAGGTAGCCCTGCATCAGCAGACAGCCCCGCGCGCTCAGCCAGTCCATCTGGCTGGTCGCCTCGACGCCCTCGGCGATGACCACGCAGCCCAGGTGGTCGCCGATCGCGACGATGGCCTCGACCAGCGCGCAGTCGTCGGCGTCGCCGGGCAGGCCGGAGACGAAGCTGCGGTCGATCTTGATGTGGTCGATGTCGAAGCGCTTGAGGTAGGAGAGCGACGAGTAGCCGGTGCCGAAGTCGTCCAGCGAGATCGACACGCCGGTGCGCTTGAGCGTCTGGAAGAGCGCCTCGGCGGTGCTCGCGTCCTCGATCAGCGCGCTCTCGGTCACCTCGATGGCGAGCGCCTGGGGCGGGAGGCCGCAGCGCTCGAGGATGTCGAGCGTGCTCTCCGCGAAGTCCGCTTGGGCGAGCTGGCGGGCGGACACGTTGACGTGCACGGTCAGGCCGCCGAGGCCGTCGCGCCACCAGTCGGATGCGTCGCGGCAGGCCTGCGTCAGCACCCACTGGCCGATGGGGACGATGAGCCCCGTCTGCTCGGCCACCTCGATGAACTCGCCCGGCGCGACGAGGCCGCGCGTCGGGTGCTGCCACCGCACGAGGGCCTCGACGGCGGTGATGCGCTGGGTGGGCGCGTCGACGAGCGGCTGGTAGTGGACGCGGAACTGGTCTTCGTCGAGCGCGCGCCGCAGTTCGTCCCGCAGGGAGAGCTGCGAGGCGACGTGGTCCGACATGGCCGCATCGTACAGCCGGAACTGGTTCGACCCGGCCGCCTTGGCGCGGTACATGGCGGTGTCCGCGTGCTTGATCAGCGTCTGGGCGTCCTGCCCGTCACGCGGGTAGATGGCGACGCCGCTGCTCCAGGTGACGAACGTCTGGTACTCGCCGATGAGGTAGTAGCGCCCGACGCAGCCGAACACCCGCTCGATCACGGTCGCGATCTCGACGGTGTCCGTGAGTCCCTCGATCAGGACGATGAACTCGTCGCCGCCGAGGCGCGCCACCGTGTCGCCCGCCCGCACGTGGGTCTTGAGGCACTTGGCGACCTCCTTGAGGAGGAGGTCGCCGACGTGGTGGCCGAAGTTGTCGTTGATCGCCTTGAACGAGTCGAGGTCGATGAACACCACGGCGGCGAGCGTGCCCTCGCGCTGGGCCTTCGCGAGCGCCAGGGTCATGTGATCCTCGAGCATCGCGCGGTTGGGCAGCCCGGTCAGCGTGTCGTGGCGCGCCATGAACTCCGCGCGCTCCTTCTCGTCCTTGAGGGCCTGGTTCGCCTCGGCGAGCCGTTCGACCATGACGAGGAAGAACTTGGGCATGAGCACGAGGCCGAGCAGCAGTCCCGCAACGATGCCGCCGTGCTCCTGCAGGATGCCGTTGCCGAGGGTCGCCGTGGCGAAGCTGCCGATGCCGAGCAGGGTGGCGACTCGCAGGTGGTGCACGCCGAAGCGCAGTCCGTTGCCCACGACGATCCAGAGGAACAGGGGGTAGAAGGCGAGGCCGGACAGGCCGAGCTCGTACGTCATGTAGCCCGACAGCGCGAGGTCGGCGGTCATGCTGATGTAGCGCCGCCAGAGGAACCGGTGGGGCCAATGCCGCACCGTGAGGTAGTGGCCCACGCTGACGGCGCCGTAGGCGCACGCCAGGCCGAAGTAATAGCCGGGCGCGCCGCGGACGACCTGATAGCCGAACATCAGGACGAGCAGGCCGACGATGACGACGCGGGCGAACGACTGCGCTTCCTCGTGCGTCACTTCGGGCGACGCCTGGAAGAACATGTAATTGAGCGCCGACCGCTTCGCGCCCTGCTGGATCAGCAGGTCGTCGAAGCCGGACGGTGGGCTGCGCGCCGTGCGCTTGTCGGTCCGGTCCCCTGCCATTGGGGTGTGATCGCTCCCGCGCGGGGTCGCGCCGGCGCCCGCACGGACGGTACGGGCGCGCCGGTTCCCGCGACGTCATCTAACGGCCCCGGGGCGCCCTTCCTTGAGACGAGGGGGATCGCGCCCGCGACGGGGGGCTTGAAATGCCGCGCGAAAAGACCAACTGTTTTTCTTGGAAATTGGCCGAGGGGCTGTGTAGAATCGCGCCCCTCGAAAGGGAAACCCCCAAAATTCTCACCCCTTTTATCGGACCGCGCCTTTCGGACGGCGCCTGCAGGAGACTCGAGACATGGCTGACGTCACCAAAGAACTGATCGAAGAGGCCCTCAAGGGCTATGTCGAGCCGCACCTGGAAAAGGACCTGGTCGCTGCCAAGGCGGTCAAGTCGATCGACGTGACCGGCGGCCAGGTCAAGGTGACCCTGCACCTGGGCTTCCCCTGCGACGGGGCGAAGGCGCAGATCGCCGCAGCCGCGCGGGAGCGGGTGCTGGCCGTCCCCGGCGTGACCGGCTGCGACGTCGACCTGAGCTGGAAGGTGGTCGCGCACTCGGTCCAGAAGTCGCTCAAGCCCATCGACAACGTGAAGAACATCATTGCGGTCGCTTCCGGCAAGGGCGGCGTCGGCAAGTCGACCACGGCCGTGAACCTGGCCCTGGCGCTGTCGGCCGAGGGCGCCCGCGTCGGCCTGCTGGACGCCGACATCTACGGCCCCTCGCAGCCGCGCATGCTTGGCGTGACCGGCAAGCCGGAGTCCAACGACGGCCGCACCCTGGAGCCCATGCACGCCTGGCACCTGCAGGCCATGTCCATCGGCTTCCTCATCGACGAGGAGACGCCGATGATCTGGCGCGGCCCGATGGTCACCCAGGCCCTCGAGCAGCTGCTCAACGACACCAACTGGGCCGATCTCGACTACCTCGTCATCGATCTGCCGCCGGGCACGGGTGACACCCAGCTCACCCTCGCCCAGAAGGTGCCGGTCTCGGGGGCGATCATCGTCACCACGCCCCAGGACATCGCCCTGCTGGACGCGCGCAAGGGCTTCAAGATGTTCGAGAAGGTGGAAGTGCCGGTGCTCGGCATCGTCGAGAACATGAGCATCCACATCTGCTCGAAGTGCGGCCACGAGGAGCACATCTTCGGCGAGGGCGGCGGCAAGCGGATGGCGGATCAGTACGGCGTGCAGTTCCTCGGGTCGTTGCCGCTCGACATCCGGATCCGCGAGGAGACCGACGGCGGCAAGCCGACCGTCGTCGCCGAGCCGGAGTCGCGCATCGCGCAGATCTACCGGGAGATCGCCCGCAAGGCGGCGGCCAAGCTCTCCCTCCAGGCGAAGAGCTACGCCGCCAAGTTCCCGAACATCGTCATTCAGAACAACTGACGCCCGCTGGACGGGCTCGCCGCACCGCGCCGGGCCGGTTCCGCCCGGCGCGGCCCCGCCCGGCAGGTCGACGCAAAGAAAACGCTTCGCCCGCCCCGCACTTGACCGCGCGGCTGTCCCGGCAGCGCGATCCGGGCTAGCGCCTGCCGCGCTCGTAGGCGCGCGGGTGCTCGACGGCCGCGGGAGGTGGGGCCCAGGCGCCGGGCGCCGGCGCCGGGTGGTAGGCGCGCGGGTCCCCGCCGACCGGTGGCTGACCGTAACGCAACGCGCGGTCCCACGCGGCCGCCGCCGCCGCGGGGTGGGCGTAGGGGGGATAGGCGCCGTAGGCCGGCGTCCAGTCGTCCGCGTCGCCCGCATCACCTGCCGGTGACGGCGCCGCTTGCGGGGGGGCTGCCGACGGGCCCGCCGTCTGGGTGCCGGCCGGTGCGCCGGGTGCCGTGCGCCACTGGTACGCCCCCGCCGGGGGAACTGGCGGGGGTTGCACGACGGCGTTCGGCGGCGGCACGTCGACCACCACCGCCCCCGGCGAGGCGTGGTCGGAGAAGGACGGCCCGTCGGGGCCCTTGGTTTCGTACACCGTCGTCTGCGCCACCGCGACGCTGCCGACGGTCGCGAGCAGGGCGAGGGCAAGCTTGCGGGACATGGCCGGGCTCCGGAGGGGGTGGATGATCCGCCCCGATCGCCGCGGGCGGTGCCTCTGGCGGCAAGTCTAGCAGTCGCCCCGTCCCCCGGCCGGGGTGCGGCGGGTCACCGCCCGGTGCTCAGAAATGCACCGCCGCGAACAGCGCGAGCGGATTGCCGAATCGGTCCGCGAGCTCCAGCGTGTTTCCCCTGATCTGCCAGCGGGCGGCCCGCTCCAGGGTGTCGGTCAGCGCCCGCTCGAGGGCGTCGAGTGGCGGCGGGCAGGCCGTGCGGGTCGCCGGGGGAATCGCGATCGCGATCAGTTCGCCGTCCACGGCGTAGGCACCGACGAGGCGGTTGCAGCCCGCCGTTGCGACGTACGTGTGGCGCCCGCCGTCGCTGCGCAGCACGAGGTGTGGCTCGCGCCGACCCTCGAAGGCGCTCACCGGCGCGTCCCCCAGACGCGTGATCCGCCAGTAGGTGTTCGTCAGCGCGGCGTCGGCCATCGCCCGTTCGCAGCGCTCGCCCGGCCAGGCCCCGACGAAGCGGCGCACGACGACGCCGGGCTCCAGGCCCGTCCCGTCGGCCTTCGGCCGCGGTGCGATCGATCCTTCGACGGTCAGGTACAGCGCCGCGCCGGGCTCGACGCGTTCGGCCAGATAGGCGCGCTCCGCGTCCGGATAGTCGCCCTCCTTTGCCATCGGGTAGCTGCGCCCGGTGAGGCACTCCGTGAAGCGGGGCGCGTCCGCGACGTAGCGCATCTCGCCGCCGAGCAGGAGCATCGGCTCGATCGGGGAGAGGACGCCGTCGCTCGCGAGCGCGTACGGCAGGGTCGAGACGATCGGGCGGCCCTGCACGTCGAGCAGGCGCAGCCGGTCGGGACCCTCGATCTCGAACCGGAGCGGCCGCTCGGCGCTCCCGTGCAGCGCGATCGCGTCGCTGCCCGGGTCCACCTGCCAGCGGCCGATCTCGTCCCGGACCAGGTCCCTGCCGACCCACTCGCGCCGCAGGTGGAAGACACCGTCCGGCCACACGTCGAGGTGGTGGCGGACGGCCTCGCAATCGGCGCACGGCAGGTCGCCGCGGAACGTTGCCGGCAGCCCCAGCTCGCGCGGCGCCGTGCCGGCCACGGACGGCACGGCGAGGGCGGCGGACAAGGCGAGGGCAGCAGCGGCGTGGCTAGGCGTCGCGCACATGGCCGAGAGGGGCTCCGCGTGGCTCGGTGAGCTTCGCCCCGGACTCTAGTCCGATCCGCAACCCGTCCGCCACCGGCGCCCCTGGGTAGGTAGTCGACGCGAATCCAGCTAAATTGGCACCGAATGATGCCGTGTCTGCCCCGCTTTGCCGTCCTCGCTGCCGCGCTCCTCGGTGCTGCGCTGCCGCTGCCATCGGCCGCCGACGGCGGACCCGCGTGTCCGCCGGGCGACGGCGCGCGGGTGTGGACGCTGCCGCTGCGCCCCGCTCCCGGCGCCCCGCTGCGCGTGGTCGCGGTGGCGACCGACGCGGCCCTCGACGAGATCCGCGTCACGAGCCCCGCCGGGCAGCAGACCCGGCTGGCGGCGACGCCGGGCGGCGGCCCGCCGTGGAACCTGCTCGGCGCCCTGCCCACCGCAGAGCGGGGGACCTACCGGTTCGAGGCGCTGCGCGCCGGCCGGCCGGTCGCGTGCAGCGAGACGCCGGTCGGCGGCGGGTCCGGCGACCGCGGCAGCGGGACCTGGGATCTCGCGGCCGAAGCCCTCTACGCCACGTGGGTCGAGCGCCTGTTCGACGCGCCGCCCGAGCAATCCCTCGGCTTCCCGTCGCTCGAGCCGGTGCTGCGCGATCCCGCGCGCAACTTCCTCCACGGCTACCTCGGCGCGGACGAGGATCGCGCCGTTCCCGCCGAGCCCGACTGCGCGGACCTCTCGTATTTCCTGCGCACCTATTTCGCATGGAAGCTCGGCCTGCCGGTGTCCTATCGGGCGTGCAGCCGCGGGACGCGCGACGCCCCGCCGCGCTGCGAGACGCCCGTGATCGAGCGCGCGTTCTTCAAGTCGGCAGCGCCGGCCGCGACGTTCCGCGACGTCAGCCGGCGGCTGATGGACGTCGTCACCTCCGGCGCCGGCCGCACCGCGCTGCGCGACGAGGGCACCGACGCCTACCCGGTGCCCCTGGAGCGCTCGGCCCTGTGGCCCGGAACCCTTTACGCAGATCCCTACGGCCACACGCTGGTCGTCGTGAAGTGGGTCGCGCAGACCCCGGAGCGCAGCGGCCTGCTGCTGGCGGTGGACGCCCAGCCCGACAACTCGGTGAGCCGAAAGCGGTTCTGGGAAGGCACCTTCCTGTTCGCGCAGACGCCGAGCGCGGGACCCGGGTTCAAGGCGCACCGCCGGCTCGCGGGGAGCGGCAATGCGTTGCGCCTCCTGCCGAACGGCGCGCACGACGGGCGCGACGGCACGCCGCGCTATTCGGACGAGCAGGCCGGCCTTTCGCCGGCGGACTTCTACGCGCGCATGGAGCGGCTGATCAACCCGCTGGGGCTCGAGCCCGAGAGGGCCTACGACGCGACGCTCGAGGCGCTGGTGGAGCAGATCGAGACGCGCGTGACCTCGGTCGCCAACGGCGAGGCCTACGTGCGGGCGCGACCCGGGACCCCCATCTCGATGCCGTCCGGGCCGGCGATCTTCGAGACCACGGGGCCCTGGGAGGACTACTCCACCCCGTCGCGGGACATGCGGCTGCTCATCGCCCTCGAGGTCCTCGACGGGCTGCCCGAGCGCATCCGCCGCTATCCCCGGAACTACGTCCTGCAGGGCGAGGCGCCGGCCGCGGCCGCGGCGCGCATTGCCGCGCTCCACGAGCGCCGCCTGGGGGAGCGTTCCTTCACCTACGTGCGCAGCGACGGCACGCCGTGGCGGCTCAGCCTCGCCGACGTCTACGCGCGGCGCGGCGCGCTGGAGGTGGCCTACAACCCCAACGACTGCGTCGAGAAGCGTTGGGGCGCCCCGCCCGGCTCGCCGGAGCACGCGACCTGCACGCGGCAGGCGCCGGCCGAGCAGCGGGCCCGCATGGAGACCTACCGGCCGTGGTTCCGCGAGGCCCGGCGGCCGCCGCGGTGAGCCGCCTGCGCGCCGCGGCGTGGCTGCTGGCCGGCGTCGTGCTCGGCACGGCCTTCGGCGGCTGCGCGACGCGGCCGCCGCCAGAGGAGGGGCCCGGCACCTGGGCCGGACGGCCGGTGGGCGCGCCCCCGCTGCCCGACCCGGCCCTGCGGCAGGCGCTGCTCGACACCGCCGATGCCGAGTGGGAGTTCTTCGGCCGCCAGGTGGTCGTCATCAAGGACGGCGAGGAGAGCATCCCGCACGTCGGCGCCTGGGAGGACGAGGACGGCGCGCGCAGCGCCCGCGTCAACGCCTACTGGCGGGCGGCCGGCAAGCCGTACTACTACGGGGTCGACTGCCAGCAGCCGTGGTCCGCCGCGTTCATCAGCTGGCTGATGCAGCAGGCCGGCGTGCCGGAGAGCCAGTTCCCGGCGGCGACGGCCCACGCGATCTACCTCGCCCGCCTCATCGAGGAGGCGCCGTATCCCGGGCGGTTCTTCGTCCCCCGCCGGGTCGCGGAGTACAGCCCCGCGCCGGGGGATCTCGTCTGCGCCACCCGCGGCCCCAATCACGCGGTGACCGGTGGCGAGGACGCGAGCGCCGAGGCGCTGCGCGGCGCCAACACGCACTGCGACCTGGTCGTCGGCAGGAGCGGGCGCAGCCTCAAGGTCGTCGGCGGGAACGTCCGCAACTCGGTGTCCCGGACCACCGTCACCCTGGACCGCGCCGGGCGGCTCCAGCCGGAGCCGAAGCGGGCGTGGTTCGTGGTCCTGCAGAACCGGCTCTGACCGTGCCGGGGGGTGAAACCCCCTACGTAGTCCCTCCAATAGCCGCCGGGCAGGCGGCGTCCTAGCTTTGCGGTTGGTGGAACCTACGGCCCTCGGGCCGGGAGGGAGGATGCGTAATCACCTGCACCTGGTCGAGGGTGCGGGGCGGGGGGCTGTCAGGCGCGTTTCCGAGCTCGAGATGACCCTTCGCCTCTACCGCACCGTCACGATCGTCTGTCTGGTCCTGATCGCCTGGACAATCGCCTGACGGAGGAATCGGGCGCTCGCCACACATAACGCCGTCGCGGGACGGCAGGGGGAGGGGATATGAGAAAGCAGCTCGGGGTTTCAATCGCGTTGCTGGCGGGGACGCTCACCAGCGCCCCGGTCAGCGCGCTGACGGTCGATCCGTTCTACGCCGGCGTGTACAGCGCGGCGAGCGTCGGCTCCGTGCCGGGGCTGCCGACGCCGTACGGCGGGCTGGCGTTCCTCGACAGCGACACGATCGTCATCGGCGGCAGCGCGAACACTGCGTCCGGACGCATCTACCAGATCGACGTGGTGCGGGACGCCGATTCGCACATCACCGGGTTCTCGGGGTCCGCGTCGGCGTTCCGCGGCGGCACGATCGGCGAGTACAACGACGGGGGCGTGGTCTTCGGCCCGGGCGGCGTGCTCTTCACGTCGCGCTGGCCGGTGAATGGCCTGGGGCAGACCAAGCCGGGTAGCATCGACGAGGACAAGATCATCGACCTGACGGGCGTGACCGCGTCCTCCAACTCGGCGATCGGTTTCGTGCCGTCGGGCTTTGCCGGCGCCGGGAGCGTGAAGCTCGTCTCGTGGTCCGGCGGACAGTGGTACGACGCCGCGCTGGCGCCGGACGGCAGCGGCACCTACGTCCTCCTCGGCGTGACGCAGGTCGACGTCGATCCGGTCGCGCCGGGCACCCAGAACGTGCCGGGCGGCCCCGAGGGCTTCGTCTTCATCAGCGACAGCAACGCGTTGTTCGACGTGGACAGCATGCTGATCGCGGAGTACTCGGCCGGCAGCATCGGCGCGTACGAGCTGGATGCCGACGGGAACCCGCTCGTCAACACGCGGCGCTCGTTCATCACCGGGCTTTCGGGCGCCGAGGGGGCCGCGATCGATCCGGTCACGGGCGACTTCCTGTTCTCGACCTTCGGCGGCGCCAACCAGATCGTCGTGGTGAAGGGCTTCCTGCCGCCCGAGCCGCCGACGCCCGGGGTGCCGGAGCCGGCCAGCCTCGCCCTGCTCGGTCTTGGCCTCGCGGCGCTCGCGGTGGCGCGGCGCAGGAGGCCGGCGGCCTAGGCACCGCCCGGCGCGCGGCGGCGGGCGAGCGGGACGAGGTAGCCTGCCGCCGCGGCGGCGAGCGCGGTGATCGCGAGCGGGAGCCGGAGCCAGTCGCCGGCCGGGTAGCCGCCGTCGTCGAAGAGCAGCACGAGGGGGCCGGTCGTCGCCACCGCCACCAGCACGAGGTGGGGCACCGGGCGGGTGCCCCAGGGCCGGCGCCGGGCGACGTGCATGCCCACCCAGGCCGCCAGCAGCCCGCCTGCGGCGCCGCCGAGCACGTCGAGCGGCCAGTGCACGCCGACGGCGACGCGGCTCAGGCCGGCGAGCGCCGCGAGCGCGAGCGCAGGGAGCGCCCAGCGCGGGCGGTAGCCGGCGAGCAGGCCGGCCACGAGGAAGGCGGTCAGGGTGTGGCCGGACGGGAAGCTGCTCCGCCGGTGCGCCGGGCCGATGAGCGCGTACGTGCCTTCGGGCAGCACGGCCGGTGGCCGCGGCACGTCGAGGAGCGCCTTGAGGCCGCGGCTGTAGAGGGTCGCCACGACCGTGGCGATCACCGCGGCCCAGAGCCACTGCGGGTGACGCCGGGCGACCAGCAGCAGGACGCAGGCCGCGGCCGCGCCGTCGCCCAGCAGCGTGACTCCCTGCCAGAACGCCGCGGGCAGCGCGGTGCCGAGGCCGTTCAGCGTGGCGAAGCCTGCCTGGTGTCCGCCTCCCGCCCAGACGACGAGTCCGGCGAGGGCCAGGGCGCCGATGCCGACCCCCATGGCCCAGTCGACCGCCCGCGTCGGCGCGCCGGTCGCGGCGTCGGCAGCGGCAGCGCGCTGCACGGCGAGCAGAAGTCCGTGCATGCTCAGGGGGACGGCGCCGGGCCGAGGCGCAGCAGCACGACGCCGGCGCGCCGGAAGAGGATCTCGTGCGGCACGCCCGGGAGGAGGCGCTCGAGGCTGCCGAGCCGGTCGACGCGCGTTAGCACCAGATCGCCGGGCCGCGGCTCGCGCTGCAGCGTCGGCGCCTGGCGGTAGACGCTGAAGCTCGACAGGTAGACGCGGTAAGCGACCACCGGCCCGCCGCTCGCCTGCGCGACCGCGGCCGCCTCCCTGACCGGCGCCTGCGCCACCGACAGGTACCGCGGCGCCACGAAGCCGGACAGCGCGATCAGGAGCACGAAGCCGCTCGTGACGAGCCCGGCGAAGGGGGGCACGCGCCGCCACAGCGCCACGGCGCCGATCGCGGCGAGGCCGAGCGCCATCGCCGCGCGGTAGCCGGCGTCGAACAGCGGCAGGCCGGCCTCGATCAGCGCGCGGTCGTAGAGTCGCGCCGTGCGCGTCTGCGCGAGGCCGAGGACGTCCGGCACGAGCAGCAGCAGCGCCATCGCGAGCAGCGGCGGGCCGAAGGCGAGCACACGGCTGCGCAGCGCGTCCCGGTGCATCGCCATCAGCACGAAGAGCGGCGTCGCCCCGTAGAGCATGTAGTGCGGCAGCTGTGTGCTCGACAGGGAGAACACCGCGAACGCGACCGCGAACCAGAGCCACAGGTAGCGGCGCAGCGGGTCGGCCCAGTCGGCCCGCAGCCGCGCCAGCGCCACCGCGAGCAGTCCCGAGTAGGGCAGCAGGATCACGGGCAGCCAGACGACGTAGAACCAGAGCGCGCCACCGTGGCCCTCCATGGTCTCGCTGTAGCGCCCGACGTTGTGGTGCAGGTAGAAGCCCTCGAAGAAGGCGCTGCCCTGGTCCAGGTACACCGCGACGTGCCACGGCAGCACCACGGCCAGGAACACGAGCCAGCCCGCGGGGGCGAAGGCGGCGCGCAGCCAGTCGCGGAGCCGGCCCTCGCTCGCGAACCACGCGAGGCTGACGGCCACCGGGAGGGCGACGGCGATCGGACCCTTCGTGAGGAAGCCGAGCCCCATCCAGACGTAGGCGCGCAGCAGGGTCGCGCGCGAGGGGCTCTGCGCGTGCCGCCAGATGTCGAAGAAGGCCGCGGCGAGCCAGAGGTTCAGCAGGGCATCGGCGATCGCGGCCTTGGCGATCAGCCCGACGGCGACCGAGAGGACCATCACGAGGACGGCGGCCCGCGCCGTGTCATGGTCGGCCTGGACGCGCACGAACCGGAACAGGACGAGGGCCCAGAGCGTCGCCGCGAGGGCGGACGGCAGGCGGAGCGCGAGCTCCGAGAGGCCGAGCGCGTGCACGGCGCCGGCCTGCAGCCAGTAGATGAGGATCGGCTTGTCGTGGCGCGGCTCGCCGTCCAGCCTGGGCGAGACGTAGTTGCCGCTCGCCACCATCTCGCGGGTTGCCTCGCTGAACGCGCCTTCGTCGACGTCGGTCAGCGGCAGTGCGCCGAGCTGCCACCAGAAGGCCAGCGCGAGCGCGACGACGGCGATCAGGTCCCAGGCGCGGTCACGGTTCATGGGGGGATTATCCACGCCCCGGCGCGCTGCCCGCACCCCGATCGCGCCGCGCGGTGTACCATGCCGCCCGCACCGACCGCGCCCCGCGAGGCCGCCCCATGAGCATCAAGTCCGACAAGTGGATCCGCCCAAGATCTTCACCAACATCAACTCGGCGATCGTCGACCCGAAGAACTTCGACCAGAACAGCTTCGTCGACGTGAAGTCGGACGTCTGCATCATCCCGCCGAACTCCTTCGCGCTCGCGCGCACGGTCGAGTACTTCCGCATTCCCCGCGACGTCCTGACCATCTGTCTGGGCAAGTCGACGTACGCCCGGTGCGGCATCATCGTCAACGTGACGCCGCTCGAGCCGGAGTGGGAGGGACACGTCACGCTCGAGTTCTCCAACACGACGCCGCTGCCCGCGAAGATCTACGCGAACGAGGGCGTGGCGCAGATCCTGTTCTTCGAGTCGGACGAGCCGTGCGAGACCTCGTACCGCGACCGCGGCGGCAAGTACCAGGGTCAGCAGGGCGTCACCCTCCCCAAGCCCTGACCCGCGCCCCGTCCCGGGCTGACGTTCGCAGCAACCGACGGGCTCAGGCCCCGGCGCCCGCCGGCGGCTCCTTCCACTGCGCGTGCTCCGGGTCGTGCTCCCAGCACACGGTGTGCACCCCGCGCCCGGCCGACTCGAAGAAGGTCCGGCTCAGCAGCTCCGCCAGCACGCCGGTCGTCAGGAACTGCAGCGAGGCGACGCACAGCAGGATGGCGACGAACAGCAGCGGCCGCTGGCCGATGTGCTCGCCGCCGATGAACTTGACCCCCGCGAGGTAGACGAGCAGCAGGCCGCCCAGGCCGCCGAGCACGAGCCCGAAGCTGCCGAAGAAGTGCCCGGGCCTGGCACGGAAGCGCAGGAAGAAGAACGCGGCGAGCAGGTCGAGGATTACCCGGAAGGTGCGCGACAGGCCGTACTTCGAGGTGCCGCGCTCGCGGGCCCGATGATGCACCTCGGTCTCGCCGATGCGCTGCGGCGACGTCACGCCGGCAACCCACACGGGGATGAAGCGGTGCATCTCGCCGAACAGGCGCACCTGCTTGATGACCTCGGCGCGGTAGATCTTGAGGCTGCAGCCGTAGTCGTGGAGCTTCACGCCGGTGACCCGGCCGATCAGGCGGTTGGCGCTGCGCGAGAAGAACTTGCGGGTGGACTCGTCCTGACGCTGGCGGCGCCAGCCCTGCAGCAGGTCGAGGTCGCGCGCCTCGAGCTCCCGGACCATGCGCGGGATGTCCGCGGGATCGTTCTGCAGGTCGCCGTCGAGCGTCGCGATCAGCGCGCCGCGCGCGGCGTCGATGCCCGCCTGCATCGCGGCGGTCTGGCCGAAGTTGCGGCGCAGGCGAACGACGCGCACGTGGCGCCCGTAGCGCCCGGCCTCCTCGATGAGCCGCCGGCCGGTGGCGTCGCGGCTGCCGTCGTCGACGCAGATGAGCTCCCACGGACCGGGGTAGTCGGCGAGACCGGCGTGGACCGCCGCAAGGAGCGGGGCGACGTTGTCCTCTTCCTCGTACAGCGGGATCACCACGGACAGGGACTTGGCGGGGTCAGGCACGGTTCGCGTCCTCGGCAACGGGATCGGCCGCCGCGCGGGCGGGCGGCACGGGAATCAAGAGCGCGGCAAGGCTGGAGAGTAGGGTAACGCCGAGCAGGAAGAGGTGCAGGTTCACCGCGGCGCCGAGCGCCGCCGCCGGCGCCACACCCAGCGGGTAGAGCGCCGCCACCATCGCCGCCTCGTAGCTGCCGGCGCCGGCCACGCCGTGGAACGGCAGTACGCTGCTCAGCTCGGCGCCCACGATCCCGGCGAGCAGGGTTCCCGCCGGGGCGTCCAGGAAGTGCGCGACGATCGCCGCGAAGGCCGCGAGCTTCGCGCCCCAGCTGAGCACCGTCCACAGGTAGAGCCGGGCGAGCTCGAAGGCGTCCGCCGGGCCGGTGTCGCGCACCGCGCGCAGCAGGCGGCCGGCCAGCCCGCGCGCGGTGAATCGCCGGGCCACGATCGGCAGCAGGCGGACGGCGGCCGGCAGGGCAAGGATCGCCGCAGCGAGGGCGATCGACGGCAACAGGCGGTCCGCCGCCGAAAGCAGCCAGGCGACGATCCCGACCAGCGCCAGCACGTGCAGGTCCATCAGGCGGATCCAGGCCAGCGCGAGCGTCCCGCGGGTCAGCCGCAGCCCGAAATACCGGCGCACGAGCAGCGGGAAGGCCGCCTCGCCGAGGCGCATGGGCAGGAGGTTGTTCGCGGTGGTGTGCAGCACGGTCACCCGCAGCATGGGGAGGAAGCGGCTGCCGGTCTGCGCGCGCAGCGCGTCGTGGGCCCGCACCGCGCGCAGCACGTAGCTCAGCGCCGCGAGCGCGAGCAGCCCGGCGAGGTGCGTGGCCGGCAGCTCCCGCCACGGCGCGAGCAGCGCCGGCCAGCCGACCGTCCAGTGGACCGCGCCGACGAGGCCTGCCAGCAGGGCGCTGCCGGCGAGCCACTGTCCGGCGCTGCCGCGCAGGCTGCGCGGCGTGGGCTCGGCGGGGCCGGCCTCGCCCGGGGCGGCGCGCTCGTCGCTCATGCGTCGGGAAGGGCGTCGAGCTGCAGCGGCTCCGTCAGCGTGGCGCCGTCGAGCTCCGCGCCGGCGGCTCCGAGCCGCAGCCGTCCCGCCGCGAACCAGCGCACGACGAGGGGGTAGATGCGGTGCTCGCGCGCCAGCACGCGGGCCGCCAGCACCTCGGGCGTGTCGTCCGGGTGCACCGGCACCTGCGCCTGGAGGATGCGCGGCCCGCCGTCCAGTTCCTCCGTGACGAAGTGCACGGTCGCGCCGTGGACCATCTCTCCCGCCTCCAGCGCGCGCCGGTGGGTGTGAAGGCCGCGGAAACGCGGGAGCAGCGAGGGGTGGATGTTGAGCATCCTGCCGCGGTAGCGCGCGACGAAGGCCGGCGTGAGGATTCGCATGAAGCCGGCCAATGCGACGAGCCCCGGGGCGTGGCGGTCGACGGCTGCTGCCAGGGCGTCTTCGAAGGGCGCGCGGTCCGGGAAGCGGGTGTGGTCGACGGTCTCGGTCGGGATCCCGGCGCGAGCCGCGCGCTCGAGACCGAACGCGTCCGGGCGGTTGCTCACCACCGCCGCGACGGCGTAGGGACAGTCGTCGGCCCGCTGCGCGTCGATCAGGGCCTGGAGGTTCGTGCCGCCGCCGGAGATCAGCACGACCACGGGCAGGCGTGCGCCTGCGCTCATTCGACGATGCCCGGCACCCGCACCCGGGGCGCCCCGCCCGCGGCCGCAATCCAGCCGAGGCGGTGCACGGTCTCGCCGTGTCCTTCGAGCAGCGCCGCCGCGCGGTCGGCATCCGCCTCGGCGACGCAGACCACCATACCGACGCCGCAATTGAAGGTGCGCAACATCTCCGTCTCGCCGATGCCGCCTGCGTCCTGCAGCCAACGGAACACCGCCGGGCGCTCCCACGCGGCGAGATCGATCACCGCCTCGCAGCCCTCGGGCAGCACGCGCGGCACGTTCTCGAGCAGGCCGCCGCCCGTGATGTGCGCGAGCGCGCGCACCTGCACTTCCCGAGCGAGCGCGAGCAGCGGCTTCACGTAGATCCGGGTGGGCGCGAGCAGGGCGTCACCGAGCGTGCGGCCGTCGACGGGCGCGTCGAGCGCCGCGCCGGTCACCTGCAGGACGCGCCGCACCAGCGAGTAGCCGTTGCTGTGCGGGCCGGAGGAGGCGAGACCGAGCAGGACGTCGCCCGGGCGCACGTGCTCGGGGCGGATCAGCCGGTCCCGCTCGACGATCCCGACGCAGAAGCCGGCGAGGTCATAGTCGTCCGCCGCGTACATGCCCGGCATCTCGGCCGTCTCGCCGCCGGTCAGCGCACAGCCCGCGAGCTCGCACCCCTTGGCGATGCCGGCGATCACCGTGGCCGCCCGGTCGACGTCGAGCCGGCCGCAGGCGTAGTAGTCGAGGAAGAACAGCGGGTCGGCGCCGGTGACTGCGACGTCGTTCGCGCACATCGCCACGAGATCGATGCCGATGGTGTCGTGGCGGTCCAGCTCCTGCGCCAGCTTGAGCTTGGTCCCGACGCCGTCCGTGCCGGACACCAGGACCGGGTGGCGGTAGCGGTCGAGCGGGAGCTCGAACAACGCGCCGAACCCGCCGAGGCCGGTGAGCACGCCCGGGCGGAAGGTCGCCTGGGCGAGCGGCTTGATGCGGTCCACGAGGCGATTGCCCGCGTCGATGTCCACCCCGGCGTCACGGTAGGACAGGGAAGGTCGGCTGTGATCCACGGCGTGCTCCTGCGCTGGACGCGGCGAGCGCGATTCTACTTGTTTCCCCTGGGCCGCGGGCTAGAATCCGCCCGATTCTCAGCCACCTGCGCCGCCATGTCTCAGTCCCTACGCGCCCTGCTCGTCGTCTTCGCCGTGGTCGGCACGCTCGCCCAACCCGCGCTGGCCGCGGAAGTCGGGAGCGCCTATGCGGCGGAGGTCCCTGTCGCCGGCGAGGAAGCGGCGCAGCGCAGCGAGGCCGTCGGCCGCGCCCTGCGCGACGTGCTCGTCCGGGTGAGCGGCGATCCCCGCGCCGCCGGCGCGGCACGCCAGGTGAAGGACCCGGGAAGCCTCGTCGCCGAGTACCAGTACCGGCCGGCGGACGGCGGGGCGGGCCGGCTGCTGCGCGTGGCGTTCGATCCGGCGGCCGTGGATGCGGTGCTGCGCGACGGCGGCTTCGCGGTCAAGGAAGAGGCGCCGCGGGCGCCGGACGCCGCTCCCCGGCCGCTCTCGGGCAGCGCCGACCGCGTGCGGGTGCAGGTCCGAGGGGTGGACTCGCTCGCCACCTACGCGCGGGTCGTGCGGCAGTTCCAGGGCCTGCCCGGCGTCGAGCGCGTCACCGTGCGGGCGGCCCGCGGCGACGCCCTCGTGCTCGACGTCGACGTCCGCGGCGGGGCCGACGAGCTCGACCGCGGCGTCCGCGCGGGCGAGACGCTCGCCCCGGACACGGCCGCGGCCCCCGGCGCCTGGCCGGGAGCCGTGCGGCTCTCGTACCGTGCGCGCCCGTGAGAGCGGAGCAGATCCCCAACGCGATCACCGTCGTCCGCATGCTGCTCGTCGCGCCGACGGCGTGGCTCCTGCTCGACGGGCGCTACGGCGCGGCCTTCGCGCTGTTCCTCGTCGCAGGACTCTCCGACGCGCTCGACGGCCAACTCGCCAAGCGCTTCGGCTGGCAGACGGCGCTCGGCGGCCTGCTCGACCCGATCGCGGACAAGCTGCTGCTGGTGGTGAGCTTCCTCTGCCTCGGCTGGCTCGACGTGCTGCCGGGGTGGCTCGTCGCCCTGGTCATCCTGCGCGACCTCGTGATCGTCACGGGCGCCGCCATCTACCACTTCCGCATCGCACCGGTGGAGGCCGAGCCGATTCTCCTCAGCAAGGCGAACACCCTCATGCAGATCGTGCTGGTGCTGCTCGCGGTCGCTCACCAGGCGGGCGCGGGGTTTCCGGCGGGCATGATCGACGTGGTGGTCTGGATCGTCGCCGCCACCACCGCCTCGAGCGGCGTCGCCTACGTCGTCGAGTGGGGTCGCCGCGCGCTGAGTCACCCGCGCGCCGGCTGAGCCGACGTCGTCACGGGTCGGCACGCGCGCCGTCCCGGAGGATCGACCGCACGAAGGGCACCGTGAGGGGACGCTTGGCGGCGAGCGAGGCGTCGTCGAGCCGCTCGAGCAGCGCGAGCAGCGCGGGCAGGTTGCGGGGGAAGCGGCGCAGCAGGTAGGCGGCGACCTCGGCGCCGAGGTCGAGGCCGCGCGCGGCCGCCGCGGTGCGCAGCGCCTGGGCGAGTGCGTCGCCGACCAGGGGCTGCACGGCCAGCGTCAGGCCCCACGCCAACCGCGAGCTCAGGTCCGGCAGCCGCAGCGGCAGGGCCGAGGGCGGCACCGCCGCGGCCGCGACGAGGCGCCCCGGCCGCTCCCGCAGGGCGTTGTAGAAGATGAAGAGGGCCCGCTCCCACGCCGGATCGGATGCCACCCGGTCCACGTCGTCCAGGCAGACGAGGTCGAACGCCTCGAGGCCGTCGAGCGCCTCGGGGGACAGCGCCATCGCCTCCGCCAGCGGCAGGAAGGCGCAGCGCAGGCCGTGCGACGCGGCCAGGTTGCAGGCGCCGGCGAGGAGATGGGTCTTGCCGGTGCCGGCCGGGCCGTGCAGGAAGAGAAACCGCTCGCCCGTGCCCCGCGCCATCGCCGTGACCGCGTGCAGGGCCTCGCCGCTGCTGCCGGCGACGAAGCCGTCGAGCCGCGCGGCCGGCCGCAGGGCGATCTGCAGGGGGAGCTGCGCGGCCATCCGCGGCGGGTCCCGCGTGTGGGTCAGCCGGCGAGCCGCAGCGCGGTCTGCCCGAGGCGCCGGCCGAGCGCCCGGCACAGCCGTTGCTCCGCCTCCGTCACGGCGCGCCTGCCGTCCGCGCCGGCGTGGTGCGAGGGGCCGTAGGGGGTGCCGCCTGCGTCGGTGTGCAGCAGATCGGTTTCGGCGTACGGGACGCCGGTGATCAGCATGCCGTGGTGCAGCAGCGGGATCATCATCGTGAGCAGGGTCGTCTCCTGGCCCCCGTGCAGGCTGGCGGTCGAGGTGAAGACGCCGGCGGGCCTGCCGATCAGGGCGCCGGACAGCCAAAGCGCGCTGGTCCCGTCGAGGAAATACTTGAGCGGCGCCGCCATGTTGCCGAAGCGCGTCGGGCTGCCGAGCGCGAGCCCCGCGCAGTCCCGCAGGTCGTCGAGGGTGGCGTAGGGCGGGCCGCTCGCGGGGATGCTGTCCTCGGCAGCCTCGCAGACGGTGGACACGCGCGGCACGGTGCGCACGCGCGCCTCGATGCCCGGCACTTCCCCGACGCCCCGCGCCACGTGCTGCGCGAGCTCGGCGGTGGCGCCCGTGTGGCTGTAGTAGAGGACGAGGACGTAGGGCATCGGGGGCTCCGCGGGCAGGGCGACGGATCGGGCGGCAAGTGACTCCGCCGTCCCGCGGCGCGGCACGCGGGTGCGCGCAGCCTCGCGGGAGGCGGTCGGATCTTAGCAGACGGCCCGCGGCCGGCTGCGGCGCTAGGGGGCGGCGACCACCGCGGGGGGAAGAGAGCCGGTGAGCCGCTCGGCGGCCGAGAGCTCGATGCGGTCGAAGAATTCGGTACGCTCCAGCAGCTTGTCGGCCAGCGCCACGAGGTCGCCCTCCGCGCCGGCGATCGCGTACTCGGCATTGCGCTGGAAGCTGCCGGTCGGCAGCAGGATCACGAGCCTGCCGGGGCCCGCGCGCCGCAACAGCAGCCCCCGCTGGCCCGGCAGGCGGTCGTTCGGGTCGCGCACGTCCACCGGCACGGGCCGCCCCGGCAGCCGTTGCAGGCCGGCCATCAGCACGTCGCCGGGACGCAGCACGAAGCGCCGGATGACCGCGACGAAGCGCTCCGGCATCGCGAGCAGATCGTTCTCCTTGCGCTGCAGCAGCAGGAGCTGGCCAATCTGGACCGTGCCGGACCACTGGCCGCGGAACTCGATGGCGACGCCGTTGCTGCTCTGGTCGAGCTGGAAGCAGCGCACCGGGTCGGGGCCGCCTTCCGTCCCGGCAGCGCCGGGCGGTGCCGCGCCCGCGACCTGCTCGAAGCCCACCACCGCGTTCAGCCAGCCGGCCGCCGTCTCGCGCTTGGCCTGCCGCGGGGGGCGCAGGTACCAGGCGACCAGCATGCTCCGCAGGACCTGTCGCGCGAGCTCCAGCGGCACGTCGTCGAGGCCCGGCGGCTGGGTGCCCTGCTCGAGCAGAGCGAACTCGCCGCGCACCCGCGCGAACAGCCGGGTGAGCAGGATGTGGCGCGCCGCCGGGGATTCGAGCTCGTGCGGCGTCTCGGAGGAGATCACCCGCGGCATGGCCCCGTCGAGGTCGACGCTCAGGTGGAACTCGCCCGCCGCGTCGCGCCGCGCGGGGACGAACTGCCCGAGTGCCGCGTGCCGCTCGAGATAGCGGTGCGCAAGCCACACCCCGCCGCGCGGCAGCCGCTGCGGCAGCAGCAGGTGCGTCAGCAGCAGCCGCAGGAACAGTCCGCCGATCGTCTGCGGACCCGGCGCGCCGTCGCTGTCGGCGACGTTCACCGGCACGTCCGCACAGCCGAGGGCCGCCGCGAGGCGGGCGATCTCGTTCGCCTCGCGCCACGTCCGCGGCGGCAGCGATCGGTACAGCGCGTAGGACAGCAGCGCCTCGAGCTCGAGCGCCCGCAAGGCGTTGGCGAGTGACGCCGTCCCCTTCGTCCCGGTGGCCGTGACCGTGCCCTCGGCGTCGGTGAGCGTCAGCTTCCAGGCGTAGGCGTGCTCGGTGGCGAGCCGCGCCATCGCCTCGAAGAAGGGGCGCCGCTCGAGCTGCGCCGACGGGCCGAGGGTGGAGGACAGCGTCTGGGCGACGTCCCGCAGCGTGGCGAGGGGCGACTCGATCGCGGTCGCGAGGGCCTCGCGCCGCGCCGGCGCGAGCGGCGCCCGATTGAGGAGGGCGAGCTGTTGCGCGAGCCAGCCAGCCGCCGCGGTGGGGTCGAGCAGCAGGCGGGTCACCGCCTCGGCGCTCAGCGCCGCGGGGTCGGCGATCGCTTCGGGGGGCAGGCTCCGGCCCGCGCTGGGCACGGTGAGGCGAGGGCCGGGGTGGGGAGCCGCGTCGTTCACGTCTCGAGCTGTCCGATCTGCCGTCTCGCGCCCCGTGATGCCCTACGAGCTGCCGCCGCGCGGGCGGCTACGTACTTTACACGACCGTTCCGGCATTTCCTGCCTGCTTGTCGGTGGCGGCGGGCTGCGCCGAAAATCCAGGCCGAAGGGGGAGGAGCGATGACGGTCTGCGTGCGGTGCCTGGTGTCGGGCAAGGTCCAGGGGGTCTGGTTTCGTGGCGCGACCCGCGATCAGGCGCGCCGGCTCGGCGTGGAGGGGTGGGCGGTCAATCTGCGCGACGGCCGGGTCGAGGTGCTGGCGGCGGGTCCGCAGGCGGCGGTCGACGCGCTGCGCGCCTGGCTCTGGCGCGGCCCCGACCTCGCGCTCGTGGCAGACGTCGAGTGCGAGCCCATCCCGCGGCCGCCCGGGCTGTCCGGCTTCGTCACGGGCTGAGGCCGTGGCTCAGTATCCGGCGGCGTCCAGCTGCACCGCGCTGGCCGGGGCGGGCAGGCGCCTGACGCCGGTCGCGATTCCGCCGTCGGGCAGCAGGCCCAGCCAGCGGTAGCCCGCGGGCTGCGTGTCGACCCCGAAGCGCGGGCGCACCTCGGCGAACTGCACGCAGGTCGAGGGCGTGCCCAGCAGGCGCACGCCGCCGCGCGTGGCGTCGAAGGGCTGGTGGATGTGGCCGAACACGACGCCGCGGACCGACGGGTGGCGGTCGACGATCGCGAAGAGCGCGTCGGCGTTGGCCAGCGCCATGTCGTCGAGCCAGGCGCTGCCGATCGGCAGTGGCGGGTGGTGCAGGCAGACCACCGCGTGTCGCGCGCCGGTCCGCAGGTGTTCGTCGAGGGCGGCGAGCTCCCCCGCCGTCAGGAAGCCGCCGTCCTCCCCCGGGGTGGTCGAGTCGAGCAGCACGAGCGACCAGTCGCCGAAGCGGACGTGCCGGCAGGCCGTGACGGGCGGTTCCCGCAGGGCCGCCGCCATGGCCGCCGGGTCGTCGTGGTTGCCGGGCAGCGCGTACGCCGGGCGGACGGTCGCCGCGAGCCGCTCGCGCAGGCGCGCGTAGCCCGCCGCGGAGCCATCGTGCACGAGGTCGCCGGTCGCCAGCAGGGCGTCCGCCGGCAGCGCTTCCTCGCGGATCAGCCGCAGCACCGCGTCGAGCGACGCCAGCGTGTCGATGCCCAGCAGCGTCGCGGCGGGATCGGCGTACAGGTGCGGGTCCGTGATCTGGATCAGCCGCACGGTGCCCGGGGGCAGGCCGGCGAAGACGCCGCGGGCGCGGGGAGCCGCGGGCGGCTCGATGACGGGGGGCCGGGCGGGCATGATTGGGTATAGTAATCGAGTGGCGCCCACCGATCGGCGCCTTTCCTCGGTGGCGTGATCGGTTTCGCCTTTTGCGCCCCCGTACCGGAGACCGGCATGACCCTCAACGAGCTCCGCTACATCGTCGCGGTGGCACGCGAGCGCCACTTCGGGCGCGCGGCCGATGCCTGCTTCGTCAGCCAGCCGACCTTGAGCGTGGCCGTCAAGAAGCTGGAGACCGAGCTCGGCGTGAGCCTTTTCGAACGCGGTCACGGCGACGTCACGATGACGCCCGCCGGCGAGATGGTCGTGAGCCAGGCGCAGCGCGTCCTCGAGGAGGCCAGCGCGATCAAGCAGGTGGCCCGCCAGGGCCAGGATCAGCTCGCGGGACCGCTGCGGCTCGGCGCCATCTACACCATCGGCCCCTACCTCCTGCCGCACCTCGTCCCGCTGCTCGCGGACCGGGCGCCGCAGATGCCGCTGGTGATCGAGGAGAACTTCACCGCGGTGCTCGCGGATCGGCTGCGCCGGGGCGATCTGGACGTGATCGTCATCTCGCTGCCCTTCGACGAGCCGGGGATCCTCACCCTGCCCGTATACGACGAGCCCTTCGTGGTCCTGCTGCCGAGCGCGCACCCGCTCACGCTCAATGAGGAGATCGGCATCGACGACCTGCGGGCGGAGAACGTGCTGCTGCTCGGCGCCGGGCACTGCTTCCGCGAGCAGGTGCTCGACGTGTGCCCGGACTGCCTGCGCAAGCCGCGGCCGGACGCGCGGCTGCCGCAGTCGATCGAAGGCGGTTCGCTCGAGACGATCCGCTACATGGTCGCCGGCGGACTCGGCGTGACCGTGCTGCCCTGCACCGCCGCCGGGGCCGACCGCTTCACGGAGCGGCTGCTCACGATCCGGCGCTTCGCCGGCGAGGCGCCCGTGCGGCGGGTAGCGCTGGCCTGGCGCAAGAGCTTCCCCCGGCCACGTGCGATCGACGCGCTGCGCCTCGCGATCCAGGGCTGCCAGATCAGCTGCATCCGGGCCGCCGGGGCGTCGCGGGGGGTGCGCGACGGGGAGGGCGATTAGTTTTTCGCTATCCGCGGCATAAGCAGAAACAATTTCGCCAACTCGGCGTGTCAGCCTATCGTTGGCGCGCCACGTGCCGGGTGGTCCGGCACTGCAGCTCACCGAGCCACGGAGGAAAGATCATGGCACTCAAGGGCAGCAAGACCGAGCACAGCCTGAAAGAGGCGTTCGCGGGCGAGTCCCAGGCGAACCGCCGTTACCTGTACTTCGCTGCGAAGGCCGACGTCGAGGGCTACAACGACGTCGCCGCGGTGTTCCGCTCGACGGCAGAGGGTGAGACCGGCCACGCGCACGGCCACCTCGAGTACCTCGAGCAGGTCGGCGACCCGGCGACCGGACTGCCGATCGGTTCCACCTCCGACAACCTGAAGGCATCGATCGCCGGCGAGACGCACGAGTACACCGATATGTACCCGGGCATGGCGAAGACCGCCCGTGACGAAGGCTTCGACGAGATCGCAGATTGGTTCGAGACGCTGGCGAAGGCCGAGCGCTCGCACGCCAACCGCTTCCAGAAGGCGCTCGACTCGCTCGAGGGCTGATCCACGCCGGCGGGGCGGCACGTTGCCGCCCCGCGGGCCGCCAACCGACGCAGGCGAGTCGCCCTCGCGGTCGGCCGCCTGCACCCGCAAACGCCAGCAGAGGTGCGCTATGGCCGGCACGTCCACTCGGGAAGGGAGCCTCGAGGCCCCGACCCGCCATCCGATCGACTGGAAGAATCCCGCCTACTACGACGAGGCCAAGGTCCTCGCCGAGATGGAGCGGGTGTTCGAGATCTGCCACGGCTGCCGCCGCTGCGTCAGCCTCTGCAACTCCTTCCCTGCGCTGTTCGATCTGATCGACTCGTCTGACTCGATGGAGATGGACGGCGTCAAGAAGGACGACTACTGGAAGGTCGTGGAGCACTGCTACCTCTGCGACCTGTGCTTCCTGACCAAGTGCCCCTACGTGCCGCCGCACGAGTGGAACCTCGACTTCCCGCACCTCATGCTTCAGGCGAAGGCCGTCAAGTACAAGAAGGAAGGGGCGAGCCTGCGCGACCGCGTGCTGAGCAGCACCGACATGGTCGGCAGGATCGCCGGGATCCCGGTCGTGTCGCAGGTCGTCAACAAGATGAACACGGTGCCGGCGTTTCGTGCGCAGCTCGAGCGGTTCTTCGGCGTGCACGCCAACGCGGCGCTGCCGAAGTTCCACAGCCGTCCGATGCGCAGCCGCATCGCGCCCAAGTCGGGCGACGGCGCGGTCGCCGCGGGACCGACGCGGGGCAGGGTGGCTCTGTTCGCCACCTGCTACGGCAACCGCAACGAGCCGCAGATCGGCGAGGACCTCGTCGCGGTGTTCGAGCACAACGGCATCCCGGTGACCATCGCCCCGAAGGAGCGCTGCTGCGGCATGCCGAAGCTGGAGCTCGGCGACCTCGAGGCCGTGGCTGCGGCGAAGGAGGAGAACATCCCCGTCCTCGCGAAGATGGTCGACGAGGGCTGGGACATCGTCGGCGTCGTTCCGTCGTGCGTGCTGATGTTCAAGCAGGAGCTGCCGCTCATGTTTCCGGACGACCCGGAGGTGGCCAAGGTGCGCGACGCCATCTACGACCCGTTCGAGTACCTGATGCTGCGGCACAAGGACGGCAAACTGCGCACCGACTTCGCCAAGCCGCTGGGCAAGGTGTCGTACCAGGCGTCCTGTCACCAGCGCGTGCAGCGCATCGGCAACAAGACCCGCGACGCGCTGCAGCTCGTCCCCGGCACGCAGGTCGACGTGATCGAACGCTGCTCGGGGCACGACGGAACCTACGCGGTGAAGAAGGAGTACCACGAGATCTCGATGAAGATCGGCAGGCCCGTCGCGAACAAGGTCAGGCAGTTCGGCGCCGACCACTACTGCGCCGACTGCGCCATGGCCGGCCACCAGATCGCGAACGGCCTCGCCGACGGCAGCCACCCGAAGCACCCCATCACCCTCCTGAGAATGGCCTATGGAATCTAGCGCGATGAACAAGCTTGCACGCCACGACCTCTACAGCCTCGAGCAGTACGCCGAGGCGCGGCCCGAGTTCCGCCGCCGCGTCCTGGCGCACAAGAAGAACCGCCACGTGCCGGTGGGTCCGAACGCCACGCTGTACTTCGAGGACGCGCTCACCGTGCAGTACCAGATCCAGGAGATGCTCCGGATCGAGCGCGTGTTCGAGGCGGCAGGGATCGAGGACGAGCTGGCGGCGTACAACCCGCTCATCCCCGACGGAAGCAACTGGAAGGCCACCTTCATGGTGGAGTTTCCCGACGTCGAGGAGCGGCGCGTGGCGCTGGCCCGGCTGATCGGCATCGAGGACAAGGTCTGGGTGCAGGTGAGTGGCCACGACCGGGCATACGCGATCGCCGACGAGGACCTGGAGCGCGAGAACGACGAGAAGACCTCGTCGGTGCACTTCGTCCGCTTCGAGCTGACGCCGGCGATGGTCGCGGCGGCGAAGGGCGGTGCGGCGATCAGCATCGGTATCGACCACGAGAACTACCGCTACGCGGTGGAGCCGGTGCAGCCGGCAGTGCGCGACGCGCTGACTGCGGACCTGGCCTGAGGCCGGGTGTCGAGCGAAGGCCGCGCGCCACGAGGCCCGCGGCCTTCGCTCCTTGCGCCTCCCGGCGCCGTCACGGTCCGGCAACATCGCGCGGCTATCCTCGACGGCCGCCCTCCGACGCGACCGTCCACATGAGCCCGCCGAGCGCCGTAAGCGACTTCGAATCCCTGGTGCCCGCGCTGGTCCGGCTCAGGGAAGACGCGGTGCGCCTGGAGCAGCGGTTCGCGTCGGAGCTCGCGCAGGTCGGGCCCGCGCACCGGCCGAGCGCTCGCAATCTGCTGCACTACCTCGGGCTCCGGCAGCACGACATACGCGCCCTGCAGCGCGAGCTGCACGGCCTCGGCCTGTCCTCCCTCGGCATCCTCGAGGCGCACACGCTGGCGAGTCTCGACGCCGTGCTCGAGGTGCTGGCGCGCCTGACGGGACAGGACCTCGAGCGCCCGGCCGGCTCTCCGGTCGACTTCCGCACGGGCCCGACGCTGCTGCGCGAGCACGCGCGCACGCTGCTCGGCCCGGCACCGCAGGGCCGGCACGTGCGCATCATGGTGACCATGCCCAGCGAGGCGGCGACGGATCCCGGTCTGGTCCGCAAGCTGCTGGTGGCGGGCATGGACGTCATGCGCATCAACTGCGCGCACGACGACGCGGCGGCCTGGCGGGCGATGGTGGACAACCTGCGCCGGGCGGAACGCGAGGTGGGCCGCGGCTGCCGCGTCCAGGCCGATCTCGCCGGGCCCAAGCTGCGCACCGGCCGGCTCGGCGCCGCCGGCCGCGTTCTCAAGATCCAGCCGCGGCGCGACTACCTCGGCCGCCTCTTGGCGCCGGCCCGGGTCTGGCTGACGCCGATCGAGAATCCGGCGCCGCCTCCGCCGGGCGTGAGGCTGGTGCTGCCCGTCCCGGGCGCCGTGCTCGACGCGGCGCACCCCGGGGACGAGCTGCACCTCACGGACGGCGGCGAGCGCGAGCGCTTCCTGGCGATCGTCGCCCGGCACGACGCCTCGCTGCTCGCCGAGGCGGAACGCGTGACTTACGCGCGCGGCGATTCCGTGGTCGAGCTGCTGCGCGACGGCACCGTGATGGCGTCCGGCACGGTGGGTCCGGTTCCGGAGGTCGTGCCGCCGATCAGCCTGCTGCCCAACGACGAGCTGCTGCTGATGCGCGCGGACGAGCCCGGGCGGGATGCGGTGCGCGACGCCGCCGGCGCGGTCGTCGAACCGGCCCGCATCCACTGCACGCTCGCCGCGGCCTTCACCTCCGTCCGGCCCGGGGAGAGCGTGTGGCTGGACGACGGGAAGATCGGCGGCATCGTCACGGCAAACGACGGCGCGGTCATCCGGGTGCGCATCACCCACACGGGGCCGCACGGCGCGCGGCTGCGGGCGGAGAAGGGCATCAACTTTCCCGACACCGATCTCGCGACCTCCGCGCTCACGCCGAAGGACGTCGCGGACCTCGAGCAGGTCGTCGGTTTCGTCGACATGGTGGCGCTGTCGTTCCTGCGCGGGCCGGCGGACATCCTCGCGCTCCAGCGCGAGCTGCGGCGGCTCGACGCGGGGCGCCTCGGCGTCGTGCTCAAGATCGAGAACCGCCAGGCCTTCGAAAACCTGCCCCGGATTCTGCTCGCCGCCCTGCGCTCGCCTCCGGTGGGGGTCATGGTGGCGCGGGGCGACCTCGCCGTGGAGGTCGGCTTCGAGCGACTGTCGGAGGTCCAGGAGGAGATCCTCTGGCTCTGCGAGGCGGCGCACGTCCCGGTGATCTGGGCGACCCAGATCCTCGAGGGCATGGCGAAGAAAGGAGCGCCGTCGCGGGCGGAGATCTCGGACGCGGTGATGAGCAGCCGGGCCGAGTGCGCGATGCTCAACAAGGGGCCCTACATCGTCGAAACCGTGCGCTTCCTGAGCGGAATCCTGTCGCGGATGGATCAGCACCTCGACAAGCGGATGGCCATGTTGCGTCGCCTCGCCGTGTCGGAGCTCGCCTGACGGCGCCGCAGCGTCCTGTGTTTCTGCTTTGAAATCAAAGCGAAACGAACTTTTCGTGGACAGGGCGTGATTTATTAATTAGTATTCGCTCATACACTTAAATAGAGTTATGGAGCGAATCATGACCAAGCTTTCAACCCTCTCCGCCGCGACCCTCGTCCTCGCCGCTGCCGCCGCGCCCGTCGCGGCGGCGGGCTGCGTCGACGTCTGTGTCGCCTACCCCTACTACGGTGCCTACACCACGGAGGCGAGCGAGCCGGCACCGGCCGCCAGTCAGCTCGCGGGCTGCCCCGACCCGAGCGTCGTCTACGCCTACTACGGCGAGGCCACCACGGCGACGGTCGCCGCGCCGGTCAGCGACTACCGCGCCGAGACGCCCGATGAGCTGAAGCGGGTCCTCGCCGGCTACGGCCGCGATCATTACCTGGGTCTCTAACCGGCGGTTCCGGGTCCCGGACCGTCTGCCAGATCCCTGCCCTTGCCCCGGCTCCCCGCCGGGGTTTTTCTTTGCCGCGGCCGCCATCTCGTCGGGCCTCACTTGCAACGCCTGCGTAAGAGGGCGGCAACCCGCCTGTAACGTCGCTTGCGTACTTTCCTCCCGGTCCCGCCACGTGCACCGGAAGGAATCGATGGAACAGGCAACCGCCGCCCCACCGCGCCGCAATCGTCCCGCCCGGCCGAGCCTCTCGGTGGGCATCGCCGAGTCCGCCGACATCGTCCGCGCGGCGCAGCGCCTGCGCTACCGGGTGTTCGCCGGCGAGATGGGCGCGACTCTCGCCACGGACGTGCCGGGGGTCGATCACGATGCCTACGACCCCTTGTGCCAGCACCTCGTCGTGCGCGACGAGGCGAACGGCGAGGTCGTCGGCACCTACCGCATCCTCACGCCCGAGAATGCCCGCGCGATCGGCTACTACTCGGAGAGCGAGTTCGACCTCAGCCGCCTCGAGGCCCTGCGGCCACGGCTCGTCGAGATCGGCCGCTCCTGCGTGCACCCGGACCACCGCACGGGCGTGACCATCACCCTGCTGTGGTCGGGGCTCGCCCGCTTCATGCAGGACCACGGCTACGACTACCTCATGGGTTGCGCCTCCGTCAGCATGGCCGACGGTGGCCACCGCGCGGCGAGCCTCTACACGGCCCTGAGCACCGGTCCGGGCAGCCGGCTGTCGCCCGCCGAGTACCGCGTCTTTCCCCACTGCCCGCTGCCGCTCGCCGGGCTGCGCCGCGATCTCGAGGTCGAGGCACCGCCGCTCATCAAGGGCTACCTGCGCGCCGGCGCCTGGATCTGCGGCGCGCCGGCGTGGGACCCGGACTTCAACACCGCGGACCTGCCGATCCTCATGCCCATGACGCGGGTCGCGGACCGGTACGCGAAGCGCTTTCTCGGCGAACCGGCCTGACGGGTGCCCGCGTGCCGCGGGTCCGCACCCTCTTCCTGTCCGACATCCACCTCGGGACGCGGGCGTGCCAGGCGCAGCGTCTGCTGGACTTCCTGCGCGAGCACCCGGCCGAGCAGATCTACCTCATCGGCGACATCGTCGACTTCTGGGCGATGCGACGCGGGGTCTGGTGGTCCGCTGCGCAGAACACGGTGGTGCAGAAGCTGCTGCGCCGCGCGCGCCACGGTGAACGCATCGTGTTCATCCCCGGCAACCACGACGAGGCCGTGCGCGACTACCTCGACGTCTCGTTCGGCGACATCGAGGTCCGCGCGGAGGCGGTCCACGAAACCGTCGATGGCCGCCGCCTGCTGCTCACGCACGGCGACGTCTTCGATCAGGTCACCCGCCACTACCGCTGGGTCGCGGTGCTGGGGGATGTCGCCTACGACCTCCTGGTTCGCCTCAACGTCGTGCTCTCCTGGGCGCGCCGGTCGTTCGGCGTCGCCGGCTACTGGTCGCTGGCGGGCTATGCGAAGCGCAAGGTCAAGACGGCGCTCACGTTCATCTTCGACTTCGAGGACTCGGCCCTGCGCCACGCCCGGGAGCGCGGTCTCGACGGCATCGTCTGCGGCCACATCCACTGGGCCGCGATCAGGGAGATCGACGGTCTGCTCTACGCGAACTGCGGCGACTGGGTGGACTCCTGCTCCGCCATCGTCGAGCACCTCGACGGCCGCCTCGAACTGGTCGCGTGGCATGGCAGCCCGCGGGCAGTCGAGGACGACGTCGCCGCGCCTGCGCCCGACGGGGTCGGCGCGGACGCCGCCGGCCGGAAGAGCGCGTCGTGACCCGCGTGCTCATGGTGTCGGACGTCTACTTCCCGCGCGTCAACGGGGTGTCGAGCTCGATCGAGACGTTCCGTCGCGCCCTCGCCGCACACGGCGTCGAAGTGCGCCTCGTCGCACCGCGCTACGGCGACGAGCCGGACGAGCCCGGCGTGGTGCGCGTGGCGGGCCGGGCGCTGCCCAAGGATCCGGAGGACCGCCTCGCGTCGTGGCGGGCGATGCATCGGGCAGCGCGCGAGGCGGCGGCGGACTGCGATCTCGTGCACGTGCAGACGCCGTTCGTCGCGCACTACGCCGGGCTCGCCGCCGCCCGGCACCACGGCCTGCCCGTGATGACGACCTACCACACGCTGTTCGAGGAGTACCTCCAGCACTACGTGCCGCTGCTCCCTGTGGCGTGGCTGCGCGGGCTCGCCCGGCGTTTCTCCCGCCACCAGTGCAACGCGGTCGACGAGGTGATCGTGCCGTCGACGGCGATGGCCGATCGGCTCGCGGCCTACGGTGTGACGACACCGCGGCAGGTCCTGCCCACCGGCATTCCGCTGGATCGCTACGCGCGCGGCGACGGGGCCACCTTTCGCGCCGCGCGCGGCATCGCCCCCGACCGGCCGCTCGCGCTGTTCGTGGGGCGCGTCGCGCACGAGAAGAACATCGGCTTCCTGCTCGAGGCGCTGAGCCACGCGCGGCGCGAGTGCCCCGACGCGCTGCTGCTGATCACCGGCGAGGGGCCGGCCATGAACGACCTCAGGAGGCACGCCAGCGACCTCGGGATCCCCGACGCCGTGCGCTTCCTCGGCTACCTGGACCGCGTCACGGAGCTGCCCGACTGCTACGCCGCCGCCGACGCCTTCGCGTTCGCATCGCGCACCGAGACCCAGGGTCTCGTCCTGCTGGAAGCCATGGCGGCGGGCCTTCCCGTCGTTGCACTGGCCGCGATGGGGACGGTGGACATCCTCGCGGGTGCCGCCGGTGCGATCGTCCCGCCCGACGCGCCGCGCGAGTTCGGCCGGGCGCTGGGGCGGCTGCTCGCCGATCGGGACGCGGCGTCGCGCCTCGCCGCGCAGGCTCGGCAGACCGCGCAGGCCTGGTCGGAGGACACCATGGCGGGGCGGATGGCGGAACGCTACCGGCAGGTCCTCGCGGGCCCGCGCCGCAAGGCGCCGCGGGAGCGGGCCACGCCCGACGTCGCCTGACCCGTGCCGACGCTTACGATCGACATCGTCAGCGAGACCGCGCCGCCGGAGCTGAACGGCGTGGCCATGACCGTCGGGCGCCTCGTCGACGGCATGCGCGCGCGTGGTCACCGGGTCACCGTCGTGCGGCCGCGGCCGGATGCTGCGAAGGCCGCAGGCGTCGACTTCACCGTGCGGGGGCTGCCGCTGCCGGGCTATCCCGAGGTGCGCTTCGGCCTGCCTGCCGGCGCAAGGCTCCGCCGCCGCTGGCGGACGCAGCGGCCCGACGTCGTCCACGTCGTGACCGAGGGGCCGCTCGGCTGGTCGGCCGTACGGGCCGCCTGCGCCCTCGGCATTCCCGTCACCTCGGGGTTCCACACCAACTTCGATCGCTACAGCACCCACTACGGTCTCGGCTGGCTGCGCCCGCTCATCTCGGCCTACCTGCGCGGGCTGCACCGCCGGACGGCGGCGACGCTGGTGCCCACGGCGGCCCTCGCCGCCGAGCTGGCGGGGGAGGGTGTCCCCGGGGTGCGGGTGGTCGGCCGCGGTGTGGACACGGCCCTCTTCGACCCCGCGCTACGTTCCGCCGTGCTGCGCAGGTCCTGGGGTGTGGGCGACGCCGATCTCGTGTGCCTGTACGCCGGGCGCCTCGCCCCCGAGAAGAATCTCGACCTGGTGGCGCGCGGCTTCGAGGCGGTCCGGGCGGGGTCCCCGACCGCGCGCCTCGTGTGGGTCGGTGACGGGCCGTCGCGCGCCCGGCTCGCCGCGGCGCCACTGCCGCAGCACTTCGCCGGCTGGCGCCGCGGCGCCGACCTCGCGGCCCACTACGCCAGCGCGGACCTCTTCCTCTTCCCGAGTCTCACCGAGACCTACGGAAACGTCGTATCCGAGGCCATGGCCAGCGGCCTTCCGGTCGTCGCCTACCGGAGCGCGGCGGCGGCCGAGCTGATCGTCGACGGCGTCAACGGCGTGAGCGTTCCTGCGGGGGACGACCGCGCCTACGTCGCGGCGGTTCGTCAGCTGGGCGCGGCCAGCGCCGGGTGGCGCCGCCGCGTGGGGGACGCGGCGCGGGACAGCATGCTGGCCCGCAGCTGGGACGCCGTGGTCGCCGCGTTCGAGCGCGCGCTCTGCGAGGCGGTCGCGCGTTAGCCGGCCCCGGTCGACTCGCGGTCGAAGGGACCACGCCGCCGCGCCGCACGGCCGAGGCGCGCCGGTCGTGGTCGGTCACTCGATGAGGATGGTCTCCCCCGCGCGCACCGTGTCGCCCGGCGCCACCTTCAACGAGAAGCCCTCCCGCGCCGGCACGACGAGGTCCACCTGCGAGCCGATGCGGATCATGCCGAAGACGGCGCCGCGCGCCACGGGGTCGCCGACCGCGTAGTGGCTCTCGATGCCGTTCACGCCGCGCGAGCCGATCTGCACGACGTAGGCGGGCAGCGGCGCGCCGCGGTATTCGCCCTCGAAGCGCGTGACGGTGCGCTCGTTCTGCACGATGTGCGCGCTGCCGGCGTACAGGGGCGGCCAGTCGAGCAGGATGCGCAGGTGCATCGTGCCCATGTAGAGGTTTTCGCCCTCCGCCGGGTAGTGCCGGATCATGCTGATCGTCCCCGGCAGCGGCGCCCGGTTGTAGTGGACGTCGAACGGGCTCATGAAGATGCCGATCACGATCTTCGGCTCGTGCTCGTCCGCCTTCAGGATGTCCCCGACGGTCGCCGCGAGCCCCTCCTTGATCACCACGACCTGCTCGCCCGGGGCCACCCGCCTGACGTACACCACCGTGCCGTCGGCGGGGCTCAGGATCCCTTCCGCCACCGGCGGCGTGCGTGGCGGATTGCGGAAGAACCAGACGTACCGCCAGTACAGGAACGCGCCGAGCAGCGTGAGGAGCAGCACGCCGACGACCAGCGTCAGCCGAGATGCTTCCATGCGTCCTTCCGCAGGAGGCGGACGAGTGCGACGCCCGACGAGAACGGGAAGTCGACGATCTCGAACAACTCCTTGTGCCTGCCGATCTGCTTGAGCCAGCGCTTGACGCCGGCGTGTCGCACCATCTCGCGGATGTAGATGTTGCTGTCGTGCAGCAGCACGTAGCTGCCCTTGCGCGCCGTCCTCAGCACGTTGACGAAGTCGTCGCGCACGTGCTCGTAGGCGTGGTTGCCGTCGATGAAGGCGAGGTCGACGGGGGGCTGGTGCAGCACGGGGTAGCGCTGGAAAAACTCGGCGCTCGTCAGCTTGTAGTGGGTGACGATGTCCGCGAGGCCGAAACGCGCAAAACGGGCCCTGACCTGCTCCGGATCGTCCCACTGCGAGGTGCCGCCGAAGGTCTGCAGCGGGCCATCCTTGATGACGGAGAAGGACGGGTCGACGAAGGTGAGCCGGCCGGCCGCGTTGTCCTTGAGGCCGAGGCCGAGGCAGGTCACGCTGAACCCGAACCCCGAGCCGATGACCAGGACGTGTTGCGGCCGCAGGGAGCGGACGAGGCCGTAGTACAGGAAACCGAAGCCGAGATTGAGGGTCTCGGGGTCCTCGTTGTGGCCGAGGGGCCGCGCGTGCCGCAGGACGTCGCGCAGCAGCGAGGGCCTGAGGCTGAACGGGCTCTGGGCGATCGTATTGTCCGGGTCCAGCATCCGCGCTTCTCCATCGAGGGGTCTGTCGATCGCCCCATTGGATGGCACGCCGGCGGCAAGCGCGTGACGCCGCGATTGCAGAATCGTGAACCCGCCCCCTTGCGCCATTCAGGAGCCCGACGGCGGGCAGGCGTCGTGGCACGGCCAGCGGCCGGCGCTGACACGAGGGTGCAACAGGCTGCGCCTAGCATCGCGGCTCCCCAGTCCAGACCCCGCGGAGTCCCCATGAAGACCAGACCCCTCGCCGCTGCCGTCGCTGCCGCGCTCGGCTTCACCGTTCTGTCCGCCTCGACCTGTGCGCAGCCGGTCGTCCGATCGGTGGAGTTTTTCGGAATGCCGGCGCCGACGACGACTGCCGAGAAGGCGGACATCTACACCACGGCCAAGGCGAAGTACACGTACGTGAACGCCAAGGGGCAGACCGTCGAGCAGGTCCACGACCTCGCGTATCACCAGCTGATGGGCACCACCGATTCACTCAACGGCAAGGTGATCGGCGGCCTCTTCGACGTCACCGGCAAGCCGCTCTACGAGAAGGGTCCGAGCGGCGCCGTCGACTACCAGATGGCCTCGGACGCGGCCGACGGCACCTCGCTGCTCGACGTCCCGGGCATGAAGGCGCTGAATCCGGCCATCGCGCGCCCGCTCTCGCTGGTCGTCAACTTCGAATACAAGGAGCTGCCGCCGAAGCTCGATGGCGTGAAGCCCGAGAGCTACTGGAGCAAGCTGCCGACCGTCATCGGCGTCGCCAAGCTCGACCAGGACAAGAGGACCGGCGCGCTCACGCCGGTGGACTATGGTCACGTCGACTTCGGCAAGGTCGGCGGCGGCTGGATCCACTGCGGCTCGACGCCGTCGTCGTGGGGCACGCACGTCAGCTCCGAGGAGTACGAGCCGGACGCGAAGGTTCGCGAGGGGATGCTGCAGGATCCCCCCGTCAACCTGAAGGCAGGGGATTCCGACGACGGGACCGACATCGCGAGCTTCAGCAGGTACTACTTCGGCGACGAGAAGGCGGCGAACCCGTACCGCTACGGCCTGGTGCCCGAGGTGACGGTGGGCAGGGACGGCAAGGCGACCGTGGTCAAGCACTACGCCCCGGGCCGCTACGCGCGCGAGATGATCGAGTTCGCGTCCGACGACCGCACCCACGTCGGGGGCGACGACGGCAAGAACACGGGGCTCTTCATGTTCGTCGCGGACAAGCCCAAGGACCTCTCGGCGGGGACGCTGTACGCCGCGAAGGTGAAGCAGACGTCTGCCGACCACGGCGGGAGCTACGATCTGCAGTGGATCCGGCTCGGCCACGCCACCGACGACGAGATCGCGGCGCTGGTGGACGGCGGCATCAAGTTCAGCGACATCTTCGACGCGGCGACGACCGACCCCTCGACCGCCAGTCCGCCGAAGATCGGCTACACGAAGGTGACCACCTACATGGGCACCGAGTGGCTCAAGCTGAAGCCGGGCATGGAGAAGGCGGCGGCGTTCCTCGAGAGCCGGCGGTACGCGGCGCTCGAGGGGGCGACGACCGAGTTCTCGAAGGTGGAGTACGTCGCCTTCAACGAGATGGACCGCAAGTTCTACCTGACCATCTCGCGCGTCGAGGCGGGCATGGCCGACAAGACCGGCGACATCCAGGTTGCGCGCAACGACGGCGGCATCATCCTCGAGATGAGCACCGCGAAGGACCGGCGCGACACGCAGGGCAACCGTATCGACAGCGAGTACGTGGGCACGACGCTGGCGTCGATTCCCGAACTGGTCGGGGGCTGGATGGGCGGCAAGAAGGATGCCGAGGGGAATGCCTGCGAGCAGGACAAGCCCTGCGGCCCCGACAACCTGCGCTACGTGGAGGCCATCCGGACGCTGTTCATCGGCGAGGACACCAGCCGGCGCAACAACAACTACGTCTGGGCGTTCAACGTCGACACCCGCAAGCTCTCGCGCATCCTGTCCGTCCCGATGGGGGCGGAGGCCACCGGCCTGACCATCGTCCCCGACCAGAGCGGATTCGCCTACATCACCAGCAATTTCCAGCACCCCGGGGAGAACGGCATCGCGAACTACACGGGCGGGGACAAGGCTGACGTCCTCGCAGCCATCGATGCCAAGTGGAACAACCGCACCAAGGCCGCGATCGGCTACATCGGCGTCGAGGGTGGCGCCCTCCCGGCGATGAAGAGCGATCACGGCAAGCGCCGTGGCCGCATCGAGGAGCACCGCGACCAGGACCGTCGCGGGGATCGCGGGCGCTAGGCCGGGCCCTCGGCCGGAAGCCAGGGACGACGCCCTCCCGCCGCGCGGCGGGAGGGCGGCTCGCCTCAGAATCCCTCGGTCGAGGTGAACAGCCCGACGCGCAGATCCTTCGCGGTGTAGATCTCGCGGCCGTCGACCTCCATGCGGCCGTCGGCGATGCCGAGCACCAGCTTGCGCGTGATGGTGCGCTTGACGTCGATGGTGTAGGTGACCTTCTTCGCGGTCGGCAGCACCTGTCCGGTGAACTTCACCTCGCCGACGCCGAGCGCGCGGCCGCGGCCGGGATTGCCGATCCACGCGAGGTAGAAGCCGACCATCTGCCACATTGCATCCAGGCCGAGGCAGCCGGGCATCACCGGGTCGCCCGGGAAGTGGCAGGCGAAGAACCAGAGGTCCGGGTGGATGTCGAGCTCGGCGACGATCTCGCCCTTGCCGTGCGCGCCGCCCGCGTCGCTGATCCGCAGGATGCGGTCCGTCATCAGCATGTTTGGCACGGGCAGCTGGGCGTTGCCCGGGCCGAACATCTCGCCCCGGCCGCACTGGAGCAGCTGCTCGCGATTGAAGCTCTCGGTGCGTGCCATCGGTCCGTCCGTCGTCGGCAAAGAGTGCGCTAGTGTCGGAGCGGCCCGGCGGGCTGTCAAACGTCGTCAGACGCGAGCGCGGCGGCGATCCGCTCGCGCAGGAGCCCGACGATCTCGTCGCGCGGCAGCATCGCATTCTCCGCGTCCTTGCGGCCGCGATACTCGATCCTGCCCTCGTCGAGCCCGCGCTCGCCGACGACGACGCGGTGCGGTATGCCGATGAGCTCGGCGTCCGCGAACATCACGCCGGGGCGGGCGTCGCGGTCGTCGAGCAGCACGTCGATGCCCGCCGTGCGCAGGTCCGCGTAGAGCTGCTCGGTCGCCTCGCGGACGCGGTGCGAGCGGTGGTACTGCATCGGGATCAGCGCCACCTGGAAGGGCGCGAGCGCGACCGGCCAGGCGATGCCCTTGTCGTCGTGGTGCTGCTCGATGGCGGCGCCGACGACGCGCGAGACGCCGATGCCGTAGCAGCCCATGATCATCGTGACGTTGCGGCCCTGCTCGTCGAGGACGGTGGCACTCATCGCCTCGCTGTACTTGGTGCCGAGCTGGAAGATGTGGCCGACCTCGATGCCGCGGGCGATGACGAGCGCTCCCCGGCCGTCGGGGCTCGGGTCGCCGGCGACGACGTTGCGCAGGTCGGCGACGGCAGGCTCCGGCAGGTCGCGGCCCCAGTTGACGCCCGTCAGGTGCCGTCCGTCCTGGTTGGCGCCGCAGACGAAGTCGGCGAGCTGCGCGGCCGCGCGGTCGACGACGACCGGGATCGCGAGCCCGACCGGACCGACCGAGCCGGGGGCGCAGCCGGTCGCGTCGCGCACCGCCTGCTCGCCGGCGAGCCGCAGCGGGTCGGCGACGCCCGCCAGCTTGGCCGCCTTCACCGGGTTGAGCTCGTGGTCGCCGCGCAGCACCAGCGCGACCACCGACCCGGGCTCGGCGCCCTCGACGATCAGCGTCTTCGCCGTCCGGTCAGGCGGGACGTTCAGGAAAGCGCTCACCTCTGCGATGCTGTGCCGGCCGGGGGTGTCCACGGCGGTCATGGCCGCGCCGGGCGCGGGCCGCTCGCCGGCCGGCGCCAGTGCCTCGGCGAGCTCGACGTTGGCCGCGTAGCCGCTGCCGTCCGAGAAGGCGATGGCGTCCTCCCCGGCGTCGGCGAGGACGTGGAACTCGTGCGAGGCGCTGCCGCCGATCGAGCCCGTGTCGGCGTGCACCGCGCGGAACGCGAGGCCGCAGCGGCGGAAGATCCGGCTGTAGGCCGCGTGCATCAGCTCGTAGGTCTGCTGCAGCGAGGCCGGGTCTGCGTGGAAGGAGTACGCGTCCTTCATCAGGAACTCGCGGGCCCGCATCACGCCGAACCGCGGCCGGATCTCGTCGCGGAACTTGGTCTGGATCTGATAGAAGGTCACCGGAAGCTGGCGGTAGCTGCGCAGCTCGTTGCGGGCGAGGTCGGTGATGATCTCCTCGTGCGTGGGGCCGAAGCAGAAGTCGCGCTGGTGGCGGTCCTTGAGCCGCAGGAGCTCCGGGCCGTACTTTTCCCAGCGGCCCGATTCCTGCCAAAGTTCGGCTGGCTGGACGGCAGGCATCAGCACCTCGAGCGCCCCGGCGCCGTCCATCTCCTCGCGGACGATGGTCTCCACGCGCCGCAGCACCCGCAGCCCCAGGGGCAGCCAGGTGTAGAGGCCGGAGGCGAGCCGGCGGATCAGGCCCGCCCGCAGCATGAGTCGGTGGCTCGCGATCTCGGCGTCCGCGGGCGTGTCCTTGAGGGTCTGGAGCGGGAAGGTGGAGGTGCGCATGGAAGGAGGCGCCAAGGCTTGAGTGAGCGCAGAATTCTATCGGCGCGTGCTGATGCGCTCAAACCGCCGCTCGGGACCGCGGGCTTCGAGGTGCCGTGGGCTACGATGTGGCGGCGGGCCGGATCGCGATGGGGGAGGGGAAGGCCAGGTGGCTCTCGCTGAGCCTCGACAACGCAGCGCAACGCTGCTCGCGAGGCAGCTGCGCCTCCTCGTCGGGGCGCTGGTGCTGGCCCTCTACGTCGTCGGGCTCCTGGCGACGGCGATGGGCAGTCGCCGGGCCGTCGAGGCGGAGCTGTCGGCGGCCGCGGCCGACGCGGCGCACGACCTGGCCGGCAGCCTGGGGCCTGCCACGACCCGCGGCGACCGCGATGCCGTCGCGGCGGCGCTGGACACCGTCGTTGCGCGCAGCCACCTGCGGGTCGCGAGCGTGGCGACGCCCGGCGCGGACCCGTGGGTCCAGCGCGAGCGCGCCCGGCAGGCGCGGCGTTGCCCCGCCTGGCTCGCACACCTGCTCCCGGTGGCGTCGAGCCCGCACGCGCTCGACATCGACGGCACCGGCGGGGCCGCCCGCGTCACCGTCCTGGCCGACGCTGCCAGAGGCCAGGACCTCGTCTGGGAGGCGGTCCTGCACACCGCGGTGCCGGCGGCGATTGCCGCCGTGGCGCTGCTCCTCGGCGTGTGGAGCGCCGTCGGCGCAGTGTCACGGCCGCTGCGCGGGCTGGAGGCGAAGGCCAGGGACGCCTTGCGCTGGGACGCCGCTCCGGACCGGGCAGACGCCGCGGCCGGGGACGTCGTGTCGGCGGCGCTCGCGGAGCTCGGCCGGCGCTCGCGGCTGTTGCTCACGGGCGCGCAGGCGCTCGCCTCGACACTGCACGAGCGCGCGTCGCGCGATCAGCTGACCGGCCTGCTCACCCGCAGCTGGCTGCTCGACATCCTCGAGTACCGGCGCCGGGACCCCGAGCAGGCCTGGACCGGGGCGCTTCTGCTGGCACGGGTCGACGGCGTGAAGGGCGTCAACGATACCTTCGGCTATGCGGCCGGCGACGATGTCCTGCGCGAGACCGCACGCCTGCTCGAGGACACCCTGGGTCACGGGCCCGAGGTCCTGATCGCCCACCTGGCGGGAGGCGAGTTCGCGGCCTTCGTGCCGAGCGCCGGTCCGGTGGCGACGCGCGAGCGGGTCGCCACGCTCAACGCCGCGCTCGGGCGGTTGGCCTCGCGCCTGCGGTTCCCGACCTCGCTGGTCACCTATGCCGGCGGCGCGTATTTCCACGGTCAGACCATCTCCGCCCTGTTCGCGGAGGCGGACCGCGACCTGCGCAAGACCGAGTGGCGGAACGTGCCGGGCCGCCCGAGCGAGGGGCCGGTGCGGCCGCGGCACGAGCCGGACGACGGCGGCCGGCGGGATGCCACGGTCGCGGCCCTGCGCAGTGGCGGCCTTCGGCTCCTGCTGCAGCCGGCGGTCGCCTACGACAGCCGGGCGCTGCGGCACCTGGAGGCCTATGCGCGGATCGAAGGCAACGGCAGCGAGCCGCTGATGCCGGTCGGCGAGCTCCTCGCGGCCGGGGACCCGGCCGTGGCCGCGGAGGTCGACCGGGCGGTGGTCGCCGAGGCCCTGCGCCGCCTCGCCGACCACCCCGGCGACCAGCCGATGGCGGTGAACCTCGCGCCGAGCTCCCTGCGAGCGCCGGGAATGTCCGAATGGCTCGCGTCGGCGGCGCGCGCGAGTCCCGCCCAGGCGCGTCGCCTCATCCTGGAGATCGCCGACCCGGGCGTGCAGGCTGCGGTCCCCGAAGCCGCCGCGCTGGCCGAGCGCCTCGCCCCGTTCGGCGTGCGCCTCGCCGTCGATCACTTCGGCACGGGTGCGGCGTCGTTCGACTACCTGCACCGCCTGCCCCTGTGCCACCTCAAGATCGACGGCAGCTTCGCGGCCCGGCTCGAGCGGCACGTCGACAGCCGCTGCTACGTCCGGGCGGCGGCCCACATTGCGCGCGGGCTCGGCATCCCCGTGTACGTGGAGGCCATCGAGTCCGAGGCGCAGTGGCAGGCGCTCGAGGGGCTCGGCGTCGACGGCGCCCAGGGTTACCATCTCGGCCGGCCGGGCTGAGCCGGGCGCGAGGGCGTCCGCCACCGGTCCAGCAGGAGCGTTTGCGATGCGGCGCCATCTCGCGGGTCTCGTGCTTCTTCCCCTGGCCGCCTCGGCGGCCGCACCCGACGCCGGGGGGCTCGTCGGCTTCGGCGTCAAGCGGTGCGAAGCGCTCGCCGCCGCGGCCCGCAGCGCCGACCGGGGCGAGGACACGGGGATCCTGGAACTGCGCCGCTACGCGGACTGGATCGCCGGCTTCGTCTCCGGCGTCAACCTCGCCACCGGCGACGACCTGTTGCGGAACCTGCAGCTGGACGGCGCCGTGCGGCGCATCACGCTGCACTGCGCCGATCACCCCGGGGAGGACGTCTTCACCGCGGTGCGCACGGTCCTGCGGTCCCTGCAGGCACCCGAGCGCGACGACGCGCCGCCGCCCGCGGCGAAGCCTTCGGCGACCAAGCACTGAGCCGCGCCGCGGGCCGGAAAGGGCAGGGGCCTGTCACATTTCCTTCATGGCTCACGCGTATGCTGCGGCCGCATTCGACAACCGCTGATGGCCGGGGACCGCGCTCTCCGCGGCTGCGCCCGCCATCTGCCCGCACCCACGCTCTCCAGGAGGCCTTCGTGCTCAGCAAGACCCTGAAGCTCACCGTGCTCGCCACCGCCGTCGCCGCGACCGGCGCCTACGCCTCGGCCGGCCGCGACTACATCAGCATCGTCGGCTCGTCGACCGTCTACCCCTTCGCGACCGTGGTGGCCGAGAAGGTCGGCAAGGCCAAGGGCATCAAGACCCCCAAGATCGAGTCGACCGGCACCGGCGGCGGCATGAAGCTGTTCTGCAACGGCATCGGCGTCGAGCACCCCGACATCTCCAATGCCTCCCGGCGGATCAAGCAGGGCGAGTTCGAGACCTGCCAGAAGAACGGCGTCACGAACATCGTCGAGATGAAGGTCGGCTACGACGGCATCGTCCTCGCCAACGCGAAGGCCGCGCCCCTGATGAAGATCAGCCGCAAGGATCTCTACCTGGCGCTGTCGAAGGAAGTCCCGGACCCGACCGGCGCCCCGAAGATGGTCCCGAACCCGTACAAGACCTGGAAGGACGTCAGCAAGGATCTCCCGGACACCAAGATCGAGGTCCTCGGTCCCCCGCCGACCTCCGGCACGCGCGACGCCTTCGTCGAACTGGTGATGGAGGAGGGCTGCAAGAAGTTCGATTTCATCAAGGCGATGGAGAAGGAGAACAAGGACGGCTTCAAGAAGGCCTGCATGACCGTCCGCGAGGACGGCGCCTACGTCGAGGCGGGCGAGAACGACAACCTGATCGTGCAGAAGCTGGCCGCCAACAAGAACGCCTTCGGCGTCTTCGGCTTCAGCTTTCTCGACCAGAACGCCGACAAGGTGAAGGGCTCGGAGGTCGAGGGCGCGCTTCCCACCTTCGAGAACATCGCCGCCGGCGCATACAAGGTGTCCCGTCCGCTCTACTTCTACGTCAAGAAGGCGCACGTGGACGTGATCCCGGGGATCCGCGAGTATCTGACGGAGTTCACGTCCGACAAGGCCTGGGGCAAGGACGGCTACCTGGCGGAGAAGGGCATGATCCCGATGCCCGAGGCCGAGCGTAAGCAGTTTGCGGCCGACGCCCAGCAGCTCAAGGTGATGACGGGCGAAGGCCTGCACTAATCCGCCGCGCGAAGCGGTAATATCGCCATCCCCGCGCCGGTCCCGGTCGCCTCCCGCGACCGGGCGGCGGGGTGGCCTCGCAGAGTGTTCCCATGAGCACACCCCTGCTGATCGCAGCGCTCCTGGTCCTGACGGCCGTGGCCTATGTGCTCGGCCGTCGCCGGTCGGTGGCGGTGTCCGCCGGCGCGGGCGGCATCCGGAACCTGCACTCCCTGCCCAGCTACTACGGGTCGTACGCGGCGCTCTGGTGCCTGATCCCGGCGCTGCTGGTGCTCGCGCTCTGGGTGGCGTTCCGCTCCACGATCGTGACCGAGCTCGTCGTGCGCGACCTGCCCCAGGAGATGCAGCAGCTCGGCCCCGACCGCCTCGGCCTCGTGCTCAACGACGTCCGCAATCTCACGAGCGGCAACGTGGTCTCCCGCGAGGTGACGCCGGAGCTGCGGGCCGCGGCGGACCACCTGAAGAGCCTCGAGCGCACCTCGGCCGCGGCGATGGCGGTCGTGGTGCTGTCGCTGGGCGTCATCGGCGGTGGGCTGGCGTGGCGTCAGATCTCGCCCCGGCTGCGCGCGCGCAACCGCGTCGAGGCGATCGTCAACGTGCTGCTGATCGTGGCGTCGCTGATCGCGATCTTCACGACCGTCGGCATCGTCCTGTCGGTGCTCTTCGAGTCCATCCTGTTCTTCCGCACCGTGCCCATGACGAGCTTCCTGTTCGGCCTGGACTGGAGCCCCCAGATCGCGTTGCGCGCCGACCAGGCGGGATCCTCGGGGGCCTTCGGCGCCGTGCCGCTCTTCACCGGAACGCTGCTGATCTCGGGGATCGCGATGCTGGTGGCGGTGCCGATCGGTCTCATGGCCGCCATCTACCTGTCGGAGTACGCGTCCCGCGAGTTCCGGGCGGTCGCCAAGCCCGTGCTCGAGGTCCTCGCGGGGATCCCGACCGTGGTCTACGGCTTCTTCGCCGCGCTCACCGTCGCCCCGCTGGTGCGCGACGCGGGCGTGGCGCTCGGCCTCGAGGTCGCCTCCGAGAGCGCGCTCGCGGCGGGCCTCGTGATGGGCATCATGATCATCCCGTTCGTCTCCTCGCTGTCGGACGACGTCATCAACGCGGTGCCCCAGTCCATGCGCGACGCCTCGTACGCCCTCGGCGCCACCCAGTCCGAGACCGTGCGGCAGGTGGTGCTGCCGGCCGCGCTGCCCGGCATCGTGGGCAGCATCCTGCTCGCGGTGTCGCGGGCCATCGGCGAGACGATGATCGTCGTGATGGCGGCGGGGCTGTCCGCCAAACTCACCGCAAACCCGCTGGACAGCGTGACGACCGTCACGGTCCAGATCGTCACCCTGCTGGTGGGCGACCAGGAGTTCGACAGCCCCAAGACCCTGGCCGCCTTCGCGCTGGGCCTGGTGCTCTTCGTCGTGACCCTCGGCCTCAACGTCATCGCGCTGCACGTCGTGCGCAAGTACCGGGAACAGTATGAGTGACGACAACCCATCGTCCGCCGGGGCACCGCGCCGGCGAACCATCGACGCGGTGCGGGCCTCGCTGCCGCGGCGTTACGCGAAGGAGCGCCGTTTCCGCCTGACGGGCCGGCTCGCCGTGCTGACGGGCCTCGCCTTCGTCGGCTCGCTCTTCCTCAGCATCATCCTGAACGGCTACACGGGCTTCGAGCAGACCTACCTGAAGGTCCAGGTGACCTTCGACCAGGAGGCGCTCGACCCCGAGGGCCGGCGCGACCCGGCGGCGCTCGCGGGCGCGGACTACGCCGCCCTGGTCAAGAGGGCGATGCAGGCGGCCTTTCCCGACGTGTCGGGGCGCAGCGAGCTTCGCGAACTGTTCGGGATGGTCAGCAGCGGTGCCGAGTACCAGCTGCAGGACATGGTAAAGGCGGACCCGTCCCTGGTCGGGACCACGCGCGACCTGTGGCTGATCGCGTCCGACGACGTCGACATGGTCATGAAGGGGCACATCGACCGCAGGGTCCCCGAGGATCAGCGCCGCGTCAGCGATCGCGTCCTCGGCTGGCTGGACGTGCTGGAGAAGAAGGGCGCCGTCGACACCCGGTTCAACTGGCGCTTCTTCACGAATGGCGACTCGCGCGAGCCCGAGCTCGCGGGCATCGGCGGCGCGGTCATGGGCTCGTTCTACACGCTGCTGGTCTGCCTGGTGATCTCCTTCCCGATCGGGGTGGCGGCGGCGGTGTACCTCGAGGAGTTCGCGCCGAAGAACCGCCTGACGGACCTCATCGAGGTCAACATCAACAACCTGGCCGCGGTGCCGTCGATCGTGTTCGGCCTGCTGGGCCTCGCGGTGCTCATCAACTTCTTCGGGATGCCGCGCTCGGCACCGGTGGTGGGCGGCCTGGTCCTGGCGCTCATGGTGCTGCCGACGATCATCATCGCCGGCCGCGCGGCCTTGAAGTCGGTGCCGCCGTCCATCCGCGAGGCCGCGCTCGGCGTCGGGGCCTCGAAGATGCAGACCGTCTTCCACCACGTGCTGCCGCTCGCCATGCCCGGGATGATGACGGGCATGATCATCGGCATGGCGCACGCCCTGGGCGAGACCGCGCCGCTGCTCATGATCGGCATGGTGGCGTTCGTCGTGGACGTGCCGAAGGGTTTCTTCGACCCGTCGACCCTCCTGCCGGTGCAGATCTACCTCTGGGCCGACAGTCCCGAGCGCGCGTTCGTCGAGAAGACGGCGGCCGCGATCATCGTGCTGCTGGCCTTCCTCATCGCGATGAACGCCCTGGCCGTCTACCTGCGCAAGCGCTTCGAACGGCGCTGGTAAGCCGTTGATTGACCGCGAGCAAGAGCGAGAAACCGACATGAACGCTACGATGGGCACCCTTTCGGACGCGGCGACTGGCGTGGCGGGCAGAGCTGACGCGATGGACGGCCTCAGGATCCGCAACTTCTCCGGCACGGTCGGGGAGGTGACGGTCGCCAATCCGCGGATGCGCACGCGCGGCGTCGACGTCTACTACGGCGACAAGCACGCGATCAAGAACGTCACTCTCGACATCGGCAGCAACGAGGTGATCGCCATGATCGGCCCCTCGGGCTGCGGCAAGTCGACCTTCCTGCGCTGCCTGAACCGCATGAACGACACGGTCGAGGGATGCCGGGTCACGGGCCACATCACCCTCGACGACAAGGACGTGTACGACCGGCAGATGGACCCGGTGGTCCTGCGGGCCCAGGTCGGCATGGTGTTCCAGAAGCCGAACCCGTTCCCGAAGCCCATCTACGACAACATCGCCTACGGCCCGCGCATCCACGGCATCGCGGCGTCGCGCGCGGAGCTCGACGAGATCGTCGAGAGCAGCCTGCGCCGCGCGGGGCTGTGGGACGAGGTGAAGGACCGACTCGACCAGCCCGGGACCGGCCTCTCCGGCGGCCAGCAGCAGCGCCTGTGCATCGCGCGCGCGATCGCGGTGTCGCCGGAGGTGATCCTGATGGACGAGCCCTGCTCGGCGCTCGATCCGATCGCCACGGCGAAGATCGAGGAACTGATCGACGAGCTGCGACAGAACTACACGATCTGCATCGTCACGCACTCGATGCAGCAGGCGGCGCGCGTCTCGCAGCGCACGGCCTATTTCCACCTCGGCGACCTCATCGAGGTCGGCGAGACCACTCAGATCTTCACCAATCCCCGCCACAAGCTCACGGAAGACTACATCACCGGCCGCTTCGGCTGATCCGGACGGCGGAGGCGGCATGAACGGCAAGGAAGGCGGGCACATCGTCCAGCGCTTCGACGCGCAGCTCGGCTCGCTCAAGGACCTGGTCCTCGAGATGGGGCGGCTCGTCCTGCAGCAGGTGCGGGACGCGGCGCAGGCCCTCGAGGAGGGCGACACGGGGCTCGCGCGCCAGGTCGTGCACCGCGATCGGGACATCAACACGCTGGACATGAAGGGCCAGGAGCTCTGCCTCGAGCTGCTGGCGACCCGCCAGCCGGTGGCCTCGGATCTGCGCTTCGTGATGGCGATGTCCCAGGCCGTGAACAATCTCGAGCGCGCGGCCGACGAGACCAAGAAGCTCGGCTACGTCGTCAGCCGCGTCTACGGCGAGAACGACCTGCAGCCCATCCCCTCCCTGTTCCAGGACGCGCGACACATGGCGGCGAGCGCCGTGGAGCTGCTCGAGGACGCGCTCGAGGCGGTGGAGGAGCTGGACGTCGACAAGGCCGTGGCCGTCGTGCAGGGTGACGAGCAGCTGAACGAGGCCTTCCACGCCGGCCTGCGGCGGCTCGCGACCTTCCTGTTCGAGGACCCGCGCAATGTGCGGCACGTCATCGAGGCGGTGTTCGTGCTCAAGGCCCTCGAGCGCGTCGGCGATCACGCCACCAATCTCGCCGAGTTCGTGATCTACGCGGTCAAGGGCAAGGACGTGCGCTACGTGAAGGCAGAGCACCTGTCGAGCGGCTTCCTCGACGCCGGCTGAGGCGCTGTCCCGCGAGCCCGTAACCCGGCGCCGGGCGCGGCGTGGCATGATTGCCGCTGCCGGTCGGCGGTGCCGCCCGGTGAGGCCGCCGATGCCCGGACCCGACATCCACGAGATTCCCGCCCCTTTCGAGCCGGCCGCGCTGATCGACGCGTTGGGGCCCGGCTGGGCCCTCGTCGAGGAGCCCGCGGGCCGGCGGCGCTACGAGTTCGCGGACAGCTTCGACTGGCGTCTGCACGCGCGGGGCCTGCGGCTGGCGCGGGTCGCCGAGGGCGCGAAGCGGCACTGGGAGCTCTGCTCCCGCGACGGTGCCGTGATCGCGGCACCGGCTCTGGCCGAGTTTCCGATCGGGGTCGACGATCTGCCCCCCGGGGCGCTGCGCGACGCGCTGGCCGATCTGCTGGCGCCGCGGGTGCTGCTGGCGAGGGCCGGCCTCGAGGCCCGCGTCCGCCGCTGGCGCCTGGTCGACGGTGACGGGAAGACGGTCCTGCGCCTGGCGGAGGAGGACGGTCACGCGGTGGCAACCGAGGGGACCCCGCGGCTGCGCGTGCCCTTGCCCCGGCGGTTGATCCTCGAGCCGCTGAAGGGTTACGACGATTCGGCCGACGCGGTCGCGGCGCAGCTCGAGCGGCGCTTCGCCGCGCGCGCGGTGCCACGCTGCGAGTGCGAGGCCGTCTGTCGCGTGCTCGGGGTCGCGCCCGGCGGCTACTCGTCCAAGATTCGCGTTCGCCTGACCCCCGAGCTTCCGGGTGCCGAGGCGGCTCGCCGGATCCACCGGCAGCTGCTGGAGACGCTCGAGGCCAACGTCGCCGGCACGCGCGCGGGCCTGGATCCCGAGTTCCTGCACGACCTGCGCGTGTCGGTGCGCCGCACCCGTTCGGCCCTGACGCAGATCCGGGACGTGTTCCCGGAGGCGCGGGTCCGGCAGTTCCGCGAGGCGTTCGGCTGGCTCGGCGAGGTGACCGGGCCCACGCGCGACCTGGACGTCTTCCTGCTGCAGCTGCCCGAGTACCACGACGAGCTGCCTGTCGACCTGCAGGGCGACCTCGAGCCCTTCCGCGGCTTCCTGCTCGACGAGCACCGGCGCGAGCAGGCGCAGCTCGCGCGGCGGCTCGCCGCGCCACGCTTCCGCGGCCTGATGACCGAGTGGCGCGATTTTCTCGACGCGGAGCCCGACCTGGAGGCGGCCCCCGATGCTGCGCTCCCCGTCGGCGAGCTCGCCGGCCGGCGGATCTGGCGCGCCTTTCGGCGGGTGATCCGGGACGGACGCGCCGCGGTCGAGGCGCCGGCGCCCGAGGTGCTGCACGAGCTGCGCAAGGACTGCAAGAAGCTGCGCTACCTGCAGGAGTTCTTCGCGAGTCTGTATCCCGCCGAGCGACTGGATCCGCTCATCAAGGCGCTCAAGGTCCTGCTCGACGTGCTCGGCGAGCACCAGGACCTCGCCGTCCAGGCGCAGCACCTCGAAGGCTTCGCCGAGCGCATGGCGGCGGAGGGGAGGGCGCCGGCCCGCACGCTGCTCGCCCTCGGCGCGCTGGTCGGCAGCCTGCGCGCCCGGCAGGCGGCCTCCCGGGCGGCCTTCGCCGCGCGCTTCGACGCGCTGGATTCGGAAGAGAACCGCGGTGCCTACCGCGCCCTGTTCAAGCCGGCGGCGGACCCGGCGGCGTGAAGGTCGTCGCCCTCTACAGCATCAAGGGGGGCGTGGGAAAGACGGCCACCGCGGTCAATCTCGCCTATCTGAGCGCAGCCGCCGGGCAGCGGACCCTGCTGTGGGATCTCGATCCCCAGGGCGCCGCGTCGTTCTACCTGCGGGTGCGCACGGCGGTCGCGAAGCCGAAGAAGCTGCTACGCGGCAAGCGACCTCTCGACGACGCGGTCAAGGGCAGCGACTTCGAGCGCCTGGACATCCTCCCGGCCGACCCCGCATACCGGCGCATGGACCTGTTGCTCGACGAGGCGAAGAAGCCGAAGGCGCAGCTGGGCCAGCTGATCGCGCCGGTGCGCGAGGGCTACGATCTGCTCATCCTCGATTGCCCGCCGAGCCTCACGCTGGTCTCGGAGAACGTCTTCCGGGCGGTGGACGCGCTGCTCGTGCCCGTGATCCCCACGCCGCTGTCGCTGCGAACGCTCACCCAGCTGCTCGACTTCCTCGCCGCGGAGGGGTTGGGCGATGTCGCCGTGTGGCCGTTCTACGCCCTGGCCGACCGACGCAAGCGGCTGCACCAGGGCATCCTCGCCGCGGCGCCCGATCCGCGGGCGACGATGCTCGCGACGGTGATTCCCTACCGCAGCGAGGTCGAGCAGATGGGCGTGCACCGCGCCCCGGTCGCCGCGTACGCGCCGGCGAGCCAGGCCGCCGAGGCCTACGCCGCGCTGTGGCGGGAGGCGGCGGGGCGGCTGGGCGTTGCTTCGTAGCGCGCGGCTTGCGTCTCTCAATCTGTGTCGGTCGCGCATGCCCCGGCGTGTCGCCAAGGGCGGGCTGTGGCCGTCGTCAGAAATTGTCGTAGTGCTTGATCCTGCGCTTCACGTTGCGCTGCGTGATGACGCCGAGGATGCGCCACGCGAGGCCGGTGAGGTCGATCTCGGGATAGAGGTCGTTGAGGGCGATCAGCCATTCGCGGCCATCCTCGTCCTTCACGTACTGGCGGAACCAGCGCACATTTTCGACCTCGGCGAAGACGTACGCCCCGCTCCTGACCTTGTCGATCGGCTCGATGACGACGATGCACTGGTCGGGGAACTCGGGCTCCATGCTGTCGCCGAGGACCTGGAGCGCGTAGGGCTCGAGGTGCGAGCACTCGGACACGGGGGCACCTCCACGAGGAGAATGGGGTCGCGGCGCGGGACCTTCCGCTAAACTTCCGCTCTTGCCGCGCGGCGGCGCCGGGGGCGGCCGGAATCCTAGCATGCGAGACGAGCTGACCGCCGAGACCGGAACCCCTGCTGCACCGAGGGATTGGCGCAACCTGCGCGGCATGCTGCCGTACCTGTGGGAGTTCCGCGGGCGGGCGCTGTTCGCGCTCGCCTGCCTGATTCTCTCCAAGGGCGCCAACATCGGCGTGCCGCTGGTTCTCAAGGGGATCGTCGACGCGCTCCAGGGCTCGCCCGGCCAGGCAGCGGTCCTGCCGCTGGCGCTGCTCGCCGCCTACGGTGCGCTCAAGCTCGGGGCCTCGCTGTTCAACGAACTGCGCGACGTCGTGTTCGCCCGGGTGCGTTTCCGGGCGATGCGACGACTCTCGACGCGGGTGCTCGAGCACCTCCACGCACTGTCGCTGCGTTTTCACCTCGAGCGCCAGACCGGAGCCGTCAGCCGCGACCTGGAGCGCGGCGCGCGCTCGGTCAGCACCATCCTCAACTACCTCGTCTTCAGCGTGCTGCCCATCCTCGTCGAGTTCGCGCTCGTCGCCGGCATCCTGCTCGCGCGCTACGCGCCGGTGTTCGCGATCGTCACCTTCGGCACCGTGGCCGTCTACGTCGCCTTCACCTTCGCCATCACCGAGTGGCGCATGGACTTCCGCCACCAGATGAACCGGCTCGACTCGACCGCCAACACCCAGGCGATCGACAGCCTGATCAACTACGAGACGGTGAAGTACTTCACCAACGAGCGACTCGAGCACGGCCGCTACGACGCCACCCTGCGCGAGTGGGAGGAGTACGCGGTCAAGAGCCAGTCCTCGATGTCGCTGCTCAACTTCGGCCAGGGCGCGATCATCGCGGTGGGCGTGACCGCCATCATGTTCTACGCGGCGCAGGGCGTGGCCGACGGGTCGATGACACTGGGCGACCTCGTGCTCGTCAACGCGTTCCTGCTGCAGCTCTTCATCCCGCTCAACTTCCTCGGCATCGTCTACCGCCAGATCAAGTACTCGCTCGCCGACATGGACCTCGTGTTCCGGCTGCTGGAGCAGCGGCCAGAGGTCACCGACGCGCCCGGTGCGGGCCCGCTCCTGCACGGGCCCGGCGAGGTGCGCTTCGAGAACGTGCGCTTCGCTTACCAGCCGGAGCGCGTCATTCTCGACGGCGTGGACTTCACCATCCCGCCGGGGCGCAAGCTCGCCGTCGTGGGCCACAGCGGCGCGGGCAAGTCGACGCTCGCCCGGCTGCTGTTCCGCTTCTACGACGTGACGGCCGGGGCGATCCTGGTCGACGGGCAGGACATCCGTCACGTCACGCAGGCCAGCCTGCGCGAGGCGATCGGCGTCGTGCCGCAGGACACGGTGCTGTTCAACGACACGATCTACTACAACATCGCCTACGGCCGGCCCGACGCGACCCGTGCCGAGGTCGCGCAGGCGGCGTCGCTCGCGCACATCCGCGCGTTCGTCGAATCGCTGCCGGCAGGGTGGGACACGGTCGTGGGCGAGCGCGGGCTCAAGCTCTCCGGCGGCGAGAAGCAGCGCGTCGCGATTGCGCGCGCCATCCTCAAGCGGCCGCGGATCCTGGTGTTCGACGAGGCGACGTCCTCGCTCGACAGCCGGACGGAGCAGGCGATCCAGGAAACGCTCGCGCAGGTGGCGGCGGAGCGCACGACCCTCGTCATCGCCCATCGGCTGTCCACCGTGGTCGACGCCGACCTCATCCTGGTCATGGAAGGCGGTCGCGTGGTCGAGCACGGCAGTCACCCCCAGCTGCTCGCTCTCGGCGGGCGCTACGCCGGAATGTGGGACCTGCAGCAGAAGGAGCAGTGCTAGGCTACGCGGCGACGCGTAGCGGGGCGTGGCGCACACCGATGGAGCAGGGGCCGGAGCCGTCGCGAAGACCAGGCGCAGGGGCGTTGCCCAGGCCCCGGCCCGGCGCGCGCGTGCTTCGCCTGTTGCGCGACGCGGGCCTGCTGTGGCCGACGGTGGCGCTCGCGGTCGGGCTGGTGTCCGGCGTGCTGATCGCCGTCTACCTGGCGGAGGAGGGCGGCCACCACGTCGCCCAGGCGGTGGCGTTGTGCTGCGCGCTCGCCGCCAGCCTCGTCGCCCTGCTCGTCGCCGGCGGCCGTTTCCATGCGCGCCTGCTCGCCCCCCTCGTTCGGCTCGAGTCCTCGGTCGCCGGCGTCTGCCAGGGCGAGCCCGGGGCCGCGCTCGCGACCGAGAACGTCGGCGTGCTGCGCGAGATGGCCCGCGACATCGACAGCCTGAGCCAGGAGCTCCACGGTCTGTACGAGGACATGGACAACCGGGTCGCGCGGCAGACGGCGCGGCTGGCGCAGAAGACGGCGTCGCTCAAGATCCTCTACGACGTCGCGGCCACCATCAACCAGTCGCACGACCTCGAGGAGCTGCTGCTGCGCTTCCTGCGGGTGCTGAAGGCGATGGTGAACGGCCGGGCGGCGAGCGTGCGGCTGCAGGGTGTCGACGGGACCGTGGCGCTGGTCGGCTGCATCGGGACGGACGACGTGGCCCGGGCCGAACGGGACCTGCTGCCCCTGGGGCTCTGCACCTGCGGCAAGGTGCTGACACCGGGCGACGTCGTCTGCGGGCACGACGCCGCCGACTGCTCGCGCCGCAACGGCCGGCCCATGTTCAGTCAGGAGCAGGTCGAGGTGCTCGAGGTGCCGCTCGCGTACCACGACGATATCCTCGGCCGCTATTCCATCTGCGTCGACCGGCCGGGGATCTCTGGCCGCGAGGACATTCGCGAGCTGCTCGCCACCATCGGCCAGCACCTGGGGGTGGCGGTCGCGAAGCACCGCTCCGACGCGGAGGCGCGGCGGCTGTCGATCATCGACGAGCGCAACGCCCTGGCCCACGAGCTCCACGACTCGCTGGCGCAGACCCTCGCGAGCCTGCGTTTCCAGGTCCGCATGCTGGAGGACACGTTGCGCCAGACGGGGACGCCTGCCGCGCTGGACGACGCGACGCGCATCCGCAACGCCGTGGAGGAAGCGCACACCGAGTTGCGGGAGCTGCTCAACAGCTTCCGCGCGCCCCTCGACCAGCGGGGCCTCGTGCCGGCACTGGAGAAGCTCACCGAGCAGTTCGGTCGGGACACGGGCGTGCACGTCTTCTTCCAGAAGGAGTGCCGCGCGCCCAACCTCTCGGCGGCCGAGGAGATGCAGCTGCTGCGCATCGTCCAGGAGGCGCTGACCAACATCCGCAAGCACGCGCACGCGCACACCGTGCGGGTCCTGCTTGCCTGCCGGCCCGGCCGGCCCTATCTCCTGCTGGTGGAGGACGACGGCGTGGGCTTCGACGTGCCGAACCAGCGCGGCCGGCCCGGCGAGCACATCGGCCTGTCGATCATGGAGGAGCGGGCGCGCCGGCTCGGCGGCCAGCTGCGCATCGAGAGCGAGCGCGGGGAAGGGACGCGCGTGGAGGTGATCTACGCGCCCGGCCGCCTCCCCGAACGACCGCGCCGGGCGCGGGAGAACTGACATGCGGGTCCTGCTGATCGACGACCACGCCCTGTTCCGCATCGGCCTGCGGGAACTGCTCGAGCGCCGCGGCATCGAGGTGATAGACGCAGTGGGCGACTGCCGGCGCGGCATCGAGCTCGCGCGGGCGAGCGCCCCCGACGTGGTCCTGCTCGACATGCGCATGCCGGAGATGTCCGGGCTGACCGTGCTGTGCGAGCTGCGCGCGCAGGACGCCCGCACCCCGGTGGTCATGCTCACCACCAGTCGAGACGAGAAGGACGTGGTGGACGCGCTGCAGTGCGGGGCCCGCGGCTACCTGCTGAAGGACATGGAGCCGGACGAGCTCGTGGCGGCGCTCGCGGCGGTCGCGGGGGGCGAGACGGTGGTCGCGAAGGAGCTCACGGGCGTCCTGGCGAAGGCCGTGCAGGGGGAGCGCAGCCAGACCCCGGCGCGCGCCCCGGCGCTCGCCGAGCTGACGCCGCGCGAGCGGGAGATCCTCTGTCACCTCGCCGAGGGCCAGAGCAACAAGGTGATCGCGCGCAACCTCGGGATCTCCGATGGCACCGTGAAGCTGCACGTCAAGGCCATCCTGCGCAAGCTCGCGGTACATTCGCGCGTGGAGGCCGCGGTGATCGCGGTCGAGCAGAACATCGCGCCGCGCACGGGCGGCAACAGCTACTGATCGGCGCGGCGCCGGTCGGCGGGAGGCGTTGGGATGAAGCGGTTCATGGAGCTCATCAGGGAGTGCCTCAGCGGCATCCGCGAGATCATGCCGTGGGACCTCGTGGAGCGGCAGCAAACCAATCCGGACCTCCTGGTCCTCGATGTCCGCGAGCCCTACGAGTTCGACGCGATGCACATTCCGGGATCGCTGAACGTGCCCCGCGGCATTCTCGAGTCGGCCTGCGAGTGGGACTACGAGGAGACGGTGCCCGAGCTCGTGCGCGCCCGCGATCGCGAGATCGTCATCGTCTGCCGCTCGGGCAACCGCAGCATCCTCGCCGCACACGCCATGCAGGTGCTGGGCTATTCGAACGTGGCCTCGCTGGCGAGCGGGCTGCGGGGCTGGAAGGACTACGAGCAGGCTCTCGTCGACCGTGCCGGGGGCGAGGTCGACCTCGACGACGCCGACGAGTACTTCACGCCGCGGCTTCGGCCCGACCAGCTGCGGCCGAAGGAGGCGTCGCCCGCCTGACGGTCTAGGCCGGGGCCGTCCCCGGCTCGACCGTGGTGGTCGCGCCCTGCGCGGAACCGGGCTCCGCGTGGAACCAGGACAGCTTCTCCTGGAGCTGGACGACCTCGCCGACGATCAGCAGGGTAGGGGGTTTCGGCTGCTCCCGCGCCACGATGCCGGGCAGGGTGTCCAGCGTCCCCGTCAGCACGCGCTGCATCGGCGTCGTTCCCTGCTGCACCAGCGCCGCGGGCATGGAAGGCCGGACGCCGTGGGCGATCAGCCGCTCGCAGATCACGTCCAGTCCGTGCAGCCCCATGTAGAAGACGACGGTCTGACTGGGTTGGGCGAGTTGCTGCCAGTTGAGGTTGATGGTGCCGTCCTTGAGGTGGCCGGTCACGAAGGTGACCGACTGGGCGAAGTCGCGGTGCGTGAGCGGGATGCCGGCGTAGGCGGCGCAGCCGGAGGCCGCCGTGATTCCGGGCACCACCTGGAAGGGGATGCCCTCCGCCGCGAGGGTGTCGATCTCCTCGCCGCCGCGGCCGAAGATGAAGGGGTCGCCCCCCTTCAGGCGCACGACGCGCCTGCCCTGCCGCGCCAGGTCTGCGAGCAGCCGGTTGATCTCCTCCTGGCGCATCGCGTGGTTGTCGCGCTCCTTGCCGACGTAGATGCGCCGCGCATCGCGCCGGGTCATGTCCAGCACCGCCTTGGCGACGAGCCGGTCGTAGACCACGACCTCGGCCTGCTGCATCAGTCGCAGGGCGCGGAAGGTGAGGAGGTCGGGGTCGCCGGGGCCGCCTCCCACCAGGTAGACCTCACCCATGCCCTGCGAGGGGCTGGCCTGCGCCAGCTCGCGCTCCATCACCGCGTCGGCTTCTGCCAGGTGTCCGGAGAACACGCGCTCCGCCACGCCGCCCTGCAGGACACGGTCCCAGAACCGGCGGCGGTCGGCGGGATCGGCGAAGGTCGCCTTGACGCGGTCGCGGTAACGCGCGGCGAGCTCGCCGAGGCGCCCGTAGGCGGCCGGAATCACCGACTCGAGCCGGGTGCGGATCAGGCGCGCGAGCACGGGCGAGGCTCCACCCGAGGAAACGGCGACGACGACGGGCGATCGGTCGATCACCGAGGGCACGATGAAGGTCCCTTCGTCCGGGTCGTCCACCACGTTGACCGGGAGGTTGGCGGCCTTGGCCTCCGCGGCGACCCGGCGGTTGGTCGCGGGGTCCGACGTGCCGGCGACGACCAGCGCCGCGCCAGCCGTGTCGCCGTCCTCGAAGGCGCGCGCGACGTGATCGATCACGCCGTCGGCAGCGAGGCGCGCGAGGGTCGGCGCGAGCGCGGGGGAGACGACGCGGACCCGCGCGCCGGCCTGGCAGAGCAGTTCGACCTTGCGGCTCGCGACCTCGCCGCCGCCCACCACGACGCCCAGCCGGTCACGGACGCGAAGGAACAGGGGGAAGAGCTCCATTGCGATTCCTCGAGTCTGCCCACAGATGCGGAACGGCGCGCGGCGATCCGGCGCCCCGACGGCCGACCATCGGCTGCCGTTGCTTGTGGAATATTAAGAACTATTTATAAACTATTGCGCTCGCCGGTAGCGACCCTTCAGATTCGACAGGAAAGCCCCCGTGTTCGTCCAGGAAATGTCGGTTGACGAGCTCAAGACGCGGCTCGAGCGCGGGGACGACCTCAAGCTGCTCGACATCCGCAGCGAGGCCGAGGTGCTGCAGGGCGTGCTGCCCAACTCGGAGCACCTGCCCATGCACCTCATCCCCCTGCGCGCCCAGGAGTTTCCTCGCGACAAGGACGTGGTGCTCTACTGCCGCAGCGGCGCCCGCTCGTTCCACGCCTGCGCGTTCCTCATGCAGCAGGGGTTTCGCAACGTCATCAACCTGCGCGGCGGGATCGTGGACTGGGCCCGCCACGGTTACGAGATTCTGCCGCCGAGCCGCAGTCCCCAGCGCTGACCGCGGCGTCGCCGCCGGCGCCAAATTGTTGACCTGCGTCGGGGGAATCCGTCGCCGCGGGCGTTCGCCCGTTGCCTTTTCGCGGTCGTTCAAATATAAAACCAACTTCTAATTTTTCCGCCCTTCCTCAACGCAAACCGAGAACTCTGGAGGTTCTTATGGCCAACTTCGACCAAGAGTTGGATGCCAGCGGTCTGAACTGCCCCCTGCCAATCCTGCGCGCGAAGAAGACCCTCGCCGGTCTCGGCTCGGGCCAGGTGCTGCACATCATCGCCACCGACCCCGGCTCGGTTAAGGACTTCGAGGCCTTCGCGAAGCAGACCGGCAACGAGCTGCTCGAGTCGCGCGAGGAAGGCGGCAAGTTCCACTTCCTGATCAAGAAGGCCTGACCTTCCGATCCGCACGCCCATTCCCGACACCGGGAGGAGACAACGATGGATCAAAAGAAGCTCGCGATCATCGCTACGAAGGGCTCGCTGGACTGGGCTTACCCGCCCTTCATCCTGGGCTCGACCGCGGCGGCGCTCGGCTACGAAGTGCAGATCTTCTTCACCTTCTATGGCCTGCAGCTGCTGCGCAAGAACCTGGCCCTCGAGGTGACGCCGCTCGGCAACCCCGGCATGCCCATGCCGATGGCGATGGACAAGTGGTTCCCCGTCCTGCTGACGGCGCTGCCCGGCATGCAGGCGATGATGACCATGATGATGAAGAAGAAGATGGCGGCCAAGGGCGTGGCCAGCATCGAGGACCTTCGCACCCTCTGCCAGGAGGCCGAGGTGAAGTTCATCGCCTGCCAGATGACGGTGGACCTGTTCGATCTCGACCCGGCCGACTTCATCGACAACGTGGAGTACGGCGGCGCGGCGACCTTCTTCGAGTTCGCTGGCGAGACCGACATCTGCCTGTACATCTGAGTCCGCCAGATCCGGCAGGAACGAGAAAGCCGCCCATCGGGCGGCTTTCTTCTTTCCGGGACGGCGCCGGGGTGCCGGCGCCGATCGCGGTCAGTACTTGAACGACACCTGCGCGGCAACGAGGTTGATGTTCGCGTCGTACTCGCCGTCGAGGCGCAGGGGGCCGTTGCGGAGCTCGCTCGTGGCGTTGTCCACCCACAGGTACGAGTAGCCCACGTCGATCCACCACGGCGACTTGGCGTCGGGCTGATACCGGGCGCCGATGGCGAGCCAGGTCCGATCCTCGTCGGGCAGGCGGGGCGTGCGGAACTCGTCCTGCACGGGCGTCTTGTCGTAGGCGACGCCGGCACGCAGCAGCCAGGACGGGTTCAGCTGGTGCTCGACGCCCAGCCCGGCCCGCCAGCTGTCGTCGAAGTTCAGCGGGCTGTTGCTGATCATCATGCCGACGGTTGCCTGCTTCACGGTCAGGTTCTGGATAGTGCTCCAGCCGGTCCAGGTCCAGTCCGCGAGGATCCGCGTGTCGGGCGTGAGCTGGTGCGACACGGCGATCGAGAACGTGTCGGGCAGCTCGATGTCCGCCGTGACCGGCGTCACGTCCGCGCCGCCGACCGACAGCTCGCCGCCCTGCACGGTGTAGTCGATCGCCGAACGATAGGTGAGGCCGACCCGCGTGCCCTGCTGGAAGTCGATGAGGGCGCCGACGTTCCAGCCGAGCGCCCAGTCCGTGCCTTCGACCTTGCCGATGGGTGCTCTCGCGACGGGAGCCACCGCGTTGGTCAGCTCGGCCTTGAGCTGCTGGTAGCTGAGCCCCGCCCCGAGCGACAGCTGGTCGTTGACCTTGAAGGACGCGCTGGGGTTGATGTTCAGGGTCTCGACCGTCGACTTGACCGCGAACGTCTGCCCGTTCCACGGCGTGTCCCACTCGGTCGTGAGGCCGAAGGGCGCGTTGACGCTGAGGCCCACCGACCACTGCGGGCTCAGCATCCAGGTCGCGTGCAGCGCCGGCACCCACGCGTTCGGCGCGCCGTCGCTGCCGCCGTCGCCGAGGTTGTTGGGCCGCGAGGTGCTGTCGCTCGTGAACTCCGTGTGCGGGGCGACGTAGCTGAGGACCGCCGCGCCCTGCACACCCGGCAGGAGCGACATGGCGGCGGGGTTCCAGAAGGCGGTGCTGGCGTCCTGGGCCGCGGCGGCCATGCCGGCGAAGGCGACGCCGAGGCCGCTCGCGCTCTGCTCCATCAGCTGGAAGCCGCTCGCCTGGATGGCGGTCCCCGTGGTTGCCAGGACCGCGCCGACGGCTGCCGTCAGCGCTCTCGTGCGCAGGTTGGTTCTCACTGGTCTCTCTCCCCTAGTCTGTCGTATCCCGGTCGCGATGACGGCCGGGGGCATGTCTGCCGTTCGTCAAGCCAATCAGGAGCCTATGATAATTTTTGAATAATCTCCATAGGTTGCCCCGACGTGGTGCGCGGCTTCTCGCGGGGCAGCCTGCCCGAGATCAGGAAACCGCAGATTTTCCATTCCGGACGGGGGCTTGTGTGCCGCGCGGGTTGGCACGCCGCAACTTTGTGATGTATAAGTTTGTTTTATTCCCAAGCCGTACCGTCGGGAAGCCATGGCCGATCGCCGACTGCAGGTGTTCCACACCGTCGCCCGCCTCCTCAGCTTCACGAAGGCGGCCGAGACGCTGCACATGACCCAGCCCGCCGTGACCTTCCAGGTCCGTCAGCTGGAGGAGCACTTCAACACCCGCCTGTTCGACCGGACCCACAACCGCATCAGCCTGACCGAGGCCGGCCAGCGGGTCTACGAGTACGCGAACCGGATCTTCGATCTGTACGGGGACATGGAAAACTCGGTCCGGGAGATGACCGGCGAGATCAGCGGGGCGTTGACCATCGGGGCCAGCACGACCATCGCGGAGTACATGCTGCCGGCGCTGCTCGGCGACTTCCGGGCGAAATACCCCGACGTCACCGTGCACCTCAAGGTCTCGAACACCGACGGGGTGGTCTCCATGGTGGAGAACAACACCATCGACCTCGGCGTGGTCGAGGCACCCGTCAGCAACAAGAACCTCGTCGTCGAGCAGTGCAGGAACGATCAGCTCGTCGCCATCCTGCCGCCGAATCACCCGCGCGCCGCCGCCGGCACCATCACCATGGCGGAGCTGCTGCAGTACCCCTTCATCTGCCGCGAGGAGGGGTCGGGCACCCGGGAAGTGATCGGCGAGTACCTGGCCCGTCAGGCCACGGTCTGCGACGTCGGCCTCAACATCGCCATGGAGCTGGGCAGCCCCGAGGCGGTCAAGGGCGCGGTGGAGGCCGGCATGGGCATCTCCGTCGTGTCCATCGCCACCATCCAGAAGGAGCTGAGGCTCGCCACCCTGGTCGCGATCCCGCTCGAGCCGTCGCTCGAGCGGCCGTTCTCCTTCGTGCACCAGAAGCAGAAGTTCCGCCTGCGGGCGATGGAAGAGTTGCTGAGCTTCGCCCGCCAGTACTGCAAGAGCCATGGGAGCCCGGGCGGGGGCTGACGCATGCTGCCGCCGAAGCCGAGCCTGCCGCCCGCGCAGCGGCACCTGCTGCAGCTCTACGCGCGGCTGTCGGAGGCGGATCGCGGGGCGCTGACCGCGTTCGCCGAGTTCCTCGCCGCGCGCGGCAGCGGCGCGGAGGAGGTGGGCCCGGCGGTCGAGCCACTGGCGATCCCGCGGCCGCTGGAGGAGTCCGTGATCGCCGCCATACGGCGCCTGTCGCAGACCTACCACATGCTCGACAAGGGCGCCGTGCTGCACGAGACCTCGGGTCTCATGAGCGCGCACATCCTGCAGGGGCGCGCGGCGGCCGAGGTGATCGACGAGCTCGAGGCGCTCTTCCTGCGCCAGTACGAGCGCCACCGCGCCACGCGCGGCTGACGGAGCGGGTTCACCGTGTTACCCATCGCCGACTGGTTCCGGCGCAACCTCTCCGACCCGCAGGTCGTGCTGCTGACCGTGCTGCTCGGCATCGGCCTGCTCGTCATCGTCTATCTCGGCGACATGCTCGCGCCCGTGCTCGCGAGCGTGGTCATCGCCTATCTGCTGGAAGGGCTGGTCGGCTTTCTGGAGCGGCGGGGGTGGCCCCGCCTCGCGGCGGTGCTGCTCGTGTTCCTCGTGTTTCTGGTGGGGGTCGTGCTGCTCTTCTTCGGCATCCTGCCGCTCGTCTCGCGGCAGGTAAGCGACCTGGTCGCCCAGTTCCCGAGCATGGTCACGAAGGGCCAGCAGGTCCTCATGAAGCTGCCCGAGGAGTACCCGGACCTGGTGTCGCCCGCCCAGGTGCAGGAGGTGTTCACCGCGCTGCGCCTGGGCATCGCCGACCTCGGCCAGCGCATCCTCTCGATGTCGGTCGCCTCGGTGGTCGGCCTGATCACCGCGGGGATCTACCTCGTCCTGATGCCGCTGCTCGTGTTCTTCTTCCTCAAGGACAAGGTCCTCATCATCGACTGGTTCTCGCAGTTCCTGCCGCCGGACCGGACCTTTCCGAAGCAGGTGTGGGGCGACGTCGACCGCCAGATCTCGAACTACGTCCGCGGCAAGTTCTGGGAGATCGTGATCATCTGGGCGGCCTGCCTGGTCACGTTCACGGCCTTCGGGCTGCAGTACGCCATGCTGCTGTCGGTGCTCGTGGGCCTGTCGGTGATCGTGCCCTACATCGGGGCGGTGGTGGTCACCATCCCGGTCGTGGCGGTCGCCTGGTTCCAGTGGGGGTGGAGCCCGGATTTCCTCTGGCTGACCGTGGCCTACCTGGTGATCCAGGTGCTCGACGGCAACGTGCTGGTGCCGCTGCTGTTTTCCGAGGCGGTCAACATCCACCCCGTCGCCATCATCGTGGCGATCCTCGTGTTCGGCGGCATCTGGGGCTTCTGGGGCGTCTTCTTCGCGATCCCGCTGGCCACCCTCGTGCGTGCGGTGCTGAGCGCCTGGCCGCGGCCGGCGGCGGGGGCGCCGCCGGCCGGTTGATCTGCCGCCGCAGCGGCTTCGGGGTCAGCCGACGAGCTTCTTCGTGCTGATCCCGAAGGGCAGGTAGGCCGGGCACCAGCCGATCAGCGCGGTGGCCAGCGGCACAGCGCCGACCGCGCCCCACCAGTTCTGGGTCGCGACGCCCCAGCCGATGAGCCCGAGCCCGAGGACGATCCGGACGATACGGTCCGCTCCACCGACGTTCTGTTTCATGTTTGCCTCCAGGAGACGTTGCACACGGCGGGACAACGCGTCCCGACGGCCCCAATCTAGCGCCGGCGTCCCTGGCCGTCTGTGACTATGTCACGCTGCGCCGGCGACCGCGGCCAGGCCGGCGCGGTCGCGCAGCTCGATGCGCCCGCGGCCCAGCGCGACCAGCCCCCTCGCCTCGAAGTCGCTGAGAATCCGGGTCACCACCTCGCGCGACGTGCCGAGGTCGTGCGCGACCTGCTGGTGCGTGAGGCGCACGGTGCCGGCATCGTCGCCGGCGCGCAGCAGGTGCTCGCCGACGCGGTGGTCCATCCGGCGGAAGGCGACCTCCTCGACGATGCTGATGACGTCGGCGAGCCGGTCGGCGACGAGGCCGACGAGGTAGGTCCGCCAGGCCGAGTCGGTGCCGAACCACTCGAGCAGCGCCGGCGCGGGCACCAGCACGGCCTCGACCGCCGTCTCGCTGCGCGCGAAGGCCGGAAAACGCCGTCCGCTCAGGATGCAGGACGCCGTCAGCACGCAGCTCTGGCCGGCGTCGATCCGGTACAGGGTGATCTCGCGCCCGCTCTCGCCGAGCTTGTACACGCGCGCCGTTCCCGCCAGGACCATCGGCAGGTGCGTGCACGCGGTGCCTTCGGCGCAGACGCCGTGGTCGGGGGGGAGCGCCACGCGCCGACCCCGGGCGCGCAACTGCGCGAGCGCCGGCGGCTCCGCCCCGGCGAGAAACGGGAACAGGCCGAGCAGCGCCGTGGTCTCGTTCCCGTCCAGCATGCCGTCCTACATCACGGCCTGCTCGAAGCGGAAGTCCATGCTGCCCGACGGCCGCTGGATGAAGCTGCCCTGCAGCAGGTCGACGCCCGCCGACCAGTGCTTGTCGAGGCCGCGGGGGTCGTCCACGCCGTCGACGATGACCTTGGCGCCCGCCTCGTGCACCTGTCGCACGATCGCGCTGACCGCCGGCGTGTCGGCCGCGGCCACGGTGTCGGCGAGGCGGACGTAGTCGGCCTGCAGGAACTGCAGCACCCGCAAGGCGACAGGCTTGTCCGGGAAGCGGCTGAGGGCGATCGCCACGCCCATCTCCTTGAGCGCCGCGAGCACGGTGCGCACGCTGCTCAGCTGGTCCGAGAGCTCGGGCAGACGGAACTGCAGCACCAGCCCGGTGCCGACGAGCTGGCGCGCCCGCAGGCGACCCGACAGCCAGGTCGCGAAGTTCTGGTCGGTCGCCGTGAGGGCCGACTGGCTCACGAACAGGTGCGTCTCGTGTCCCTGCCGGCGCCGCTCGCCGATCACGCCCAGCCCCTTCTCCACCGCGAGGCGGTCGAGGCGGTCGAGCAGGACGGCGCGCCCCGCGACCACGCGCAGCGCGTCCTGGTCGACCGGATCGCCCTGCGGGGTGAGCAGGCGCAGCGTGAGCTCGTAGTGGTCCTTGGCGCCGCCGCCGACGTCGAGCAGCGGCTGGAACTGGACGTCGAAGCCGTCGCTGCCGAGCGCCTGGCGCAGGCGGTTGACGAGCTCGGCGTCGGCCAGCCGCTGCGCCGCCGTCTTGTCGTCCTGGCGGTAGTGGACGACGGCGTTCCCGCCGGCGTCGTGCGCGCCCGCGCAGGCGGCGCCGGCGCGGGTGACCAGGCCGTTCGGATCCTCGACCGACCCATCGGCGACGCAGACGCCGATGCTGACGGTCACGCGACCCACGCCGGCCTCGACGTCGAAGCCGTGTCCCGCGACGCGCGCCCGTATCTGCTCGGCGAGCGCGGCGACCTCGTCCGCGGAGGGCCGCCGCGCGAACACGCCGAGCCGGATGTCGCCGAGCTTCGCGGCGATGTCCTGAGCCCCCAGCTCGCCCAGCACCACGTTGCCGAGCTGCGCGACCAGGGCGTCGATGCCGCCGATGCCGACCTGCTCGCGCAGCGCCTCGGGTTGGTCGACCTCGACGCAGAGCAGCGCCTGCACCTCGTCCGCGGGCGCCTCGGCCTCGAGCGCCTTGGCGACGCGGTCGAGGAAGGGGCGCTCCTTGGTCATCCGGCCCTGGCGCTCGGCCTCCACGATCTGCTGTGGCTTCTCGGCGCGCTGGGTGGCGCGCAGGCGGCGGATGCGGTTCGTGACGATGGTCACCAGGTGCCGCGGGTTGATCGGCTTGGTGATGAAGTCGTCGCCGCCGACGCTGAGGGCGTTGAGCTGCTTCTCCGGGTTCTGCTCGCCGGAGAGGAAGACGATGGGCACGGCGACGAAGTCGTTGTCCTCGCGAATGACCGACGTGAGCTCGATGCCGTCCACCTCGGGCATGTAGATGTCCATGAGGATCAGCTCGGGGTCGAACTCGTGCAGCGACTCCATGACGCGCAGCGGCTCGTTGACGATGCTGGTCTCCATGCCCGCCTTGCGCAGGATGGTGGCCGCGAAGTCGGCCTGGTAGCGGTCGTCGTCGACGATCAGCACGCGGAAGGGGTCCTCGCGGCGCGGGCGCGCGACCTCGCGGATCTGCGCCGCCACCGCGCGCTCGTCGAAGGGCCGCACGAAGTAGGCGGTGCCCCCCGCGCGCATGGCCTCCACGCGCAGCGCGAGCGCGTTCGAGCTGCTCAGGAAGACGAGCGGGATGCGGATCTCGTGGTGGGTGGCGAGCCGGATCAGCTCGGCCGACAGCGGCGGCATGGTCGGCAGCAGCGACGTGTCCGCCACGATCGCCTGCGGGCTGGAGTCGCTGACCGCCCGGACCAGGTCCGGCGTGTTGTTGAACGTCATCGTCTCGCAGCCGATGTCGCGCAGGGCGCCTGCGATGCCGCCGAGCGAGGTGGCGTCCTTGGCGAGCAGGTACACCGTGATGGAGTCGGCCGCCTCCGCCGGCAGCCCGGCGCGGGCCGCGCCCGCCGCCGCGCGCAGGGCGCGCAGCAGGCCGTCGATTTCGACGATCTGGCCGAGGGAGGGGCGGTCGTGGCTGCCGACGAAGGAGCTGAAGTAGGCCTCGAGCGACGCGAGGCTCTCGCTGACCTGCGGCACGTCGTAGCGGCGGCAGAGCTCGGAGAGCTCGCGCAGCCGGTCGTAGAGGCTTGCGAGGCCGCTGTGCTCCCACTTCCCTTGGGCCAGGACCTTCCAATTCTCCTGGAGGGCGAAGATGCGGTCGGAGAGCTGGCGGACGAAGCTGTCCCGCGTGCTGGCTGGATTCGGCGAATCGGGCATCGTCTGGGCTTTCCTCTGCCGCTGCTCTGGCTGCTGCTCCACCGGGCCTCATTAACCCTGCGGTGGCGCCGCTATCATATGGGCAACCCATTGACCGGGGAACCAGGACGCGCAGCCCGCCGATGACCGACGCGACGCCAGCCGCCCCGGCGCCACCCCCCGCCCGAGTTCCCGACCGCACCCTCCTGGTCTACGCGTTCACCGGGTCGGTGCCGGCGATCTTCACCTTCACTTCCGGCGTGAGCGCCGTGCTCGCGCTGCTCGTCCTGCGCCTCAGCGTGCCCGCGACGCCCGGTCTGATGGCCTGGGCCGCGCTGATGGCGGTCTGGGCCCCCGCCGGCGTGGCGGGGTATCTGCTCGAGCGCCGCGTGCCGTCGCTCGGCTCGCGCCTGGGGCGTGCGCTGGTGCTCGGCGGGACCGGCATCATGGCCCTCGGCTGGGGCGTGATGCTCGGGCGGCAGGCGGCGGGCACGCCGGGAATCGAGGAGGCGGCCGTCATCGCCTGCGCGGTGATGGCGGGGTTCCTCTGCGTCGCCACCCTGTCCGCGCGCCGGCCGGCCTGGCTCGCCGTGTGGCTGATCTACATGGCCGGGGGCGGTGTGGCGATGTGGGCGACCGGCGTCGGCCGGACGCCGGAGTCCGGCATCGCGGAGGGCATGCTCGGGCTCGGGATGCTCGTGCTCGGCTTCACGCTGGAGCGGCTGCTGCGCGAGATGCGCAAGATCCAGGCCTCGGAGTGGGAGCTGCGGGCCCAGCTGGTCGACGCCGCGGCGCGCGTGCGCGAGGCGGAGCAGGCGGGCGAGCAGGCGATCCTGGCGCGCGCGGAGCTCGAGCACGAGCTGCGCGCCGTGCGCGAGAGCGTCGGTGCCGCCAATCGCGCCAAGACCGAGTTCCTGGCGACCATGAGCCACGAGATCCGCACGCCCCTCAACGGCATCCTGCCGATCCTCGAGGTGCTCAAGGAATCGAGGCTGGACGCCGAGCAGAAGCAGCTCGTCCGCACCGCGGTGACGTCGTCGCGGCACCTGCTGCGCATCATCAACGACATCCTCGACTTCGCGAAGGTGGAGTCGGGCAAGCTCGAGCTCGAGAGCGTGGAGTTCAACCTGCGCGAGCTCGTCTACTCGATCACCGACCTGATGGGGCGGACGGCCGAGCAGCGAGGCCTCAAGGTCAGCGTCAGCATCGCCGACGACGTGCCGCTCAACCTGCGCGGGGACCCCATCCGCCTGCGCCAGGTGGTCACGAACCTGCTCAGCAACGCGATCAAGTTCACGGAGCGGGGTGGCATCCGCGTGGACGTCGAGAAGCGCCGCAGCACGCGGCGCGAGGTCGAGCTGCTGTTCTCGGTGGCCGACACCGGCGTGGGCATCGCGCCCGAGATCGCGCGCCGGCTGTTCCAGTCGTTCACCCAGGCCGACGCGTCGACGACGCGCAAGCACGGCGGCACCGGTCTCGGCCTCGCCATCTGCAAGCGGCTGGTCGAGCTCATGGGCGGCCGCATCGGGGTGCGCTCGAAGGAAGGCGCGGGCTCGACCTTCATGTTCGTGGTGCCGCTCCGCAAGTCGATCGTCGACGTGCCCTCCGCGCGCACGGACCTGGAGGGAGTGCGCGCGCTGGTTTTCTGCAAGGACGAGGAGCACGAGCGGCGGCTGATCGACGCACTCACCAGCTGGGGGGTCAACTTCCAGCGGGCCGCGAACATGGTCGACACGCTGAACCAGCTCACGTCGTCCGCGAGCCTCGGCGAGACCTGGGCCTACGAGGTGCTCGTGATCGACACCGAGGGGATGGACCAGATGGCGCTGACGCTGGCGCGCGAGGTCCGCGCCAACCCGGCCCTGGCGCAGCTCAAGATCGTCGGCATCACCGGCTCCGAGCGGACCGCCGACGAGCTGCGCGCCACGGGAAACTCGGTGGTGATCGAACAGCCTTTCAACGCCGGCGCTCTGCGCCAGACCCTGAACCGGCTGCTGGACGTGCAGACGCGGGGCCTTGCGCCACCCCACGTGGCGGCGACCTCGGAGTTCTGGCACGGCGACGACGACGAGGCGCACGCCGGCGGCACGGCGGCCGGGCGGGAAGCAGCGGGTGGCGGCCTGCGTGGCAAGGTGCTGCTCGTCGAGGACAATCCGGTCAATCTCGCCGTCGCGCGCAAGCTGCTCGACCGCCTCGGTCTCGCGTCCGACACCGCGAAGGACGGCCGCGCCGCCGTCGACGCCGTGCACCGCGCCCGCTACGACCTCGTCCTGATGGACTGCCAGATGCCGGAGATGGACGGCTACGAGGCGACGCGCGAGATCCGGGTGCGCGAGGCCCTGACCCGCCGGCCCCGCCTGCCCATCGTCGCGATGACGGCCAACGCGATGGCCGGTGATCGCGAGAAGTGCTTCGACGCGGGCATGGACGAGTACCTGCCCAAGCCCCTCGACATCGGCCAGCTCCGCGAGGTGCTCGGCCGGTGGCTGGGGCAGCCCGGGGCGAACGCTCTGTCGGCCGCCAGGGCCGAAGCGCCCGCGCAACCGCCGCCGCAGGAGGCGACAGTGATCGACAGCAAAGTGATCGAAGATCTGCGGGCGGTCGTCGAGGAGGACTTCGCGCCGATCATCCGCGGCTTTCTCGGCCACGCGCCCACGCTGATGCGCGAGCTCGACGAGGGCCTCGCGCTCGACGACGTGACGCGGCTCGTGCGGCCGGCGCACTCCCTGAAGTCGAGCAGCGCCAGTGTCGGCGCCCTGCAGGTGTCGGCGCTCGCCAAGACGATCGAGCACTCGGCGCGGGAGGGGGACATGGGGAGCGCGTCCGGGGCGGTGGTGGAGCTGCGCGCTGCGCTGTCCGAGGCTCTGCGGGAGCTCGAGGCGCTCGCCTGAGACGCCGCTCTCAGAGGTGCTCCGAGGCGAAGTCGGCGAGCCGCGAGCGTTCGCCGCGCAGCAGCGTGATGTGCCCGCCGTGCGCCCAGGGCTTGAACCGGTCGACGACGTAGGTCAGGCCGGACGTGGTCTCGGTGAGATAGGGCGTGTCGATCTGCGCGATGTTGCCGAGGCAGACCATCTTGGTGCCCGGGCCGGCGCGCGTGATCAGCGTCTTCATCTGCTTCGGCGTGAGGTTCTGCGCCTCGTCCAGGATGATGAACTTCCTCAGGAAGGTCCGACCGCGCATGTAGTTCAGCGACTGGATGCGGATGCGCGAGCGCAGCAGCTCCGCCGTCGCGGCGCGGCCCCACTCGCCGCCCTCGGTCTGGGTCAGCACCTCGAGGTTGTCCATCAGGGCGCCCATCCAGGGGGTCATCTTCTCCTCTTCGGTGCCGGGCAGGAAGCCGATGTCCTCGCCGACCGGGACCGTGACCCGCGTCATGATGATCTCGCGGTAGAGCCCCCGATCGAGGACCTGGGCGAGCGCGGCCGCGAGCGCGAGCAGCGTCTTGCCGGTGCCGGCCGTGCCGAGCAGCGTCACGAAGTCGATGCCCGGGTCGGTCAGCAGGTTCAGCGCGAAGTTCTGCTCCCGGTTGCGGGCGGTGATGCCCCATACCGCGTGCTTGGCGGTACGGAAGTCCTGCACCAGCTCGATGATCGCGTCGTCGCCCTCCCGGCGGCGGACGAGGGCCTCGAAGCCGCCGTCGCCGTCCAGGCAGAGACACTGGCTCGGGTACCACGACGCGGCGTCCGGCCCGCTGACGCGGTAGAAGGTGCGTCCTTCCTCCTGCCACGAGTCGAGGCGCTTGCTGTGCTGCTCCCAGAAATCTGCCGGCAGCGCGGTCTGGCCGCTGTAGAGCAGGTTGACGTCGTCGAGGACCTGGTCGCTCGAGTAGTCTTCGGCATGAATGCCGATGACCGCGGCCTTGATCCGCAGGTTGATGTCCTTCGACACCAGCGTCACGGTGTCGGGCGGCAGCGTCTGCTGGAGCGCGAGCGCGTTGGCGAGGATGGCGTTGTCGGCCGTGTTGCCGGGCAGCGAGTCGGGCAGGGCGTCGGCCAGCAGGCGGGTCTGGAAGTACAGCCGGCCACGGCCCTGCGCCCCGTCGTAGAAGCCGGTCATCGCCGGCAGCGGCAGGCCGCGGTCGATCTCCTCCTTGGTCGCGCCGGCCATCAGCTCGTCGAGGAATCGACTGACCTGGCGCACGTTGCGCGCCACCTCGGACAGGCCCTTCTTTCCCTTGTCGAGCTCCTCGAGCACGATCATCGGCAGGAACACGTCGTGCTCCTTGAAGCGGAAGATCGCGGAGGGGTCGTGCATCAGCACGTTCGTGTCGAGCACGAACGTGCGTCGCGCCTCGGACTTGCGGCGGCGGATCATGCAGGGCGGTTTTCCGGGGTCATCCCTCGACGTGGGCGGCGACCGCCTCGAGCACCTCGGCGACGTGCCCCTTGACCTTGACGCCGCGCCACTCGCGCCGCAGCGTCCCCTCGGCGTCGATCAGAAAGGTGCTGCGCTCGATGCCGCGCACCTGTTTGCCATACATCTGCTTCTGTTTGATGACGCCGAAGGCCTGGCAGAGGGCCTCGTCGGCGTCGGCGACGAGCTCGAAGGGGAAACCCTGCTTCGCCTTGAACGACTCCTGCGCCTTCAGCGAGTCGCGCGACGCGCCGAGGATCGCGGCGCCGTGGCGCGCGAAGGCGTCGGCGCTCGCGCCGAAGTCGAGGCCCTCCTGCGTGCAGCCGGGGGTGCTCGCCTTGGGATAGAAGTAGAGGACCAGCACCTGACCGCGGTAGTCGCGCAGCCGGCGGCGCGCGCCGCCGGTGAGCACGAGCTCCACGTCGGGTACCTGACTGCCGATCGTGGGCTCGGCCATCGGCGCGCTCAGCCCTTGATCGGCTCGAGTACCGCGTCGAGGTTCATGGAGTCGCAGAAATCCATGAACTCGTCGCGCAGCGCCGCGATGTGCAGCTCGGCGGGAATGCCGACGCTCATGTGGACCGCGAACATGGGCGCGCCGGTGTGAGCAGCGGCGTAGCCGGTGGTCGTCATGTCCTCGATGTTGATGCCGCGCTCGGAGAAGAAGCTCGCGAGGTTGTAGACGATGCCGGGGTGGTCGAGCGCGACGACGTCGACGGCGTAGGGCAGCTGCGCGCCGGTCGGCTTGCGCTCCTCGGTGCGGCGGGTGATGACGGTGAGCGACAGCCGGCGCTCGAGCTCGGGGATCGCGTCCTCGAGCTTGGCAAGCTGGTTCCACTGCCCGTCGACCATCAGCAGGATCGCGAACTCGCCGCCGAGCACCGTCATCCGGCTGTCGGCGATGTTGCAGCCGAGCTCGAAGATGGTCTTCGACAGCTGATCGACGATCCCGGGGCGGTCCTTGCCCAGGGCGGACATCACGAGGTAGGTCTTCTTCGGGTGCATGACGGAGCGCCAAGCGTCTCGGGTCGCCTTTCCAGGCCCGCGAGTGTAGCGGCCGCCCGCAGGCCTTGTCTCCCCTGGCTCAGTCTTCGAGGGCGACGGCCCGCAGCTGTTCGGCCGCCCGCTCCGGGCTGATGGTGCTGACGAACAGGCCGGACCCGAGCTCGAACCCGGTCGGGATGCTGGTGCGCGGGCAGATCTCGAGGTGCCAGTGGTACGACGGTCCGCAGTCCTTGTGCTCCTCGCCGTGCGGCAGGGAGTGCAGGAAGAAGTTGTACTGCGCGCCGCCGATCACCTGGTCGAGCCGGGCCATCGTGCGGCGGAGCACGCGCGCGAAGTCGGCCAGGTCCTCCCGGGTCGCCCGCAGGAAGTCGGCCGCGTGCTGCAGGGGCAGCACGTGCACCTCCCACTCGTAGCGGCTGGCGAACGGCTTGATGGCGATGAAGCGCTCGCCCCGCTCCACGACGTACTGCCCGACGTTGACGCGCCGCCGCACCGCGCCCGAATGCCGGTCGTAGATCGTCGCCTCGTAGGTCAGGGCCTCGTCGATCAGCGAGCAGAAGACGCACTGGTTGAACTTGCGGTGGTAGTTGCGGCTGTGGAAGACCTCGTTCTGGACGTTCTCGGGCACCACCGGGGTCGCGATGATCTGGCTGTGCGTGTGGGGGATGCTCGCCCCCGCCGCCGGCCCGAAGTTCTTGAACACCAGCACGTACTTGAGACGGGGGTCCGCCGCGTACATCTCGGCCATCCGCTCCTGGTAGGTCTGGAACAGGTTGGCGAGGTGCTCGCGGCTCATCTGGTGGAGCGAGATGCCGTGGCTCGGGTGGTCGATCACCACCTCGTGCCGCCCGTAGCCGTCGATCACCTGCTGCAGCCCGAAGGCGAGGGACCCCTGCGGGCGGTCGTCCCCGAGGACGGGGAACAGGTTCTCCACGATGCGGATGTCCCAGTCGCGGGCGTCCGGGTAGGCCTTGATCGTCGGCGGCGTCTTGTCCTCGTTGCCCCGGCAGAAGGGGCAGGTCTCGACGCGCTCGCGCTCGTCGCGGGGCGCCCGCTCCTCGGCCTTGCGCGGCCGCATGCCGCGGGCGGTCGACACGAGCACGGACTCGGTCGGGTCGATGGGGTTGATGCGGATCTCGCGGACGAAGTCGGGGGTGTCGGTCATGGCGGCGCGGGCCGGGCAGGGGCCTTCCTGTGTACCCAAAGGGCTGCCGGCCGGCAAGGCAGCCGTTTTGATGGCGCCATCAGGCCGGCCCGGCGGCGCCTGCGCGTCGCCTTGGCGCTGCGCAGGGTGGTCGATAGAATGCCCGGCTACGCTCGCACGGGGGGTGGGGATGTTGCAGGGCAGCATGGTCGCGCTGGTCACGCCGATGGCCGAGGACGGTAGCCTGGACGTCGATGCCCTCGGCCGCCTGGTGGATTGGCACGTCGCCGAGGGGACCGACGCGATCGTCGCCGTCGGAACGACCGGCGAGTCGGCCACCCTGGACGAGGAAGAGCACTGCCGGGTGATCCGTCTCGTCGTGGAACGGGCGGCCGGACGCGTGCCCGTGATCGCCGGGACCGGGGCTAACTCGACCACCGAGGCGATCGAGCTCACGCAGTGCGCCAGGGAGGCCGGCGCCGACGCCTGCCTGCTCGTGACGCCGTACTACAACAAGCCGACGCAGGAGGGTCTGTACCGCCACCACAAGGCGGTCGCAGAGGCGGTCGACATCCCGCAGATCCTCTACAACGTGCCGGGCCGCACCGGCTGCGACATGCAGCCGGAGACCGCGGGCCGGCTCGCCACCGTGCCGAACATCGTCGGGATCAAGGAGGCGACCGGCGATCTCGCCCGGCTGCCCCGGATCCGCGCGCTCGCCGGGCCCGGGTTCGCGATCTACAGCGGGGACGACGCCACCGGCCGGGAGCTGGTCCTGGGGGGCGGGCAGGGCGTCATCTCGGTCACGGCCAACGTGGCCCCGGGCGCCATGCACCGCATGTGCGTCGCCGCACTCGCGGGGCAGCGCGGCGAGGCCGAGGCGATCGACGCGACGCTCGCCGGGTTGCACAAGGCGCTCTTCGTCGAGTCGAACCCGATCCCGGTGAAGTGGGCGCTGCACGCCATGGGCCGGATCGGCGCGGGCATCCGGCTGCCGCTGACCTGGCTCTCCGAGGCCGCGCAGCCGGCAGTCCGCGACGCGATGCGGCAGGCCGGCATCCTCTAACGAACCCGAAGCTCTTCGAGAGGCGCGATGAACGCACGATTCCTGCACGTCCTGCTCGCAACCTCAGTGGCGCTCGCGGCGGCGGGCTGCACCACCAAGAGCGACACCGTCGTCGGCGACAAGCGCGTCGACTACAAGCGCGAGCGGGACGTCGGCCGCGACCTCGAGATTCCGCCCGACCTGACGCGCGTCGGCGGCAGCGAGCTCAGCCTGCCGGAGGCGACGCCAACCGGCTCGGCGACCTACTCCGACTACGCGGACCAGCGGAACAAGCGGTCGGGCGGGCGCTCCAGCGCCACGACCGGTGCGTCGGACGTGCTGCCGGCGATCGACAAGGTCGAGATCCGGCGTGACGGCAATCGGCGCTGGCTGGAGATCCAGGCGCCGCCCAGCGACGTCTGGTTCAGGATGGTGGAGTTCTGGCAGCAGAACGGCATTCTGATGCAGGAGCAGGACCCCGGGTCGGGCGTGATGCGCACCGCGTGGCTCGAGAACCGCGCGGACATCAAGTCCGACTTCATCACCGACGCGGTGCGCGGCGTCTTCGACGGGCTCTATTCGGCGTCGACCCGGGACCAGTTCCGGGTGCGCATCGAGCGCGGCGAGCGGCCGGGCACGACGGAGCTCTACCTGACCCACTTCGGGATGGAGCAGGAGATCAAGAAGGGTCCGACCGGCACCTCGGAGCAGGAGGTGTGGGTTCCCCGCGCCAACGACCCCGAGATCGAGGCCGAGATGCTGCGCAAGATCGTCGCGTTCCTCGGCGCGAGCGACAAGAAGGCGCAGCAGGACCTGGCGAAGAAGGGTGCCGACGCCGCGCCGCGCGCCCAGCTCGTGCAGGGCGGGGGCCGCGCGCAGCTGCGCATCGACGACGACTTCGCCCGCGCCTGGCGCTCGGTCGGCCAGACCCTGGACCGCGTCGGCTTCGCCGTCGAGGACCGCGACCGTTCGCGCGGCATCTACTACGTGCGCTACAGCGACCCCAACGCCGGACAGCCGGAGAAGGGCTGGCTGTCGAAGCTCGCGTTCTGGAGCAGCGATCCCAAGGTCGACAAGGCGGCACGCTTCCAGGTGCGCCTGGTCGAGACCGGCGAGAAGCAGACCACGGTGGACGTGCTCAACGACAAGGGGGGCGAGGAGACGTCGGAGACGGCGGTCCGCATCCTGACGCTGATCCGCGAGCAGTTGCGCTGAGCCGATGCGCTTCGCCTCCCTCGGCAGCGGGAGCCGGGGAAACGCGACGCTGGTCGAGGCGGGCGACACCTGCCTGCTGATCGACTGCGGCTTCCCGCTGCGCGAGCTGGAGCGCCGGCTCGGCGTCCTCGGCCGCACGGCGGGAGACCTGTCCGCCATCGTCGTCACGCACGAGCACGCGGACCACGTGCGCGGGGTCGGCGCGACGGTGCGGCGCCACGGAACCCGCGTGCTCTCGACGCGCGGCACGGCACGCGCGGGCGGGCTCGACGAGCTCCCGGGCTGGCAGCCCTTCGACAGCCATGCGGGCAGCCTCCGCGTCGGCGACATCGAGGTCCTGCCGTACGCGGTCCCGCACGACGCGCGCGAGCCCTGTCAGTTCGTGCTTGCGTCGGGCCGGTGGCGCCTCGGCGTGCTGACCGACGCCGGCCGCGTCACGCCGCACATCGCGCAGACGCTCGCGACGGTCGACGCGCTGCTCCTCGAGTGCAACCACGACCCGGACATGCTCGCTGCCGGTCCCTATCCGCCGGCGCTGCGCGCGCGGGTCGGCGGCCCGCTGGGGCACCTCAGCAACGGCCAGGCGGCGGCGTTGCTCGCGCAGCTCGACTGCGGCCGGCTCGCGCACGTGGTCGCGGGGCACCTGAGCGAGAAGAACAACCGGCCCGTGCTCGCCCGCGCGGCGCTGCTCGAGGCCGCGCACACGATCGGCGACCGGCTCGCGATTCTCGCGCAGGACGCACCGAGCCCCTGGTTCACGCTCTGAGCCGCCTGCCGGGCTTGCAGTATCATCCGCACTACCCCGACCCCTCAGGCAGGTCTCCGATGCTGGCACTCCGTGGCGCGCCCGCCCTGTCCCCCTTCCGTCTGCGCCGGCTCGAGGAGCGGCTCGCCGGCGCGGCCGGGCGGCGCGTGCGGCTTTACGCCGAGCTCGCGCACTTCGCCGATCTGGAGCAGGCGCTCGGCGCGGCCGAGCGCGACATCCTCGATCGCCTGCTGCGCTACGGGCCCGCGGCGGAGGCGGCCGAGCCGGACGGCGCGCTGCTGCTCGTCGTGCCGCGGCCCGGCACGATCTCGCCCTGGTCGTCGAAGGCGACCGACATCGCGCACAACTGCGGCCTCGCCGGCCTGCGTCGGCTCGAGCGCGGCACGGCGTTTTACCTTTGGACGGCGGACGGGGCGCCCGCCGGTGGCGAGGTTCTCGAGGCGGCGGCGCCGTTGCTGCACGACCGCATGACCCAGGTGGTGCTGCGCGATCTCGCCGACGCCGACTGCCTGTTCCGCCACGCCGAGCCGCGGCCCTGCACCACGGTCGACGTGCTCGGCGGGGGCCGCGAGGCGCTGGCGATGGCGAACGTCGCGCTCGGCCTCGCGCTGTCGGCCGACGAGATCGACTACCTCGCCGAGAGCTTCCAGGGCCTCAACCGCAACCCGACCGACGTGGAGCTCATGATGTTCGCGCAGGCGAACTCCGAGCACTGCCGGCACAAGATCTTCAATGCCGACTGGGTGATCGACGGTCAGCCGCAGGAGCACTCGCTGTTCCGGATGATCCGCCACACCACCGAGTGCGCCCCCGAGGGGGTGCTCTCCGCGTACCGCGACAATGCCGCGGTGCTGGCGGGGTCGGCGGGGCGCCGGTTCTTTCCCGACCCGGCGAGCGGCGTCTACGGCGAGCACGACGAGGACATCCACCTCCTGATGAAGGTGGAGACGCACAACCACCCGACCGCCATCTCGCCCGATCCCGGGGCCGCCACCGGCGCAGGCGGCGAGATCCGCGACGAAGGTGCGACGGGGCGGGGCGCGAAGCCCAAGGCGGGGCTCACCGGCTTCTCGGTGTCGAACCTGCGCATCCCCGGCTTCGAGCAGCCGTGGGAAACCGACCACGGGCGCCCGGACCGCATCGTCAGCGCCCTCGACATCATGCTCGAGGGCCCGATCGGGGCCGCGGCGTTCAACAACGAGTTCGGCCGCCCGAACCTCTGCGGCTACTTCCGCACCTACGAGGAGCGCGTGCCGGCCCACGACGGGACCGAGCTGCGCGGCTACCACAAGCCGATCATGGTGGCCGGGGGACTCGGCAACATCCGCGCGGAGCACGTGCGCAAGGGCGACTATCCGGCCGGGACGCCGCTCGTCGTGCTCGGCGGGCCCGCCATGCTCATCGGGCTGGGTGGCGGCGCGGCCTCGAGCATGGCCTCGGGCGCCTCGGCGGCGGATCTCGACTTCGCCTCCGTGCAGCGCGCGAATGCCGAGATGCAGCGGCGCTGCCAGGAGGTCGTCGACCGGTGCTGGGCGCGCGGCGAGGCGAACCCGATCCTCTTCATCCACGACGTCGGCGCAGGCGGGCTGTCGAACGCGCTGCCCGAGCTGGTGCACGACGCCGGCCGCGGCGGGCGCTTCGAGCTGCGCGCGGTGCCGAGCGACGACCCCGGGATGTCGCCGATGGAGATCTGGTGCAACGAGTCGCAGGAGCGCTACGTCCTCGCGGTCGCGGCGGCGCGCCTCGACGAGTTCAAGGCGCTGTGCGAGCGCGAGCGCTGCCCCTACGCGGTCGTCGGCGAGGCCACGACCGAGGAACGGCTGTTGCTCGGCGACGCGCACTTTGACAACACGCCGATCGACATGCCGATGCCGCTGCTGTTCGGCAAGCCGCCGCGCATGCTGCGCGACGTGCACCACCGCACCTTCCACAAGCCGGAGCTCGACCTCGGCGGCGTCGACCTGCGCGACGCAGCGCTGCGCGTGCTGCGGCTGCCGACGGTCGCCGCCAAGACCTTCCTCGTCACGATCGGCGACCGCACCATCACCGGCCAGGTCGCCCGCGACCAGATGGTCGGCCCCTGGCAGGTGCCGGTGGCGGACTGCGCGGTGACCCTGGCCGACTACGCCGGCTACGCGGGCGAGGCCATGGCGATGGGCGAGCGGACGCCGCTCGCGCTGATCGACGCGCCCGCCTCGGGCCGCATGGCGGTCGGCGAGGCCGTGACCAACATCGCGGCAGCGCCCGTCGCGCGGCTCGCGGACGTCCGCCTGTCGGCGAACTGGATGGCGGCAGCCGGGCACCCCGGCGAGGACGCGCGGCTCTACGAGACGGTGCGCGCGATCGGCATGGAGCTCTGCCCGCGGCTCGGCATCGCCGTCCCGGTGGGCAAGGACAGCATGTCGATGAAGACGGTCTGGGAGCAGGGTGGCGAGCGCCGGGAGATGGCGGCGCCGCTGTCGCTCATCGTCTCGGCCTTCGCGCCGGTGACCGACGCGCGGCGCGCGCTCACGCCGCAGCTGCGCACCGACCGCGGCGACACCGATCTCGTCCTCGTCGACCTCGGCAAGGGCCGCAACCGCCTCGGCGGCTCCTGCCTCGCGCAGGTCCTCAAGCAGGTCGGCCACCACGGTCCCGACCTCGACGACCCGGGCGCGCTCAGGCGCTTCTTCCAGGCCGTGCAGGACCTGAACCGCGACGGCCTCGTCCTCGCCTACCACGACCGGTCCGACGGTGGGCTGTTCGCCACCCTCTGCGAGATGGCCTTCGCGGGTCGCTGCGGCGTGACGGTGGAGCTCGCGGACCTCGGCGCCGACGATTTCGCCGCGCTGTTCAGCGAGGAGCTCGGGGCGGTGCTGCAGGTGGCGCACGCCGACACCGACGACGTCCTCAAGGCGCTGCACGACGCCGGGCTCGGTCACCACAGCCACGTGATCGGCACGCTCAACGACGCGGACCGGGTGGAGCTGCGGCGCGGCCACGAGACCGTGCTGTCCGCGCCACGCGCCGAGCTGCAGCAGGCCTGGTCCGAGACCACGCTGCGGCTGCAGGCGCTGCGCGACGACCCGGAGTGCGCGGCGGAGGAGGGCGCGCGCATCGGGGCGCCGGACCCCGGCCTGTCGGCCACCCCGACCTTCGATCCCGAGGATGACGTCGCCGCACCCTTCGTGCTGCGCGGCGCGCGCCCGCGGCTCGCCGTGCTGCGCGAGCAGGGCGTCAACGGTCAGGTCGAGATGGCGGCCGCCTTCCACCGCGCGGGCTTCGCATGCGTCGACGTGCACATGTCGGACGTGCTGGCCGGCCGCGTCGCGCTGGGCGAGTTCAAGGGGCTCGTCGCGTGCGGAGGCTTCAGCTACGGCGACGTGCTCGGTGCGGGCGAGGGCTGGGCGAAGTCGATCCTGTTCAACCCGCGGGCCCGCGACCAGTTCGAGGCCTTCTTCACCCGCCCGGACACCTTCGCGCTGGGCGTCTGCAACGGCTGCCAGATGCTGTCCAACCTGCACGAGCTGATTCCCGGGGCAGGTGCCTGGCCGCGGTTCGTCCGCAACCGCTCCGAGCAGTTCGAGGCCCGGTTCGTCATGGTCGAGGTGCTGCGCTCGCCGTCCTTGCTGCTGGCCGGCATGGAAGGCTCGCGCCTGCCGATCGCGGTCGCGCACGGCGAGGGCCGGGCCGAGTTCCGCGACGCGGCCCAGCGGGCGGCTGCCCACCCGCTCGCGGCGCTGCGCTACGTGGAGAACACCGGCGAGGTCGCGACCCGCTACCCCGCGAACCCGAACGGCTCACCCGAGGGCCTCACCGGGCTCACGACCGCCGACGGCCGCGTGACCGTCATGATGCCCCACCCCGAGCGCGTGTTCCGCGCGGTGCAGCACTCGTGGCGGCCGGACGGCTGGGGCGAGGACGGTCCCTGGCTGCGCCTGTTCCGCAACGCGCGGACCTGGCTCGGGTGAGCCGGCAGTCGTTGCGCGCGGCGCGAAGCAATCCAGCGGCCCGGGTCCGCGCCAATCCCTGGATCGGCGTGCCGCTCCGCGTCTCGCGATGACGACTGACAACTGACAGCTGAAGGCTTTCCTCCATGCGCTACGTCTCCACCCGCGGCGGGATGCCGCCCCAGCCCTTCTGCGACATCCTGCTCGAGGGGCTGGCCCCCGACGGCGGCCTGACCATCCCCGAGTCGTACCCGCGGATCGACCGCGCGACGCTCGCGGCCTGGCGCGCGCTCGACTACCGCGGCATCGCCTTCGAGGTCCTGTCGCGCTTCATCGACGACATTCCCGCCGGAACCCTGCGCACGCTGGTCGATCGCACCTACACGGCGGCCGCGTTCGGCGCGGACGAAATCACGCCGATCCGCACCTTCGAGCCTGGCCTGCACCTCCTGCAGCTGTCCAACGGGCCGACGCTCGCCTTCAAGGACATCGCGATGCAGCTGCTCGGCACGCTGTTCGAGCACGTCCTCGCGGCGCGGGGCGAGACGCTGAACATCCTCGGCGCGACCTCCGGCGACACCGGCTCGGCCGCCGAGTACGCGATGCGCGGGCGGCGGGGCATCCGCGTGTTCATGCTGTCGCCGCACGGCAAGATGAGCCCGTTCCAGACCGCGCAGATGTACTCGCTGCAGGACCCGAACATCCACAACCTCGCGGTGCGCGGCGTGTTCGACGACTGCCAGGACATCGTCAAGGCGGTGTCGGGGGACCTCGCCTTCAAGGCGCGTCAGCGCATCGGCACCGTGAACTCCATCAACTGGGCCCGCCTGGTCGCGCAGGTCGTCTACTACTTCAAGGCCTACTTCGCCGTGACGCGCTCGGAGGACGAAGAGGTCTCGTTCGCCGTGCCGTCCGGCAACTTCGGCAACATCTGCGCGGGGCACGTCGCCCGCGAGATGGGCCTGCCGATCCGCCGGCTGGTGCTCGCGACCAACGAGAACGACGTGCTCGACGAGTTCTTCCGCACCGGCGTGTACCGGCCGCGCCGGGGCGCCGAGGTGCACCACACCTCCAGCCCGTCGATGGACATCTCCAAGGCCTCGAACTTCGAGCGCTACGTGTACGACGTGGTCGGTCGCGACCCCGGTCGGGTTCGCGCGCTCTGGCGTCAGGTCGAGACGGACGGTCACTTCGACCTGTCGGGCGCCGGCGACTTCGCGCCGGTGCGGGCGAGCGGGTTCGTCTCGGGCGCGAGCACGCACGCCGATCGGCTGCGGACGATCCGGGACGTGGCGGAGCGCTTCGGCTACGTCGTCGACACCCACACCGCGGACGGCATCAAGGTCGCCCAGGAGCACCGGGAGGCCGGGGTGCCGATGGTCTGTCTCGAGACGGCCCTCGCCGCCAAGTTCGAGGACACGATCCGCGAGGCCCTCGGCCGCCCGCCCGCCCGGCCCGCCGCGTACGCCGACCTCGAGTCGCTGCCGCGGCGTTTCGAGGTCCTGGACGCGGACGTGGCCGCCGTCAAGCGCTACATCGAGACGCACGCCTGACGCGCCTGACACGAACGGCTTTCCCATAAGAAACAACGGCCTGGGAGTCTTGCCCCGGCTGTGTTATGGTCGTGACGAGATTCTGGCGCAGACCCTGAGGCTCGCCGCTGGCGGCGGGCCGCGCGTCCCTGGACCGAGCCATGACCAGCCGCATCCTCCTCGTCGACGACCACCACGTCGTGGAGCTGGGCCTGAGGGCGATCATCGCCAGCCGGCCCGGGCTGGTGGTCGTCGGCGCGGTGGCCACCGGCGAGGAGGCGGTCGACTGGGTCGGGCGCGACCCGCCGGAGATGGTCGTCCTCGACCTGCGGCTCGCCGGCGAGATCGACGGCATCGAGGCGGCGCGGCGCATCGCGGCGATCGCCCCCGGCGTGCGCACCCTCTGCTACACGGCCGCGGACGAGGAGCCCTACGCCACGCGCTTCCTGCAGGCCGGCGGCAAGGCCTTCGTCACGAAGAACTCGCGGCCGTCGGAGGTGCTGACGGCGATCGAGCGCGTGCTCGCGGGCGGCCGCTACCTGGAGCCGCGGATGGCCCAGAAGATCGCGGTCAACCGCTGCGACGGCCGCGGCGACGGCTGCTGCTTCGACCGCCTGTCGCCGCGCGAGTCCGAGATCGTGCGGCGGATCCTGCTCGGGCAGAAGAACGCCGCGATCTGCGCGGCGCTGCGGATCATGCCGTCGACGCTCAGCACCCACCGCAGCCGGATCTTCGCCAAGCTTGGCGTCCGCACCGACGCCGAGCTCGTCCTCCTCGCGCGGCGCTGCGGCGTGCTCGACGCGGTGGCGGCGGGGCCGCGACGCGCCGCCCGCTGAGCCCGGCCCGGGGCCGCACGGCCCCTATAATCCCGAAATGACCGGCCCCGATCCGGCCGCGGCGTTCGACCCCGGCCCCTTCCTGGACACCCTCACGCACCGCCCCGGCGTCTACCGCATGGTCGGCGCCGACGGCCGCGTGCTGTACGTCGGCAAGGCCAAGGACCTCAAGCGCCGCGTTGCGAGCTACTTCCGCCGCGCGCTCGAGGGCCGCATCCAGCTGATGATCGCGCAGGTCGCCCGGGTGGAGGTCACGGTCACCCACACCGAGGCCGAGGCGCTGATCCTCGAGAACACGCTCATCAAGGAGCTCAAGCCCCGCTACAACGTCCTGCTGCGGGACGACAAGAGCTACCCCTACCTCTACCTGTCCGCCGAGGACTTTCCCCGCCTCGCCTTTCACCGCGGCGCCCGCAGCGGCCGGGGGCGGTACTTCGGCCCTTACCCGAGCGCCGTCGCCGTGCGCGAGACGCTGCGGCTGCTGCAGAAGGTCTTCCCGGTGCGCCAGTGCGAGGACAGCGTGTACCGCAACCGCTCGCGCCCCTGCCTCCAGCACCAGATCGGCCGGTGCACGGCCCCGTGCGTCGGTCTGGTGGACACCGCGCGCTACGGTCAGGACGTCTCCGACACCGTCCGGTTCCTCGAGGGCAAGGCCGGCGAGGTCGTCGACGACCTCGTCGCCCGCATGGACGCGGCCGCGGGGCGGTTGGAGTTCGAGCAGGCGGCGCAACTGCGGGACCGCGTCCAGGCGCTGCGCCAGGTGCAGGAGCGGCAGTACGTGAGCGGCGAGCGAGGCGACCTCGACATCGTCGCCTGCGCCCTGCGGGGGGCGGTCGCCTGCGTGCAACTGTTCTGCGTCCGCGCCGGCCGCAACCTGGGCAACCGGGCGCACTTTCCCCGCGTGCCGGAGGGCGCGACCGAGCAGGAGGTCGTGTCCGCGTTCCTGTCCCAGTCCTACCTCGGCCGCGAGGTGCCCGCCGAGGTGCTGGTGTCGCACGCGCCGGAGGACGCGGCGGTGCTCGAGGAGGCGCTCTCGCTGCAGGCCGGCCGGCGCGTGCGCGTCGTCGCGCGGGTGCGCGGCCCACGCGCCCGGTGGCTCGCGCTGGCCCGCGAGAACGCCCGGATCGCGCTCGACGCCCGGCTCGCCAGCCGGGCCGGGATGCAGGCGCGGCTCGAGGCCCTGCGCGACGCGCTCGGCCTCGACGAGTCGCCGGCGCGCATGGAGTGCCTGGACGTCAGCCACACCATGGGCGAGCGGGCGGTGGCGTCCTGCGTCGTGTTCGACGCCAACGGCCCCCTCAAGGCGGACTACCGCCGCTACAACATCACCGGCGTCACCCCGGGCGACGACTACGCGGCGATGGCGCAGGCGCTCCGCCGCCGCTACACGCGCCTGCAGGCGGGCGAGGGCCGCCTGCCGGACGTGCTGTTCGTCGACGGTGGCAAGGGCCAGCTCGGCGCCGCGCGCGCGGTGCTCGACGACCTCGGGGTGCAGGGCGTGCTGATGGTCGGCGTCGCGAAGGGCCCCGATCGCCGGCCGGGCATGGAACAGCTTTTCTTGTCCGGCCAGGAGGCGGCTCTTATACTCGCGGCCGACTCGCCGGCGCTTCACCTGGTCCAGCAGATCCGCGACGAGGCGCACCGCTTCGCCATCACCGGCCACCGCCAGCGCCGCGCCGGCAGCCGGTCCGCGTCCGTCCTCGAGGAGCTGCCCGGCGTCGGCCCCAAGCGCCGCCAGCGGCTGCTCGAGCAGTTCGGCGGATTGCGCGGGCTGGCACGGGCCGGCGTCGACGACATCGCGCGGGTGGACGGCATCAGCGAGCAGCTCGCCCGTCAGATCTACGAGGCCTTCCACGGCGACGCCTGATTGGAGAGAGCCGCATCACCGTCATGGACTTCATCGACCTCAAGACCCAGTACCGGGCGCTCAAGCCGGCCATCGACGCGCAGATCCAGCGCGTCCTCGATCACGGTCAGTACATCCTCGGCCCCGAGGTCGGCGAGCTGGAGGCGCGGCTCGCGGCCTACACCGGCGCCGCGCACTGCGTCACGGTCGCGTCGGGCACCGAGGCGCTCCTCATCAGCCTGATGGCGCTCGGCATCGGCCCGGGCGACGAGGTGATCACCACGCCGTTCACCTTCGTCGCGACGGCCGAGGTGATCGTGCTCGTCGGCGCGAAACCCGTCTTCGTCGACGTCGAGGCGGAGACCGCCAACATCGACCCGCGCCGCATCGAGGCGGCGATCACGCCGCGCACGAAGGCGATCATGCCGGTGTCGCTGTACGGGCAGCCGGCCGACATGGACGAGATCGGCGCGATCGCCGCCCGTCACGGCCTGCCGGTCATCGAGGACGCGGCCCAGAGCTTCGGCGCGACCTACGAGGGACGGCGCAGCTGCAACCTCTCGGCCATCGGCTGCACCAGCTTCTTTCCGTCCAAGCCGCTCGGCTGCTACGGCGACGGCGGCGCGATCTTCACGAGCGACGACGCGCTCGCTAAGGCGATGCGCGAGATCCGGATCCACGGCCAGGAGCGGCGCTACGTGCACACCCGCATCGGCGTGGGCGGGCGCATGGACACCCTGCAGTGCGCCGTCCTGCTGGCGAAGCTCGACCGGTTCGACTGGGAGGTCGAGCAGCGCGCGCGCCTCGGCGAGAGCTACGCGCGGCAGCTGCGGGAGGTGCCGAACGTGACGCTCTTCACGCTGCGCCCGGACCGGACCAGCGTCCACGCCCAGTACACGATCCGCGTCCCGAACCGGGAGGCGGTCCTCGCGACGCTCGCCGCGCGGGGCATCCCGACCGCGGTGCACTACCCGGTGCCGCTGAACCAGCAGCCGGCGTACGCCGGGTTCTGCTGTCCCGACTGCACGCCCGTGGCGGCGCGGCTCGCGGACGAGGTGTTCAGTCTGCCCATGCACCCGTGGCTGTCGGCGGAGGACCAGGAGCGGATCGTCGGCGCGGTCCGGGACGCGGCGGCGTGACGGCGAGGGGCCCCGCGGCACCCCGCGGCGCGGCCTGACCTGCCCATGACGTACAGCCTGCCGAACCTGCTCACGCTGTTCCGGATCGCGCTGATCCCGGTCTTCGTCGGCCTGTTCTTCGCCCCCCTGTCCTGGGCGCGGGAAGGCTGCGCGGCCCTCTTCGCCCTGGCGGCCCTGACCGACTGGCTCGACGGCTACGCGGCGCGGCGCATGGGCCTCGTGTCGCCGATCGGCGCCTTCCTCGACCCGGTCGCGGACAAGCTGATGGTGGCGGCGGCCCTGGTGCTCATCGTCCAGGCCGACCCGTCACCCTGGCTGGCCATCCCGGCGATCGTGATCATCGGCCGCGAGATCACCATCTCGGCCCTGCGCGAGTGGATGGCCGAGCTCGGGGCGCGCGCGCAGGTCGCCGTCTCGGTGGTCGGCAAGTTCAAGACCGCGATGCAGATGATCGCCATCGTGCTCCTGCTCTACCGGGACGACCTGTGGCAGATCCCCGTCTACACCGTCGGCTACGTGCTGCTCTACGTCGCCGTCGTGCTCACCCTGTGGTCGATGACCGTGTACCTGCGGGCCGCCTGGCCGAGTCTCGCCCGCATGGGCGACTACCCGGCGCCGGATCGGGACCTGCCGCCCGCCGACTGACGGCCCGGAGGTTGACACCGGCCCGATCGCCCGTAGAATTCCGGTTTCGCGAGGCGGGAATAGCTCAGTTGGTAGAGCACAACCTTGCCAAGGTTGGGGTCGCGAGTTCGAGTCTCGTTTCCCGCTCCAATTCCTCGGAACGCCGCCCGGGCGCGGCCACCTTCGGCTGAGTGGCAGAGTGGTCATGCAGCGGACTGCAAATCCGTGCACCTCGGTTCGATTCCGGGCTCAGCCTCCAACAACGCCGCGCGGTGACGCGGACTGCGGGAACGGCTTGCGACTGTCCCGCCGCTCGCGCGTGGCTCGTCGAGACAATTCGTGCAAGGGCTGCGAGCCGCCGCTTGCGGTGTCGAGGGCTGCCGCTTGGCAAACTGCCTGTTGACTTGGGTAGAGCGATCGACGGGCGCAGACTTGGGGGACGGCGGTGAAGAAGGCTTTGATTACGGGCATCACGGGGCAGGACGGTGCTTACCTGGCGGAGTTGCTGCTTGTTAAGGGTTACGAGGTCCACGG
>JALORY010000068.1 GCA_025458675.1 Gammaproteobacteria bacterium | reverse complement strand
GTCGCTGCCGCTGGCGTGGAGCGTCGTCGCGGCCGTGCGGCAGTCGAGCAGCGCTCTGGTGGACTACCTCTGGGCCACCGTGCGCTCGATCCTGACGCTCGTCGCCGTCGGGCTCGGGCTCGTCGCCGGTTTCCTCGCGTAGCGCCCACCCGTGCCCTCCCGATCCGCCGTTTCCTCGTCGTGACCGCCCCCGCCATGTCGCCCACGTCGCTTCGGGACACCCTCGTCGTCTGGCTGAAGGCGGCCCGCGCTCGTCGTCTGGCTGAAGGCGGCCCGCGCCCCCTTCCTCGTCGTCAGCTTCCTCCCCTCGGTGGTGGGCGGGCTCGTCGCCGCGCACCATGGCCACTTCGACGCGCTGCTGTTCGCCGTGGTCACCCTCGGCATCGTCATGGCCCACTCGGCGGCGGACTTCATCGACGACTACTTCGACTTCCGCAACGGGCACCTCGGGAACAAGGAGAAGCAGTTCCACGACAGCCCGCTGCTCGACGGCAGGCTCACGGCCCGGCAGGTGCTCGTCGCCGCGCTCCTGTGTCTGGCCGTCGCGGCGGCGACCGGGGTCTACGCCTACGCGGCGGTCGGCACGCCGGTCCTCTACCTCGTCGCAGCGGGGGCGTTCGTGGTGCTGTTCTACACGGCGCCGCCCGTCCGGCTGAACTATCGCGGGTTCGGCGAGACGTCGCTGTTCTTCGCCTTCGGGCCGATGATCACCTTCGGCGTGTACTACGTGCTGGTGCGCCAGCCCGCCTGGGAGCCGGTGCTCGTCGGCGTGCCACTCGGCATCTTCACGATGAACATCGGGCTCGTCAGCAACACCTTCGACCACGACGACGACGTGAAGTCGGGCAAGCGCACGCTCGCCCTGCGGCTCGGCCAGGCGGGCGCCGTGCGGCTGCTGGCCGTGCTGTCGGCCATTGCGTACGGCGTGCTCGTGCTGGCGGTGCTGGCGGGGGCGATGACGCCCTGGTCGCTGCTCGCGCTGCTCGGCGCACCGCTCGCGGTCGACACGGTCCGCAGGACCGCCCGCTTCGCCGACATCGCGCACTACACCGCGGCGATGACCAGCGCGATCGCGCTGTCGTCGCTCACCGGCGTGCTGCTGGGCCTCGGCTATGCTTTCTCGACACTGACGGGAGGAGCGGTTCGATGATCCATCTGTTGCTGGCGGGCAGCCTTGCGGGGCTGCTCGTTACCGAGGCTCGCGCCGCCCCGGCGTTGTCGCCCCCCGACGAGGCAGCGGCCTTCGCGGCGGCGGGCTACGTGAAGAAGGGCGCGCAGTGGCGCGGGGACTGCGAGGATCCCGGCTCGGCCTCCTATGTGCCGCCGACGATCGAGACGGTCCAGGACGTCAATGGCGACGGGCGCCCGGAGGCCGTGATCGTCGAGGGCAGCGCTTTCTGCTACGGCATGACCGGACAGGCCTTCGTGCTCGTCAGCCAGCAGGCCGACGGCAGCTGGAAGCAGGTCGCGCGCGCGGTCGGCGTGCCGCGCTTTCTGTCGGTCCGGGGGACGGACGGCTGGCCGGATCTCGAGGTCGGCGGGCCCGGCTTCTGCTTCCCCGTGCAGCGTTGGAACGGTCGCCAGTACGCCCAGAATCGGCTGGAGTACCAGGGCAAACCGTGCCGACGGAAATAGCCGCGCTGGCCGCCGTCTGATCTGCCGGATCGGGGGGCGGAGGCCGCGCGCGGCTAGGCCGCGACCTTGTGCCACACCAGGGTGCGGTTGTTGACGGGCATGGCGTAGTCCCGCCGGAGGGCCAGGCCTGCGCGCCGGGCGAGTGCGTCGAGGTCCTCGAAGTTGCGCACCCCCATCGCGGGATCGCGGGCGCGCAGCATCGCGTCGAAGCGGGCGTTGCTCGGGCTCGTCGGCTCACCGCCGTAGTGGAACGGGCCGTAGAGCGCGAACACGCCGCCGGCCGGCAGCAGTCGACCGACGCCGGCGACCATCGCGCGGACGCCTTCCCAGTCCATGATGTGCGCGGTGTTCGCGCTGAACACCGCGTCGACGTCGCCGACGCCCCACACTGGCTGCCTCACGTCGAGGACGCGCGGCGGCTCGACGTTCGCCAGCGCCGCCTCGTCGAGCCACGACCGGATGCCGGCGAGGTTCTCCGCCAAGTCCGTCGGCAGCCACGCGAGGTGGGGCAGGTGCCGCCCGAAGTGGACGGCGTGCTGCCCGGTCCCGCTGCCGATCTCGAGCACGCGGGTGGCGCCGGCGAGCGCCTCGCGCAGCACCTCGAGGATCGGCCCCTGGTTCTGTTCGCTGGACTCCGCGTATGGCTTGCGCTGGCTCACGCGACGGGCCGCCCCTCGCCGAGATCGCGGCGCAGCGCCGCGATCTCCTGACGCAGCGCGCGCACCTCGGCGTGCAGGTCGGCCTCGATGTGGTCGCGGGCGTGCTCGACCGTGGCCACCGTGGCCTTCGGCTCGCGCTCCTCGTAGGTCTGCATCGCGCTCACGATGATCGCGACGAACAGGTTCAACATGGTGAACGTGGCGACGAGGATGAAGGGCACGAAGAAGGCCCAGGCGTACGGGAACGTCTCCATCACCGGCCGCGCGATGCCCATCGACCAGCTCTCGAGGGTCATGACCTGGAAGAGCGTGTAGAGCGAGCGACCGATGCTGCCGAACCAGTCCGGGTACGCCGTCGCGAACAGGTTGGTCGCGATCACCGCGAACACGTAGTAGATCAGCAGCAGCACGAGGGCGATGGACGACAGGCCGGGGATGGCGGAGAGCAACGCCCCGACGACGCGCCGCATCGACGGCACGATGGTGAGGATGCGCAGCACCCGCAGGACGCGCAGGGCGCGCAGCACGGCGAGCTCGCCCGTGGCGGGCACCAGGGCGATGCCGACGACCACGAAGTCGAACACGCTCCAGGGGTCGCGGAAGAAGGCCAGGCGGTGCACCGCCATCCGGGCGCCGATCTCGAGCACGAAGGCCGCGAGGATCGCCTGATCGAGGGCGATCAGCAGCGGGCCGTGCTCCGCCATGATCCGCGGGGAGGTCTCCAGGCCGAGGATCACGGCGTTGATCAGGATGAGCGCGAGGATGGTGCGCTGGGTCAGCGGGCGTTCGAGAAACGCGCCGAGGCGGCCGCGCCAGCCGCCCGTAACTGCTGCTGTCGGGAGTGTCATCGCTGTCCTTCTCCGGAGCGTCGGTCCTGCGGGGGATGCTCTGCGCGCCCGGCGCGCCGCGGCTCAGGGCTTGCAGTCGCCCGCGCGCCGCGCCGTCATCGTCTCGTGGGTGGGCTCGCCGGCCAGCGTGCCGTGCACCTCGAGGCGATAGGCGCTGTCGCTCTCCACCGTCATCACCGAGACCGACGCCGAGCGGATGTTGCCGCCGGGGGTCTTCATGTCGCAGGTCGACTCGAAGGTGTAGGTGCTGCCGGACCGGCGGATCGGGGCGAAGGTGCAGCCGTTCCGCTCGAGCGCGGCGTTCTGCCGCCGCAGATCGGCCACCGGGTCCATGCACTTCTTGGCGGTGACCTTCTGCGTGCCCAGGGTGCGCTGGAGCTCCCACAGACCCTGCCGCAGCGCGGGCCAATCGTCGGCGGCGGCCGGCAGGGCCACGGCGGCGAGCGCGGCGAGCGCGACGCGGCCGAAGGAAGCGGAACTGGCATGGCGGACGGAGCGCGACATCGCGGGATCCCTCGATTCCTGCGGGGCATTGCAGGCGGGGCGATGCGAGGTACCCTTTGACGGCAGCGCCCCGGCCTGCGAGCGCACGTTATACGCGATGCGCCCGGGCGCGGCCAACGCGGCCCCGGGCGGGGCCGGCCGCCGGGGCGCTATAGTGGCGCCGGGTCCCGCGGCGCCCCGAGCGACAATGGAGCCGCCATGAGCCAGAAGCCGCGCGTCGAGATCACCTACTGTGCGCAGTGCCGTTTCGTCCTGCGCGCGACCTGGCTCACGCAGGAGCTGCTCATGACCTTTGACACGGATCTCGGCGAGGTCGCGCTGGTGCCGGGCACCGGCGGTGTCTTCGAGGTTCGCGTCGACGGCGAGCTCGTCTGGTCGAAGAAGGCCCAGGGCCGCTTCCCGGAGTCCAAGGAGCTCAAGCAGCTCGTTCGCGACCGGGTGGCGCCGGACAAGGACCTCGGGCACTCCGACCGCTGAGGGGCGGTGGCCCCGTGTTTCCCACACCAGGAGGCGGCAGGTGATCGTCACGACGACGCAGGGCATCGAGGGCAAGCGCATCGTCCAGTACCTCGGCATCGTGACCGGTGAGGCCGTGCTCGGCGCGAACCTCTTCCGCGACCTCTTCGCCGGCATCCGCGACATCGTCGGCGGCCGTTCGGGCTCCTACGAGAAGGAGTTGCAGCGGGCGCGGCGAATCGCGCTGGAGGAGCTCCAGGAGCTGGCGGCGGAGCTCGGGGCGAACGCGGTCGTCGGCGTCGACCTCGATTACGAGGTCCTCGGGGGCAACAACGGCATGCTGATGGTCTCGGCCAGCGGCACGGCGGTCGTGGTGCAATAGCCGCCGTGAGCGCGCGCCGCGATATTCTCGACTGGGCGGAGCAGGGGCGGATCGCTCCGCACGATCTGCCCCGGGCGCTGCGCGTCGGCGGCGCGCATCCCACCGCGGCCGACTGGCGCCACTTCGTCGAGCAGCTGCTGCTCTGGCTCGGTACCGCCCTCGTCGCCGCAGCCGTCGTGTTCTTCGTCGCCTACAACTGGGACGCGCTCGGCCGGTTCGCGAAGCTCGGCCTGGTCGAGGCGCTCGTGGTCGCGGCGCTCGGCGTCGTCGCGTGGGTCGGCCTCGACCGCGCGGCGGGCAAGGCGGCGCTGCTCGCCGCCGCGGTGCTCGTCGGCGCCCTGTTCGCGCTCGTGGGCCAGATCTACCAGACGGGTGCCGACACCTTCGAGCTCTTCGCCGCCTGGGGCCTCGCGATCCTGCCGTGGGCGCTGGTGGGGCGGTCCGCGCCGCTGTGGGTGCTCTGGCTCGCCATCGCCAACCTCGCGGTCACGCTCTACTACACGACCTTCGGCGTGCTGTTCGGCCTGCTGCTCGGTCCGGAGCGGCTGCTCTGGGTGCTCTTCGGCTTCAACACCCTGGCGCTCGTCGCCTGGGAGGCGGTCGGTAGCCGGGCAGACGCCGGGCTCGCCGCGCGCTGGGCGCCTCGGCTGCTCGCCGCGGTGTCGGGCACGCTCGTCACCGTGCTCGCGATCTTCGACGTCGTCTCCTGGCGCGGCGCGTCCGGCGGGGGCATCGTCGCCTGGGCCGGCTGGCTGGGCGTCGGCTATCTGGTCTACCGCGAGTGGCGGCGCGACCTCTTCGTCCTCGCGGTCGGCGTCTCGTCGGCAATCGCGGTGATCGTCACCTTCGTCGGCCGGCACCTGGTCGGTCACGAGGCCGGCGGCTTCCTGATCGTCGCGCTGGTCGTCATCGGGCTTTCGGCCGTGGGCACGAAGTGGCTGCGCGCCGTGGCGGCGGAGGATGACCGGTGAGCGCCGCGGCGCGCGCGCAGACCTGGGCGCGGCTCGCGGCCGCGGGCCTCGTGCAGGGCGAGCCCCCGCCGACGCGGCTGCAGTCGCCGTGGTACGTGCGGGTGATGCAGGGTGGCTCCGGCTGGCTGGGCGCGCTCTTTCTCCTCAGCTTCGTGGGCGGCCTGTTCTCGCTGCTGTTCCGCAGTCCGGAGGCGACGCTGGTGCTCGGCGTGGCGGCCTGCGGCGCGGCGGTGCTGGCCTTCCGGCGGTGGCCGGACAGCGATTTCGCGGGGCAGCTCGCCTTCGCCGTCAGCCTCGCCGGCCAGGCGATGATCGCCTACGGCCTGTGGAAGCTGCTGGGCGAACGGCTCGGCGTCGTCGCGGCAGCGATGGGGCTCGTCCTCGCCGGGCTCTTCGCGCTCGCGCCGAGCACCCTGCACCGCATCTGGTCGGCCTGGTCGGCGGCGTGCTGTGCCTGGCTCGTGCTGTTCGACGCCGAGCTCGCGCCGCTCGCGCCGGGGCTCTTCGCCGCGGGGCTCGCCTGGCTGTGGTTGAGCGACGGGGCCCTCGCGCGGTTCGGCGGGCGTGCGCAGGCCGCCGGCTGGGGACTCGCGCTCGCGGTCGCGCAGCTGGCGGTCGTGGCGGCGATGCTGTGGGAGCTGCGGCGCCTCGTGGGGGTGGCCGGCGTCCCTGCGCCGTACGAGGCCGTTCACTGGGTCGGCGTCGGCCTGTCGGCCGTCGTGCTGGTGGCCCTGGCGGGCTGGCTGATCGCGCGCGAGGGACGCGCTGCGCTGTCGGGTACGGGCCTCGTCGCCCTGGCCGGCGTGGCGGTCGTGGCGCTGCTCGGCGTCAAGGCGCCCGGGCTCGCGCCCGCGATGGTGCTGCTGCTGGTCGGCTTCGCGGCGGGCAGCCGCGAGCTCGCGGGACTCGGCGTGCTCGCCTTGCTCGCGACCCTCTCGCACTACTACTACGCCCTGCACGTCACGCTGCTCGAGAAGTCGCTGCTGATGGCCGTGGCCGGGGGCGTGCTGCTGCTCGCCTGGCTCGCGCTGCGCCGGCTCTGGCCGGGTGGCGGGGAGGTGGACCGTGCGTAGGCTCGTCGCGCTGCTCGCGGGGCTCGCGATCCTCGCGGCGGTGAACTGGACCGTGTGGCAGCGCGAGCGGCTCGTCGGGAGCGGGCGCGTGGTGCTGCTCGAGCTCGCGCCCGTCGACCCGCGCTCGCTGATGCAGGGCGACTACATGGCGCTGCGCTTTCGCGTCGCCACGGACGCCTTCGGGCCGGGCCGCGCCGCCACGGAAGCGGCCGACGGCCACCTGGTGCTGCGCCTGGACGAGAGAGGCGTCGCCGAGCTCGTCCGCCTGGACGACGGCACCCCGCTGGCGGCCGCCGAGGTCCGCATGCGCTTCCGGGTCCGCGGCGGGACGCCGAAGCTCGCCACCAACGCCTTCTTCTTCGAGGAGGGTTCGGCGGCCCGCTACAGCGAGGCGCGCTACGGCGAGTTCCGGGTCGACGGCAACGGCGAGGCGATCCTGACCGGCCTGCGCGACCGCGAGCTCCGGGGCCTCTAGGAGCCGGCGATGAGCGACGTCATGGCCGTGCTGTTCAACGCCATCGCGCAGATCGAGTACAACCGGCGCAAGCCGCTGCCCGATCACCACGGCGCCTATCTCGACCGCATGGATGCGCGGATGGACGAGGGCATCGAGGCCGACGGCGGCGTGATCGCGGCGCCCGACCAGCTGCAGCGGGCCCAGTTCGTCGCGGGCAACCTCGCGCACGCCATCGTCACCGACGACGAGGAGCTCGCCGCGGCGATGACCACCTACCTCGCCGTCCGCCTGCCCGACCTCAAGCAGGTGAAGATCCGCGAGCACGAGGGCGAGATCGCGATCGAGCTCGTGTTCGACGAGGACTACGTCAGACAGTTCCCCGTCCAGTTCGGCAAGCCGCAGTGACGGGCCGGGCGCGTCCGCGCCCGACCGGTGTTTCAGGCCGAACGAGCCGAGAGGTGCGCGTAGGGCGGCTCGGTGGCGAGCCGCGCGTCGACGCGAGCGCCGCCGACCGTGAAGTGGTACAGGTCCTGGAAGCGCGCGCCGTCCAGTCCCAGGGCGTCGTGCACCGCGTCGTCGAAGTAGCAGCCGATGCCGGTGCCCTGCACGCCGGCGGCTTCCGCCTCGAGGTACAGCACCTGCCCGACGACGCCCGCTTCCCGGAAGCGCTCGCCGTAGCGCCACGGCGCCTCGTCCGTGACGTCGTCGAAGCGGGCGAGCATCGCGACCGCGAACGCGGAGTCGGCAGCGATGTCCTGGTGGCAGGACGCCGCGGCCGCGAAGGCCTTCACGTCGAGCGCCGCGAGCAGGAAGAGCGGCAGGTGGGGCGGGCACCCCGGCACCTCGGCCCAGAGCCAGTCGGGGCGCATCGTGGCGCGCAGGGCAGGGAGCGCCGCCGGATCGCGCGCGAGGCAGTAGATCCCGGGTGACAGACCGTCGACCCGGTGCACGAACAGCACGAGGTGCACCTGCGGCGCGCCGTCGCACAGCGACCACGGGGGCGTGTCCGGTCGCGGCAGCAGGGCGTCGAGCACGCGGAAGAACGCGGCGGAGGACAGCCCCGTCGCGCCGTCGAAGGCCTGCGCCGAGCGCCGCCGCCGCACGAGGCGCGACACCGGCACGGGCGATACGGGCGCGAGCGCCGGCAGCCCGGCCGCGCTGCTGGCCGGTGCGTCGACGCCCGCGGGACGGCGGGTCGCCGCCGCGACGGCCGGGATGTCCGGCCAGTCGCGGTGTCCGGCGCTCAGCGCGTTCGCCCGTCCCTGCCATGCCGCTCCCGCGAGCGCAGCGAGGACGTCCCGTGCCCGGGGCGGTGCGCCGTGGCCGATCCACAGCACCGCCTCCGGCGCCTCCGGCTCCGCGCCCGCGAAGTCGGCGGGCCGATCGATCCCGGTCAGCGCGGCGATCTTGTCGTCGCCCCAGTCGTCGAGCCGCCGGACGCGCCACCCCAGCGCCGCCGCGGCGTACGCCATCGCGGCGAGCGCGTGCCCGCAGTCGTGCTGGCAGTAGCGGAAGGCGCGCACGCCGTACTTCCAGGCCTCGCGCCAGTGGATGCCGGTGAGCGCGACGAGCACCCCGCCGGTCCACGCGAACGACGCGCTCGCGCGCTGCTCCAGGCGGTGGTCGCGCGGCTGGTAGTGGTGCACGCCCGCCGGGAGCCCCGGCAGCTCCGCGCAGATCAGGTAGGCCTCGGTCGGGTGCAGGTTGCCGCTCGACGGGTTGCAGCGCAGCGCCCAGCGGCTGCCGCCATAGGACTTCCACGCGGCGAGGCCGAGCGAGAGCTCGAGCAGGTGCGCCAGCGTCGCGCGCTGCAGGGGCTGCGCGGCGACGGCGCCCGGCGTGAAGAGGTCGTCCCACCGCGCCGGCAGCTCGCCGGCGAGCAGCGGCAGGTCCACCCCGGGCGCACCGTCGTAGCGCCGGAAGGGGTCGGGCTGGGTCGCCCAGTCGAGCCGGCCCGGTCCGGGCGCGTAGCGCTCGGGCCGGTGCTTGGAACGCTCGTGGTACTCGCCGACCGCGCCCACGCTGCCGTCCGCTCAGCCCGGGCCGTCGCCGGCACCGGTCCGTTCGCGGGCGCTCGCGGCCGCGAGCGACTGGCGCAGCTGCTGCTCGAGCCGGTCGAGCTCCGCGGTGGCCTTCGCGCGCGCCGCGCGGCCCTCGTCGGCGATCCGCAGGCTGTCC